>CAXPKH010000001.1:0-6956 GCA_964217615.1 Luminiphilus sp.
TCCTTGCGAAGCCCATCCACGTCCTCGCCCTTCTTGCCAATGACAATGCCAGGTCGCGCGGTGAAAATCGTAATGCGCGCGGTTTGCGCAGGCCGCTCAATCTTGACCCGGCTGACCGACGCCGCATCCAGCTTCTTGAGGATGTACTCGCGCACCTCAATATCATTGATCAGGTTCTGCGCGTAGTTCTTGCTATCCGCGTACCACACTGAGTTGTGGTCCTTGACCACGCCCAGGCGGATACCCGTTGGATGTACCTTCTGACCCATACGGTCGTCTCCTCAGCTCTCGCTATCCGCAACCTTGACCGTGATATGGCAGGTGCGCTTGAAAATTCTGTCGCCGCGACCTTTGGCTCTGGCCTTAAGACGCTTCATGGTGAACCCCTCGTCGACAAATATTGTCGATACTCGCAACTCGTCGACGTCGGCGCCTTCGTTGTTCTCCGCGTTTGCGATCGCGGAATTCAGTACCTTGCGGACAATGGCGGCGGCTTTCTTGTTGCTGAACTCCAGCACATTCAAAGCCTCTCCAACGGGCTTGCCACGCACCTGGTCTGCGACCAGGCGAGCCTTCTGCGCCGAGATTCGGGCCGCTCTCAATTTGGCTGCTACTTCCATTTCTCTCTCCACCCGGCCTTAGCGCTTGGCCTTTTTGTCCACAATGTGGCCCTTGAAGGTTCGGGTTACGGCAAATTCACCTAACTTGTGACCGACCATGTCCTCGTTGATTAAAACGGGAACGTGTTGGCGGCCGTTGTGCACGGCAATAGTCAAACCGACCATGTTCGGGGCGATCATGGAACGTCGCGACCAGGTTTTGATCGGGCGACGATCGTTGGCTTCTACCGCTGCCTCTACCTTCTTCATCAGGTGGAGGTCGATAAAGGGGCCTTTCTTCAATGAACGGGGCACTGTATTGAGTCTCCTAACTGATTACTTCTTGCCACGACGACGAACAATCATGCCGTCGGTGCGCTTGTTCTTGCGGGTCTTGTAGCCCTTGGTAGGTACGCCCCAAGGCGTTACGGGGTGACGTCCGCCCGAGGTCTTGCCCTCACCACCACCGTGGGGGTGATCTACCGGGTTCATAGCCACACCACGCACAGTGGGTCTGACGCCTCGCCAGCGCGCGGCACCTGCTTTACCCAGCTTTCGCAGGCTGTGCTCAGAATTCGACACTTCACCCAAAGTTGCGCGGCAATCGATCGGCACCTTGCGCATCTCACCCGAGCGAAGCCGGATGGTCGCGTACTGGCCCTCACGCGCTACCAGCTGGACCGAAGCGCCTGCGGAGCGTGCCAGCTGGGCGCCCTTGCCTGGCTTAAGCTCAATCGCGTGGATCACCGAACCAACGGGGATATTTCTGACAGGAAGGCAATTACCGGCTTTGATGGGAGCCGCTGACCCAGAGTGCAACACGTCGCCTGCCTGTACACCCTTAGGTGCAATGATGTAGCGACGCTCACCGTCTGCGTACAACAACAAGGCAATATGTGCCGTGCGGTTGGGATCGTACTCGATGCGCTCCACCTTGGCGGCGATGCCGTCTTTGGTGCGCTTAAAATCAATCTTTCGGTAATGCTGCTTATGGCCGCCACCAATGTGACGAGTGGTAATGCGGCCCAAATTATTGCGGCCACCTGTCTTGGACTTTTTCTCCAGCAGCGGCGCGTAGGGACGGCCCTTGTGGAGTCCCTCGGTAACCACCTTGACGTGATGGCGGCGACCTGCCGAAGTAGGTTTACTTTTTACGACTGCCATAACTCACCACCTCAGCTTATCGACGCAAAGTCAATTTCCTGACCCTGCTCCACCCGCACGTAGGCTTTCTTCCACGAGGGGCGCTTGCTCAAACCGTAACGATTGCGCTTGGTCTTACCTTTCACGCGCAACGTTTGAACGTCGCTGACCGTCACCTTAAACAGCTGCTCGACGGACTGACGAATCTCATCTTTGGTCGCATCGAGGCAGACGCGAAAGACGTACTGATTCGCCTGTTCTGCCACAATCGCCGACTTCTCAGAGACATGGGGCCCTAACAGGATCTGGAATACACGCTCCTGATTCATGCCAATGTCTCCTCAAACTTCTTGATCGCATCCACCGTGATCATCACCTTGTCGAACGCAATCAGGCTCACCGGATCAACGCCCTCAACATCACGCACATCGACCTTGTGCAGGTTGCGAGACGCCAGATACAGGTTCTTATCTACGCTGTCTGCCACAATCAGGACGTTGTCCACGCCATAGCCCTTGAGCGTCTCCACCAGCAGCTTGGTCTTCGGCTGCTCCACATCCAACGCCTCTACAATCACCAGCCGCTCAGAGCGCGCCAATTCAGACAGGATGGAGCGCATCGCCGCTCGATACATCTTGCGATTGACCTTCTGCGAATGATCCTGAGGTTTCGCAGCAAAGGTGACGCCACCCGAGCGCCAAATTGGCGAACGAATAGTGCCCGCGCGCGCGCGACCCGTTCCCTTTTGTCGCCAAGGCTTCTTACCGCCACCGGCCACCTCTGAACGTGTCTTCTGCGCCCGGGTACCCTGTCGGGCTCCAGACAAATACGCCGTCACCACTTGGTGTACCAGCGCCTCGTTATACTCGCGGGCGAAGTTGGCTTCGGATACCGCTACGGTACCTGCCGCCTTGTTACCCGGCTTGACTACACTTAGTTCCACGTCTCGCCCCCGCTACTCACGACTCGGACGGGCTAGCACCCGCCGCTTTGACTGTCGGACGAATAATGACCTCGCCGCCAGGCGCTCCGGGCACCGCCCCCTTGATTAACAAGAGGTTACGGTCAGCATCCACGCGGATGACTTCCAGACCCTGGGTGGTCACACGCTCGTCGCCCATATGACCAGACATCTTTTTGCCTTTGAAAACACGGCCCGGCGTCTGACACTGACCAATGGAACCCGGCGCGCGATGCGACAAAGAGTTACCGTGGGTCGCGTCTTGAGTGCGAAAGTTCCAGCGCTTAACCACGCCCTGGAAGCCCTTGCCCTTGGATCGACCCGCTACATCGACCTTCTGACCCTGCTCAAACCGTTCAACGGTCAATTCGGCTCCGATCTCAAAAACCTCGTCGGAACCGTCCAGTCGGAACTCCCACAGACCCTCGCCCGCAGCTACGCCTGCCTTGGCAAAATGCCCGGCCTCTGCCTTGCTGACTTTCGAGGCCTTGCGGCTTCCCGCTGTGACCTGAATTGCCCGATACCCATCGGTCTCGAGCTCTTTGATTTGAGTGACGCGGTTTGGAGTGATTTCCACTACGGTCACTGGTACTGATGCGCCGTCCTCGGTGAAGACTCTCGTCATTCCCGATTTTCGGCCGACTAAACCAATAGTCATGGCTTAAACCTCACAGTGTACGGGGCTCAACCCTCTATGGCCGCCCGGTTTGGCTGTCACCAGCCTTCCCGAACGTTACACACCCGGCGCTAACCGGGCAGGCTACTACTTACAAATTGTGCTCAACCTAGGCTGATCTGGACTTCTACGCCCGCAGCCAAGTCGAGTTTCATCAGAGCATCAACCGTTTTCTCGGTGGGCTCGACGATATCGAGGAGACGCTTGTGCGTGCGAATCTCATACTGATCGCGCGCATCCTTATTCACGTGAGGAGAAATCAGAATGGTAAATTTCTCTTTCTTGGTGGGCAGGGGGATCGGGCCACGGACCTGAGCGCCAGTGCGCCGCGCCGTCTCTACGATCTCCTGCGTTGACGCGTCAATCAGCCGATGATCAAAGGCCTTCAGACGAATCCGGATACGCTGGTTTTGCACGCTACATCTCCTAAAAACAGCCGGTGTCCGCGGGGGACCCCGAAAAAAGAGAGCGAAGTCTACGGATGCGCTGGGGGGGTGTCAACCACGAAACGCCCGATTTTCGGGCGTTTTAGGGAGATGCGACTTTTCTCACAAAGTGGCCAGTCGGAGACTCAAGCGAGCCGAATGGGCAGATCCCGCACCCGCGTCCCCGTGGCTGCAAAAATAGCATTGCCGATCGCCGGTGCCACTGGAATCAACGGCGGCTCCCCCAGCCCACTGGGGAACGCGTCGCTATCGATAAAGGCGATATCCAGTTCTGGCACATCCGCCATGCGCAGGGGTTTGTAGGTATCCAGATTACGTTGTTTGACCTGCCCGTCTTCAAAAACCGCGCCCTCGTGCAGCGCAAGGCTGAGCCCCCACAGTGCTGCACCCTCTGCCTGCGCCATGGCGCCCGATGGGTTGACCACAGTCCCAACGTCAATGCTCTGCCAGAGCTTGCGTACCGTGACGCGCCCCCCGTCTTCGGCAACCGCAACGTGTGCGACACAGGCCACCCAGGTGGGCATACCCCGCTCCTGACCATGACCCACAGCGATTCCCAGTCCCTCGTTGGCGGGCATCGCTCGTCCCCACTCGCTGCGCTGCGCCACATCCTCGAGTACCGCACGCAATCTGCTGGCACCACCTACCGTGCTACCCTCGCCCCCCGCATTTTTGCCTCGGCCATCCAACAGGGACAGGCGATAGGCCAGCGGGTCGATCTGTAAAGTGTGCGCTACTTCATCGAGGAAGCACTCGACGCCCCAACCTACCCAGCCCGGACCCACCGCTCTGAGCCAGCCCGGCAAGAAGGTGCTTTGTGCGAGTCCATTATTGACTGCGCGAACGCGATGATTGGGCAAGGTGTACCAATGATCTGCGCCACTGACCGAGAAAGTATCGAACTTACCCAAGCCATCGACCCCGTCCGCAAGAAAACCGGGGGCCATTGCCAAAGTGGGCCAACCCGCAACCACTGCATGATCGACTCCGGATAATTTACCCGCCGCGTCGATACTGGCAGCGAAGGTGCAGACTGAAGGCGAGCGCGCGCAATCGAAGCGACTATCCGTCTCCCGATCAAAGATGAGTTTTAAAGGTCGGCCTACCGCCCGCGCGGCCAGTGCAGCAGGGATCATCTGATCACCGAACAGACGGCGCCCGTAACCACCCCCAAGATAATGCTGATGAATAATGATGTCGGGTTCCGCTAGGCCGAGGGCTTGCGACAAGACGGGGAGTATCAGCGATTGCCACTGGTTCCCGGCGTAAATGTGGCACTTACCGTCAGCATCAAACTCGACCAGTGCATTTTGCGGCTCCAGGGTGAAGTGCAGCGCGGTTCCGGTGCGATAGGTCCCCTCCAACACGGTGGCGGCCGTGCGTCTGGCCGCCTCCACATCGCCTTCGTTCACCACCAGGGTGCCCTCGGCAGGGTCATTGGCGAGGCGCAGGCCTTCCGCAAATATGGCGGCTTCATCAACCGCGGCTGTGGGGCCCGCCTCCCAACTGACGTTAATCAGCCGCGCAGCCTGCATTGCCGTCGGTAATTGCTCCGCCACAACAACCACCCACCCCTGAATCGTACCGGTCGGGTCCTGTACCTCGACCGCATCGATATAGCCTGCCAAAGCCTTGGCCTTTGAGTCGTCGACCGATACCACCACAGAGCCGTAACGTGTTGGAGGCACTAATGGGATGCCGTAAACCATGCCCGGCAATGAGGCATCGAGACCATACTGCGCGCTACCATCGGCTTTGGCAGGAATATCCAGCGCGGCAACATCGCGACCAATAATGCGCCGATCCTGAGGCGCTTTCACAGGCATTGCGTCGAGCTCTGCCTGGGTGAAACTGCGACTGACATCCCCGTCCCGGATGATTTCTGCAAAAGTAAGACTGCCCGAACCCGCGATTACCCGACCGCCCTCGACGCGGCATTGCGATGGGTCGACACCCAGTAATGCCGCACCTGCCTCAGCCAGTATCATTCGCCCGGCCGCACCCGCTTGGGACAGTTGAGTAAAGGAGGTATGTACCGACCAAGATCCGCCGGTCACCATGTAACCCCATTTGGGGTCGGTATCGACATGGGTAATGCGCACATCATCCCAGTTGGCACCCAGTTCATCGGCAATAATCTGCGCCAAAGCAGTGCCCACATGCTGCCCCATCTCGGCACGGACGATGTTGACTGAAACGCCACCCTGCGCGTCGATCTCGAACCAGATCACAGGAGAGAACGCCTGACTCGCTCCTGCCTCACCCAAATCCGAGACCACCTGGTCCGCGTCACAGCCGGGCAGTAGCATTCCTAACCCCATCACCATCGAGGAGCCGGCCGCGCCGGCGACGAAGCGGCGGCGCGTCAGAGATAAAGAAGAATCAGACATCACGACCTCCCTGCTCTTGAGCCGCTACCTTGATGGCTTGCTTGATGCGCGGATAGGCCATGCAGCGACACAGGTGTCCATTCATATGCGCAACGATGTCTTCTTCGCTGGGATTATTATTTTGCTCAAGCAGCGTTGCGGCCTGCATGATTTGTCCAGATTGGCAGTAACCGCACTGCGGTACCTGTTCGGACTCCCAAGCAGCTTTTAAGGCGTCGGCCACCGGCGTGGCTAAACCTTCAATGGTCGTCACTTTGCGCCCCGCTACGGCTGCGATGGGCGTAACGCAAGCCCGCGCCGGATCTTCGTCTAGATGCACAGTGCAGGCCCCACACTGGGCAATGCCACACCCGAACTTAGTGCCCGTTAATTTCAACTCCTCTCGCAATACCCAGAGTAGCGGGGTATCTGCGGCGGCAGCGCTCGTTACCGGCGCTCCATTCAACATGAACTCAATCATCGAGGGCTCCTCGCAGGACAGACCCTAACAGCATAACGCTTTGTCGCATCTGAACAAGATGCGCCACGAAAGCCAACCAAGTAGAGCTGTAACAGAGGCAAAAAAAAGCCCGCTTAATGCGGGCTTTTTCTACTCAAAAGGAACTCAGTCGAGGATCTTGGCGACGACGCCGGCACCGACCGTTCGACCACCCTCACGGATCGCAAAACGCAGGCCCTCTTCCATCGCAATCGGCGCAATCAACGTCGCAACAAAATTGATGTTGTCACCCGGCATCACCA
>CAXPKH010000002.1:0-12441 GCA_964217615.1 Luminiphilus sp.
CCGCGGTACGGCCGAGAAACACTTCCTCTCCACCTTCGTCGTACATCAGCGGACCCATCGCCTCCGACAAACCCCACTTGGTGACCATATTCCGGGCAACTTCGGTGGCTCTCTGGATGTCGTTGGAGGCACCCGTGGTGATGCCATCCTTACCCAGTGTCATTTCCTCAGCGACTCGGCCACCAAACAAACTCGTAATCTGAGAAATAATATGACGTCGGCTGTGGCTATACCGGTCCTCTTCCGGGAGAAACATCGTAACCCCCAATGCGCGCCCCCTCGGAATGATCGAGACTTTATAAACCGGATCATGCTCAGGCATGAGTCTCCCCACAATAGCGTGACCGGCCTCGTGATAAGCCGTGTTCCGCTTCTCGGATTCGGACATCACCATCGACCGCCGCTCAGCGCCCATCATGATCTTGTCTTTGGCAAGCTCAAACTGATCCATTCCCACCAGGCGTAATCCGCCTCGCGCGGCGAAAAGTGCGGCCTCGTTCACCAGATTTGCGAGATCTGCCCCAGAAAATCCGGGGGTGCCCCGCGCAATTTTCGAGGAGTCAACGTCTTCAGACAACGGGACTTTGCGCATGTGGACCTTCAGAATCTGCTCTCGCCCGCGAATGTCAGGGAGACCCACAACCACCTGTCGATCAAACCTTCCGGGGCGCAATAACGCGGGATCCAACACATCCGGACGGTTCGTAGCGGCAATTACAATGACACCATTATTCAGCTCGAAGCCATCCATTTCGACCAGCAGCTGATTCAGCGTTTGCTCTCGCTCGTCATGCCCGCCGCCCAGACCAGCGCCGCGGTGGCGACCGACGGCGTCGATCTCATCGATAAAGATAATGCAGGGCGACTGCTTCTTGGCCTGCTCAAACATGTCACGCACACGAGATGCACCCACACCGACAAACATCTCGACAAAATCTGATCCAGAAATCGAGAAAAACGGCACTTTGGCTTCGCCCGCAATCGCTTTGGCCAAAAGCGTTTTACCCGTACCAGGCTGGCCAACCATGAGCACGCCTCGCGGAATACGGCCACCCAGTTTCTGAAACCGACCGGGATCCCGCAGAAACTCAACCAGCTCCTGCACGTCCTCTTTGGCTTCCTCGACTCCCGCGACATCTGCAAACGTGGTGGTGATCTGGTCTTCGCCCAGAAGCTTGGCCTTGCTTTTGCCGAAGCTCATGGGACCACCGCGTCCGCCGGCACCACCCTGCATCTGTCGCATGAAAAACATAAAGACCGCGATAATCAGCAGTATGGGGAAACTGGCGATCAGCAATTGTGTCCACACCGATTGCTGCTCGGGCTGTTTGCCCTCGACGGTGACGTTGTGAGCGAGCAGGTCGTCCATCAGTTTGGGATCTTCAACCATTGGTCTGATGGTCTCGAAACTGGTTCCGTCCTTCCGCTGTGCGATGATGGTCAGGCCATCGACCAGCACTCTGGAAAGACGATCCGTCTGCACTTCACGGATAAACTCCGAATAGCCCACTTGTTCGGTACCGGTCCGCAGATTGAAATTGTTGAAAACCGAAAGTAGGACCGCGGCGATCAATAACCACAGCAGAAGGTTTTTGGCCATATTGTTCACAAGAGTTCCTCTCGGTTTGCACGCGTGCGCTGGGTCCGGCCGCGCAGTATAACGGTTCGATGAGGGACGCTGAACCAGAGTTGCAGCATCCGCGAGCGCCCCTAAGTATTGAATGGGGCAGAATCGGCCCATTTCAAGGCGTTTTTACCGCAAATTCCCCGAATTTGTCCCATCTTTTACCCGAAAAAGGGGCTTACGGGGTATCTCCGGGAGTTTTAAGGCCCGTGGCGACCACGTAGACCTCCCTAGAGCGCGGCCTCGACGCCGACGGCTTACGGGTGACTACGCGCCCGAACCGCTCACGGATCTGATGAAACCACGCCTCAAACCCCTCCCCCTGAAAAACTTTCGTCAGCAGGGCGCCTCCGGGCGACAAGGCGCGGAGTGCCATGTCGGTTGCCAATTCCACCAAATACATGGCTTTCGGCTGATCCACGGCCGTCAATCCACTCATATTGGGTGCCATATCTGACATCACCACATCCAGACGACGGCCCGCCAATTCCCCCATCAACCGGTCATAGGTCTCCTGCTCCGTGAAGTCTCCCTGAATAAACGTCACGTTGGGAAGGTGGTCCATGGGCAAAATATCGCTCGCCAGCACGCGCCCGCGATCACCCACCAGGACGCCGGCTATTTGCGACCAGCCCCCGGGGGCGCTCCCGAGGTCAAGCACCGACATGCCCGGCTGGATCAATCTGTCCTTCTCATTGATCTCCAGGAGTTTGTAAACAGCGCGAGAGCGATAACCCTCACGCTGAGCGCGCTGCACAAAGGGGTCTTCGTGATGCTCCTTTAACCATGCGCGGCTGGATGATTTTTTTTTGCCCACTAGTGCCTCACCTTCTCCACAACCGCCTTGACGCCTTTACACTTGCCATCCCGACTAGTGTACCGCGAGAGGTCATCTGAAGGCTTATGAACGCTTCCAATAGTAAAGAGTTACGTCAGCTGCGCGCACTCGCGCACCCACTGCGCCCCGTGGTCACCGTTGCCAGCAACGGGTTGTCGGATGCCGTACTACAGGAGCTTGAACGTGCCCTCTCGGACCATGAATTGATCAAAGTAAAGATTGCCGTTGGCGACCGGGCGCAACGAGAGCTCGTTGTCGCAGCACTCTGCGAGCGCAGCGGTGCGCAACTCGTGCAGCGCATAGGCAACATCGCAACCCTGATTCGAAGGAACCCAGCAGCCGACCCAAAGAAGTCCAATCTGCAGAGAGCGCAGTCCTAGGATAGGGGCCAGAGGTCATGACCAATATCGTTCAGTTTCCAACGCGACAAAAACAGGCTTTTGATTTTCTGGAGAGAGAACTGGCCGCATTACTGCGGTCCAAAGGCGCTGATGAAACGTTGATCAGCTTCGCCACCCAGACGCTGACTGAAGTCTACGACGAGCTCCAACGCCAGCCGGACTGTCAGTTCGAGGTCAGGTTGCCCCTGGACTTAAGCACGCTGGAGGCTGAGCAGTTGCGAGAAGACATTACTGCAGGTATTGAAAAACTCAGAAGAGAGCAGCATGAACTCACCTTGAAGCTCGCGGCGCGGTTAGTCTTGACTGAACTTCGCCTGTTCCAGCATGAGCGCACAGATTGAGTCTCATACCCAAGCGGCGATTTGAAACGTAATCCAAGCCGCCAACCAAGCGATACACAAATAAGCGATAACCATCCGCCCAGCCAGTCGCCACGAATGCGCCTCACGCGCCAAAATGGTCACTGTGGAAACACACTGCAGGGCGATCGCAAAAAAGACCAATAAGGCCAGGCCCGAACCGAGAGGTAGCGCACTGGCCTGCACCTGCTCTACCAAAGGCAATATATTGTCCTCGGCCCCTTCAATACCCATGATGGTACCCAACGTGCCTACGAAAACTTCCCGCGCCAAAAACGCGCTGACAATCGCCACACCGTAGCGCCAATCGAGGCCCAGCGGCAGGAACACCGGCTCAATCCATTTACCCACCGTACCCAGCCACGAAGCGCCCAAGTCTGCACCCTGATTGGGGAAATAACCGAGTATCCAGACGACCACCGTAACGCTCAGGATCACAAGCCCCGCCTTGGTGACAAAATGCTTTGCGCGCTGCACCGATTTTCGGGCAATCGGTATCAACGCCGGCAATCGGTAGGCGGGCAGCTCCATCATAAAGGGCATCTGCGCCTCACCCGGGCTGATGCGATCGACGATACCGGCGACCAATAAGCCACAGACCATACCCAAACCATAGACACAGAAAAGTGTCAGGCCCTGCCAACCCACCAAACCACCCAGAGCAGTTTCTCGCGGAATAAAAATCGCAATTAATAGCGTGTAAACCGGTAGCCGGGCGGAACAAGGCATTAGCGGAATCGCCAGATAGGTCAAAAATCGAGCGCGAGGCGATTCAATCGAGCGAGCAGCGTATATCGCAGGAATGGCGCAGGCGACGCCCGATAACATCGGAATAAAGCTCTTACCACTGAGGCCAAAAAATCGGAGCGGCTTGTGGCAAATGAGTGCAGCACGAGCGAGGTAACCCGAATCCTCCAGCAAACCGATGACAAAGGTCAGCACGAAGATCTGCGGCACAAAAACCAGAAATGCGCCGATCCCGCTGAAAATGGCATCCGCGGTGAAATCACGAACAACGCCCTCGCTCAGGTAGGGCAGTAGCCAACTGCCCAGCCCGGTCACGGCAGCTTCCACGGCGTCCATAGCGGGTGCGGACCACGTAAAGATTGACTGAAACAGGACCAACATCACGAGACTGAAGGACAGGCCTCCAGATAGTGACCCCAGAAAGAATCGATCGAGGCGAGATTGGATGAGTAGCAGCTGCTCACCGGGTGCGCCAAAGCGCTCGGCCAAATGATGCGCCTCCTGATAGAGAGCATGATCGGCAGATTCATCGTCTTGGGCGAGAAGGGCGGGCTGCGGGTCAGTGCCTGCTCGCGAGTCATCCTCTGTGGAAGAAACCAATCGAGCCAACACATCGGGCAAGCCCTGACTCGTGCGCGCTGAAACAACCAGTACAGGGGCGCCGATGGCTGTAGCTAAACCTTGCGCATCGATATCGAGATCGTGTCGCGCCAATATGTCGCCCATGTTGGCGAGCACGGTGATCGATTTGGCCCGTCTGTGGCACTCTCGAACAACCTGCAAACAAAAAAATAAACTTTTCTCCAGGCGCGTTGCATCCACCACGCACAAGACATGCGTCACCTCGGCGTCACTCAAGGCATCGGCGAAATGGGCAACCGCAATTCGCTCCTCCTCGGAAATCGGTCTGAGCGAATATGTCCCGGGGAAATCAATCAATTCGTGATCCGGCAGTTTCGCCAGACGGCCCATGGAGGTGTCAACCGTAATACCCGGATAATTTGCGACGCGATGGTTTAATCCGGTCAGTCGATTGAATAACGCGGTTTTTCCGGAGTTCGGGGTGCCGACGAGGAGCACTTTCGGCATGACTTAGCCTCCCGACACGCTAACCAGCACCTGAAGTGCCAGCTCGCGATCGAGCGAATAGGTGGCGTTGCTGACGCGATAAACACGGGGCGCACCGAACCCGGGTTGGTGCTGACAGGTAATCACCTCGCCTGTATGGAAGCCAAATTCCTGAAGTCGGCCGCGATACCGCTCGGCAAGCGTGGGAGCAAAGCCGATCAATACCGCATGGGTATGCACCGGTAATTCCCACAAATTGATGGTTTCCGCTTCAGGGCCCACAGACTACACCCGCTATAAAACGCGGATCATACGTTCAATGAGAATGATTTTCAGTAAGTCTACAGGTGCTCTACTGCGTCGATCTCGTAAACGAGATCGCCACCGGGCGCGTTGACCACCACCTCGTCGCCCTCTGCCTTGCCAACGAGCGCGCGCGCAATCGGTGAATTCACTGAAATCAAATTGGCTTTGGCATCGGCCTCGTCCTCGCCCACGATCCGGTACTGAACCGTCTGATCATTCTCAATATCGAGCAAGGTCACCGTCGCGCCAAAGATCACTTTTCCCGAGGGCGGGATGGTCGCAATATCAATCACCTGAGCATGAGACAGTTTGTGCTCAAGCTCCTTTATCCGTCCCTCTGCAAAACTCTGCTGTTCACGGGCCGCATGGTATTCCGCGTTTTCCTTGAGATCACCGTGCTCCCGGGCCTCTGCAATAGCCTGGGTGATTCGCGGGCGCTCAACCTTTTTCAGCCGCTCCAATTCCTCGCGCAGTGCCTGCTCGCCCTTGACTGTCATCGGGACTCGGTTCATACCGCAATGCTCTCGTGTAAATCCTGCAAACGACGCACCGTCATATCGGCCTCCTGCTCCAACGCCATACACACAGCCTCTGCCGCAGCCAATGTGGTGGTATAGAAGACCCGGTGTTGCTCAGCACTCGCCCTAATCGATGCCGAATCCAGAATGGCACGGCGCCCTTCTGTCGTATTGATGATCATCGCCGCTTCATCATTCTTAATCAAATCCACAATATGGGGCCGCCCTTCTGCCACCTTATTAACCCGACGGACCGACAGCCCCGCGGCCTCCAACGCGTCGGCAGTGCCACCCGTTGCAGCAAGCGTGAAACCTCGAGCGACGAGGCGCTGAGCCACCACTATCGCGGCCGCCTTATCGGCATCACGCACGCTGATGAGACACAAACCGGAGGTCGGCGGATCGTCACCGGCCCCCAGCTGTGCGCGGGCAAAGGCCGCCGCGAAGGTTTCGCCGGTACCCATAACCTCGCCCGTAGATTTCATCTCCGGGCCCAAAATCGGATCGGTACCCGGAAATTTATTGAACGGTAGCACCGCCTCTTTTACGCTGTAATAAGAGGGGACAATCTCCCGCGTGACGCCTTGGCTCGCCAGACTCTGCCCTACCATACAGCGCGCTGCTACCTTCGCCAGAGAAACGCCCACGGCCTTCGAAACAAACGGCACAGTGCGTGATGCTCGGGGGTTCACCTCGATAACAAATATCTCTCCATCCTGCCAGGCAAGCTGCACATTCATCAGGCCACAGACGCCCAACTCCAGCGCCATCTTCCTGACAACATCGCGCATGGCTTCCTGCACATCAGTGGGAAGGCTATAGGGAGGCAAAGAGCAGGCAGAATCGCCCGAGTGCACGCCAGCTTGCTCAATGTGTTGCATGATTGCACCGATGACCACCTGCTGCCCGTCGCTGACAGCGTCGATATCCACTTCGATGGCTGCGCTCAGGAACCGGTCGAGCAGAACCGGAGAATCTTCCGAGACTTTTACCGCATCATTCATATAGCGCAGGAGATCCTCTTTGCGATAGACGATCTCCATCGCGCGGCCGCCCAACACATATGACGGTCTCACCACCAATGGGTAACCAATTTCATCCGCTGCTGTCACTGCCTCATCAACACTGCGCACGGTGGTGTTGGCCGGTTGCCTGAGAGAGAGGCTCTCAATCATTTTCTGAAAACGCTCGCGATCTTCGGCTCGGTCAATCTGGTCTGGAGTCGTGCCAATAATGGGTACGCCAGCCGCCTCGAGTGCCCGGGCCAGCTTCAATGGTGTTTGCCCTCCAAACTGCACAATCACACCAACCGGTTGCTCCAACGCAACAATTTCCAGCACATCCTCGAGTGTGACAGGCTCAAAATACAGCCGGTCCGAAGTGTCGTAATCGGTCGATACCGTCTCGGGGTTACAGTTGACCATAATCGTTTCGTAACCGTCCTCGCGCATCGCGAGCACCGCATGGACACAGCAGTAGTCAAACTCGATGCCCTGTCCAATGCGGTTCGGTCCGCCGCCCAGGACGAGAATCTTTTTGCGATCGCTGGGTGCTGCCTCGCACTCCTCCTCGTAGGTGGAGTACATGTAGGCCGTGGACGAGGCGAACTCAGCGGCGCAGGTATCGACCCGCTTATAAACGGGTCGAATGCCCAGCGACCATCGACGCTCACGAATCTCGCTCTCAGGAGCAGCCAACAAATCTGCAAGACGTCGGTCAGAAAACCCGCGTCGCTTGAGATCCCACATTAGCCCGCAGTCAATGTCCTCAGGCGCCATTCCAGGCAGCCGTGATTCCCACCGCACAATGTCCTCAATCTGCACCAAGAACCAAGGGTCAATGCCCGAATATCCATAAATTTCTTCTAGCTCAAACCCTGCTCTGAAGGCGTCAGCTACGTACCAAATTCGGTCAGCCCCTGGGTTGGTCAACCGATCCACCAGCTCCGACCGACTGTCCTCGTCGGTCACCAGCATATGCGGTTCAAAACCCGCCGAGCCTACCTCCAATCCGCGCAGGGCTTTTTGTAGCGATTCCTGAAAGGTCCGGCCAATCGCCATCACCTCGCCGACGGACTTCATTTGGGTGGTGAGGCGCGGATCTGCTGTGGCAAATTTTTCGAAGGCAAACCGCGGAATTTTCGTGACGACGTAATCGAGTGCTGGCTCAAACGAGGCGGGTGTCACGCCACCAGTAATATCATTTTCCAATTCATCGAGCGTGTATCCGATCGCCAATTTGGCAGCGACTTTTGCAATCGGAAATCCTGTTGCCTTCGAGGCCAAGGCCGAGGATCGAGAGACACGAGGATTCATCTCGATCACCACCAGGCGGCCTGTGTCTGGACACTGGCCAAACTGAACGTTGGATCCCCCCGTCTCGACGCCAATCTCACGCAACACCGCGAGCGAGGCGTCGCGCATTATTTGATATTCCTTATCCGTCAGTGTTTGCGCGGGAGCGACCGTGATGGAGTCTCCCGTATGAACACCCATGGCATCGAAATTTTCGATAGAGCAAACGATGATGCAGTTGTCGTTTTTGTCACGAACAACCTCCATCTCATACTCTTTCCAGCCGATCAGCGACTCGTCGATCAGCAGTTCGCTGGTCGGCGACAACTCAAGTCCTCGCAGGCAAATCTCTTCGAACTCATCACGGTTATAAGCGATACCACCGCCCGAACCCCCCATGGTGAAAGAGGGCCGGATAATGCAGGGGAAACCGATGTCCTCGTGGACGGCCCAAGCTTCGTCCATGCTGTGCGCCAAACCCGCTCGGGGCGTCTCAAGACCGATACGGCGCATAGCGACGTCAAATTTCTCGCGGTCCTCCGCCTTGTCGATCGCCTCCTTGGTGGCGCCGATCATTTCTACGTTAAAGCGCTCCAGCACGCCCTCTGCCGCCAGTTTCAGTGCGCAGTTGAGCGCTGTTTGTCCCCCCATGGTCGGCAAAATCGCATCGGGGCGCTCACGCTCTATGATGCGCGAGACGGTCTGCCACTCGACCGGCTCGATGTAAGTCGCATCAGCCATCGCGGGGTCAGTCATGATCGTTGCCGGATTGGAGTTGACCAAAATTACCCGGTATCCCTCTTCCCTCAGGGCTTTGCAGGCTTGAGCACCGGAGTAATCAAACTCACAGGCCTGTCCGATCACAATCGGTCCAGCGCCAAGAATCAGGATGCTTTCAATATCAGAGCGTCGCGGCATAGCTCAGCGTACCTTTTCCATCATGAAGCACGCTCCATTCTCATTGCGACGCCCGCTCCATCGCCTTGATAAAGGGTTGGAATAACAGCGCAGCGTCGTGCGGACCCGGGCTGGCCTCGGGGTGACCTTGAAAGCTATAGGCGGGGACATCCTTTCGGGAAATGCCCTGCAAGGTGTTATCAAACAATGAGCGGTGGGTGACCTCGAGGGTGTCGGGAAGCGCTTCCTCAGAGACCGTGAAACCGTGATTTTGACTCGTAACCATCACGGTGCCGTCCGCTAGGCATTGCACCGGGTGGTTCGCACCATGATGGCCAAACTTCATCTTTTCGGTTTTAGCGCCACTTGCCAGTGCGAGGATCTGATGTCCGAGACAAATACCAAATATCGGTATCTGTTCCGCCATGGCTGAGCGAGCCAATTCGATGGCGTAATCACAGGGTTCCGGGTCACCCGGCCCATTAGAGAGGAAGATGCCGTCGGGATTGTGGGCACGCACGTCTGCCAGCGAGGTCTGGGCGGGCACCACGGTAACGCGACAACCCAAGTCGACCAAAATGCGAAGAATATTGCGTTTAACCCCAAAATCCAGCGCTACTACATGAAAACGCGAAGCCGGCCGCGGCGCCGGATCATCCGTTGGCGAACCCAATTGCCAGGACCCCTGATCCCACTCGTAGGGCGTCGAGGTCGTCACCTCCTTGGCGAGATCCAGCCCCTTGAGCCCACCAAAGCCGCGCGCCTGAGCCAATGCCTCTGCCTCATCCAGTGCCGGCCCGGCCATGATGCAACCGTTCTGCGCCCCTTTGTCTCTAAGCAGCCGCGTCAACCGCCGGGTATCAATATCGGCAATCGCCACAATATTGCCGGCGGACAAATAGTCACTGAGACTACTCTCCGAGCGAAAGCTGGAGGCGATCAGTGGTAAATCCCTAATGACAAGGCCCGCGGCTTGAATGCCGCTCGATTCCTCATCCGCGGCATTAACACCCGTGTTGCCAATGTGCGGATAAGTCAGCGTCACGATCTGTTGGCAGTAAGAGGGGTCGGTCAAGATTTCCTGATAGCCCGTCATCGCCGTATTGAACACCACCTCCCCCACCGTGCTCCCCGGAGCACCAATGGATCGGCCGCGAAACGTCGCGCCATCTTCCAAAACGAGGACAGCGGAATCAGACAAACAGACCTCCCAGTCTTCGCCACAGGGTTGTTACAGGTGCACGGACAGGCCGGGCTAGGTTCACCCTGTGGTCGCAAATCGCAAACTTAGACGCGTGATGGGGCTGGCAATAACCCCGCGCGGGCTGGGTCTGCAGTCTACTGCAAAGCGATTTCCCTGTCTAATTTTTACGCTCCGCCAAGATCAACGCCATGTCGGTTACACTGCGCGCCGCGCTGAGAGGGAGAAGCCCTATGTCCAGAATCGATCGTTACTTCGCAGGAAAAAAAGCCGCGATCTCGGGAGCGGGAGACGGCATCGGTCGAGCGCTGGCGCAAAGACTGAACGCGGCGGGGTGCCATGTCTGGCTCTGTGATCTGAATGAAGCCAAATTAAGCGAGACCGCAGGTCTCCTGGATCGCGATCGCGCCAAAGTCATTACCCGCATTGTGGACTGCGGCAACCGCGATGAGCTGTTTGCCTGGGCAGAGGCCGTTGCCGAGGACACGCCCGCCATCGACGCGCTCTTTAATAATGCCGGCGTGGGTTATGGTGCGCGATTTGAAGATTCTACCGAGGACAACTTCAAGTGGCTCATCGATATTAATTTTTGGGGAGTCGTGCATGCCACACGCGCATTTCTGCCGCTACTCAAGGAGTCAGAGCGCGCCCATCTCGTGAATATCTCTTCAATCTTCGGCATGGTCGGCATTCCAACGCAAAGCGCCTATAACACGGCCAAATTTGCAGTCCGCGGTTTTAGCGAAGCGCTTCAGGCGGAATACATGGATTCGAAGCTGTTTGTATCGAGTGTTCACCCCGGTGGCGTACAAACCAATATTGCGCGATCTGCCCGCACCGACGGCGAGGGCAACCTGGTCATGGCCGATGCCGATGAGAGGGACCAGCAGTTCAGACGCCTTGCCAAAACCACACCCGAGCGCGCTGCGGATATCATCCTGCGCGGCACCGCTCGCGGTAAACGCCGGATCATGGTGGGCTGGGACGCTTGGTTGATACTGCAGCTGACAAAAATCCTGCCCACCCGCTATCACTGGATTACCGCCCGAGTCGCCGATGACTGACACCGTCGCCACCGGCTCGCTGGCGGGCACGGAGCGATTGGATCGTCAGTCTCTCTCCCTGCTTTTTATTGGCCTTTTCGCAACGGCCATCGGACAGGCCTTCGTGTTCGCCATCCTGCCCCCGCTGGGACGGTCGGTGGGCCTCGATGAAGTTCGCATCACCGCGATCATTTCGACCTCGGCGCTTATCTTTACGCTGGTCGCGCCCTTCTGGGGAAGATTCTCGGACCAGATTGGTCGCAAGCCCGTCATCCTCATCGGGCTCATGGGCTACTGCATCGGTTCGCTTGCCTTTGCTGTGCTGTTCTCCCTCGCGGGGGATGGCGTCATCACTGGCCTCACGCTTTTCATCATCGCTTTGATCATCCGCTCACTGCAGGCCGCCACTATGTCGGCCACCAGCCCTGGCTGCACCGCTTATGCGGCAGATCACACCGTGGCACGGTTCCGCATCAAGACACTGGCTCGACTTTCCAGTGCCAATAGCATGGGGATGATCATGGGACCGGTGATGGCGGGACTGGTTGCCGGGCTCGGCCTATTAGCGCCACTGGTGGTCGCGTCGTGTATGTCTGGGTTTGCCGCGATCATCATCGGCCTGAAACTCTCGAAAGGCGTAAAGCCGCGAGCCACCCAGACCCGGCCCCGTCGCCTCGGCTATTTTGACTCTCGCCTGCGGGTCTATCTGTTCTCCGCGATCGGCGCTTTCACGGGTTTTGCGATGGTGCAGCAAACGCTGGCCTTTCGATTACAGGACGTGCTGAATCTCTCAGGTATCGAGACCGCGCAGCATACGGGCTGGGCGATGATGGTGTCGGCGGCCAGCTCCCTGTTCATGCAAATCGTAATCGCACAGCGTTACGCCGGGCCAGCCATTCAACTCGTGCGCTGGGGGGGCGGCCTGCTATTGATCGGCACCGTGATCATCAGCGCGCTGGACAGCTGGGGGGCCGTGCTGACCAGCATGGTTCTGATCGGCGCAGGTCTGGGGCTACTGATGCCCGCCGTCGCCGCCGGTGCCTCTCTTGCCGTGGGGGCTGAAGAGCAAGGAAGCGTGTCAGGGCTGGTGAGCGCCTGCCCCGCCGCAGGATTTGTTCTGGGCCCGATTAGCGGTGGCTTTCTCT
>CAXPKH010000003.1:0-9435 GCA_964217615.1 Luminiphilus sp.
CTCGTACACAATGCGTGCATTTTTCATTTTTGCGCTGTCGCGCTACACCTTCCCGCCGCTCCTCTTGCGGGCGCTGGAATATGTCGCTCCCAGCGTCATGGCAGCATTGGTCATTTCCATGCTGACCACGCCAAAAGGAGAGCTGACGGCAGGCTGGGCGGAATTATTGGGGCTACTCGCTACGGGAGTCGTTGCCAAATGGTCTGGCAATCATATATTCGCCCTCTTGTCGGGCATGGGGACCTTCTGGATCATCCGCTGGCTGATATGAGTCGCCCGCAATTCATCGGAGCACCGGGTCCAACGATCGCTATCCAATCCCTCTGAACAGTGCTACAACAGGTGGTCTGGTCGGATAATCGACCGGCAGTCAACCGCAGCTTAAGGGGGTCAACATGTTCAAGCAGTCTTTATTGGGTGCCTTACTCGTCAGCGCAAGCTTCTTTACTCACGCAGAAATCTGGGAGGATTACTCGCTCAGCGAGGAGGTTATTGAGCACACTGTTATCGCGGTGCAGGGCAACTATCTCGACGAGTATCTGGTGCGACTGGAGCGCACCTGGGTACGCAGTATGGAAGTGCAAAAAGAGCTGGGCTACGTCACTGACTACACGATTCTTGTCTCTTCAGCCGCCGACTCACCCAACGTATGGCTGAACGTGGAGTACCCGAATATGGCGGCCTATCAGCCTAGCGAGGAGAAGTGGAACAAGGTAAATGAAATTCTCGCGGAGCGTTACGCCGATGACGAAGAAGAGCTGGATGCGATTGCAAAAGGCTACGAAGAAATCCGCACCATGGTCGATCATCAGATCGTCCACAAAGTAACCTACAAGTAACCTATTATCGCTTAACCATCGATGAGATCCTGGCCGTTACAAGCGGCTGGGAACTTCTTTAGATGCGCGCTGAACACTGCCTTGAACTGAAAATCAAACAAGCGAATCATCCGTTTTTTTAAAACCCGCAGAGGTTTTGCAACTGTCCTACTATCCTGCCAGAGTCGCCGCCGCTGTTGTCGTCGCCAACATGGTAGGCACGGGCGTTTTCACGAGCCTTGGGTTTCAGCTGATCGATATTCAGTCGGCGCCGGTCATTCTGATGCTTTGGTTAGTCGGGGGCGTCTCGGCACTTTGCGGCGCGCTCAGCTACGCAGAGCTAGGCGCGGCGCTCCCCAAATCAGGGGGCGAATACCATTTCCTTAACGAGATTTATCACCCTTGCGCAGGGTTTATCTCTGGTTGGGTATCGGCCACCGTCGGCTTCGCCGCACCGACTGCGCTTGCGGCGCTGACTTTCGGCAGTTACCTGAATTCCAGTGGGCTCGACGTCGATCCCCTGTTGCTCGCAACCGTCGCGATCGTGGCGCTGACAGCAGCGCATTGCAGCAATCATCGGCGTAGCGGAAAAACTCAAACCGCATTCACCGCCCTCAAAATTCTATTGATTTTCGGCTTTTCAGTGGCGGCTCTGACGCTGAGCCCCGTTGAGAGCCAAGTTGAATTTGCATGGTCAGATGAGACCACGAGCGCTCTGGGAAGTGGCGTGTTTGCGGTGTCGCTGATTTACGTGAACTATGCCTACTCCGGTTGGAATGCCGCGACTTACATCAGTGGCGAACTGGCCACCCCGCAGCGGAGCCTGCCGTGGGTGTTGGGCATCAGCACGACATTGGTCGCCGCGCTCTACTGCCTACTGAATTTTGTCTTCTTGTCGGTAGCGCCGATAGAAGCCCTGACCGGCAAAGTGGAGGTCGGCGTAATCGCAGCGCGCTATGCTTTCGGCGCCGAATTAGGCGTATTTATGGGCGCGTTATTGGCCCTGCTCCTTATTTCTACCATCAGCGCGATGATTTTGGCGGGACCGAGAGTGCTACATCGCATCGGAAAGGACTATCCCCGCTTTGCGCCGCTAGCCCGACAAAACCGAGATGGGATCCCTGTCACTGCCATCACGCTGCAATCGGGATTAGCCCTCCTCTTTCTCTGGACCGCGTCTTTCGAGCAGATTCTCGTCTTCTCTGGCGCCACGATGGCGCTCAATACCTTTGCTACCGTCATGGGGTTGTTCGTATTGCGTTGGCGGCGACCTGACATCGAACGCCCTTTTAAAGTGTCGTTGTACCCCCTCACCCCGTTGGTATTTCTGACCATTACTGGCTGGACGCTCACCTATGTCGTCATACAGCGGCCGATCGAGGCACTGATATCAGCGGGTGTCGTGGTAAGCGGCGGTGCCTTTTACTGGTTGGTCCGACCTCAGCCGCGGATGGAGCGGCACCAGAAGGTCCAATGACTAAATTGGGGCATACCGTTGCATTTATGCAACAGCATGCTTAACAAAAGCTTCACCTTCACGCTTTTATCTTTTTGATACTTTTGAGCCAACGGAGTACCGCCGGCTTCAGGGAAACGTATCAACTCAAACCACCTGGGGAACAACAATGAAAACGCTACTACCTGCATGGCTAGGGTCCATGCTTCTGACAATTCTCGCTCACTCTGTCGCGCTGGCAGATGATCACATGATCGACAACATCAACGTGCAACAGCCTTTTAACATTCAGGCCAACCTCTGCAAGCTCAATCCGGGTGTCGACCTGAGCGATTATCAGGAAATGATTGAGGACTACTTTAAATGGGCTGAAAAAAATGAGGTGGACCCCGTTTTTGTCCGCCAGTTTCCACTCTTTTCACACCAGAACCTGGCGCGGCCATGGCCCTATGATTTTGTCGAGTTTTTGGTAAGCGACTACGGGCGCTGGGGCAAAGCGTGGGACCTCTGGCTGACAACTGATGACGGGATGGCACTCAACGAGCGATGGCAGTCTCTCGCGGTGTGCCACGTCAAACAAGCACATGCTTTCATGCTTTATGCCGATCAAGAGCAGATGGCCAACGATGACGAGCGCTACGTGACTTGGAACTGGTGTACCCGTAAAGAGGGCGTCACCTTCGAGGAACTGTCTGCCAAGCACGCCGAATACGCGAGCGATATGCAAGAGGACGCTGGCGGCATTATCGGCTGGTTGGTCATGCTGCCCCATGCCGGCGGTGCGGATTCCCCCGGGGAATTTGCGCACGTAGCGGTTTACCCGGACATGGAGTCCTTTATGTCGCGACGATCTCTGCTCGCCAATGGGGGCTGGAAGGCCACGCGTGATTATTTCAACCTCTATGCCGACTGCACTGGCGAGATGCTCAACACCGAGACGGTGCTGCATCGGCCGTAAAGCCCAGATATGCGACGGGGGTGTGACAACCGCCACCCCCTGCAACCAACAAAAGGAGATGTTATGAAAATACACACATTGGTTTTCGCTACCAGCCTGGCCTTTACCACGGCTGCTATCGCAGACAACCACGGCGCGGATGCGCCACAGTGGGGCGCGGGCAATCCCGTCGAGATCTACGGATGTCAATTTAAAGACGGGGTGGATGGTTACAAACAAGCCGTCAAGCACGCCGCCTTGGTAAATGACTGGGCGGCAGAACATGACGCGTTTCAAAATCACGTCGGCCAGTTGATGTGGCCAGAGTTCTCCGATGGCCAGTATCCCACGGAGTTCACCTGGCTTGGCTACTGGCAAAACTACGCCGACTTCGGTGCCGACATGGACAAGCGCGCGGAGCACGGCGCCGAGCTCTACACAGAAGCCAATAAGTTTCTCGAGCAGTGCTCGCACAGCGAATGGGGCGCCTGGGAGTTGTTTCCCGCCAACGACTGGACGCTGGGTAATCACATCACCGAGTTTCAGGACTGCTTTTACAAGTCTGGAAAGGGCGATGCAGACCTGCTCGTTGCCAATATGGCCTTTGCCAAGGAGATGTCTTCACGAGGTCTGACGGGCGCAGACCTCGGCGCTGTTCAACTTTGGCCGCGAGCGGGTGCTCCCGCAGGTCTCGAAAACGCCATTAGTTTCAAATGGATCACGGGATATCCAACGCTGTCAGCGTATGCGAATTATACCCATACGATTTGGAACGAGGGCTTGGGCGCGGTATGGAACAGTCTCTATAGTGACATTGTGAGCTGCGACTCCAGTCGCGTATATCGCTCGCAGGTCATGAATCGACCCTGACACCACTCAACGGGCACCCCCGGCCTCTGCGTCGGGGCAACCGCCCAATGCAGCGGTCTGTGGCGGAAGTCACGCTGGGAGCGTCATGCTCCGCATAACGCCAGCACTCATAAAACCGTTTACGGCTAGATCCCAACCGACCCCCGCAGCAGCTCAAGGCATCTTTTGCGCCGCGACGTTAAGGAGCTTGATCTTGCCGCCTTCAAGCAGCACATCGACGGTTTCATAGGTTTTCACCGACTTGCCATCGGGTCCTTGAGTCGTGACCACATTGCCGGTCGCCAGCCACTCCTCCATGACGCCATCACTGTTTTCGCCATCATTGGCAATCACCCACCATACCCGCCACTGCGGATTTCCGGTGGCCACCCAGTTCTGCAAAAACGCTGTATGTGCCTCGGACCCCTCAACCACTTCGCCGTGGGCCGCGACGCCGCGAAAATCATCGGCGTTCATCGCAGCAATCGTTGCAAAGTCGCGGTCGTTATGCGCCTGAATGTAATCGAGCCAAATCTGGACATTGGCGCTGTCCCCTGCCATCAGAGGCTTTGCGGAGCCGTCTTCAAAATACTGGGTGCCGATACTGCCTGCATTGACTGCGTGCGACATCATGAACCCTGCATCATCGAAGACCTGAAATTCCGCGTATTTTCCGTCTTTGATCACGACCTTGTGAATCGAGTCACTTACCTCACCCCCGGTCGTCATTTGGGTTTCAACAAACACAACATTGCCTGCGGCATGGAATGCAACGGGTTCTACCTTAAAGTCAGGCCACAAGTCGCCGATGGGCGCGAACACTTTTTCAATAACCGCCTCGGGACCCACGTAGTTGCCGCCATAGGGAAACCCCTTGGGGATTGCCCACTTCGCATCGGGCGCCTGGGTTTGTGCCCACGCGTCCATATCGCCCACAGCAAACGCGTCGTAACCGGCTTTTGCTGCGGCAATGGTGGCTTCGTCGTTATTTGTATTTCCCTGACATCCAGTCACTGCGATCAAAATAACCGTAACACTCAGCACCTTTTTGAACATACTCGCTCCCCTTCTCTTCTTTGCCGGGTATAAACCCGCCTTTTCGCTTTATACCGCCGTCATCCCCGACAAACCGCCAAGGCTAGGGCTGTGTCAGCACGCAATCGTCTGTAATGGGCTCCGCATAGTCGACCTCAAACGACAAAGGCCACCACATGTGTCGATCGATGTTCCGTTGGTAATACGTGCCAGACTCTCTTGCCACACACTTAGGAAAGTATGGGGGCTCATCCAGGCCCAGCGATTGCACCGACGCAACGCTCTGTTGGGTTGGTGTTGCGGCACAGCCCAGCAGGTCCAAGGCCACCAACAGCACCACCGCTATTGACAGTCTCATGTTTCCGTTAGTCCGGAAAAATTGAGTTCAATGACATTACCCGTTGGATCGCTCATCTTAAGCTGGGTGATCGTCGAGCCCTGATGATTCAGACTCCGCTTGGAATACGCGATCCCCAGCCTCTCCAGCTTTTCAAGCATGCCGCTCAGGTCGTTACAGGAAAACGCCACGTGATCAAGGTACCCGCGCGGAAATGTATCCACGTCTGGAGCATCCGCCCACTCCATCAGGTGTACGATTGGCTGCCCAGATAAGTAAAGCCAATAGCCACGGGAGGCAACGGCTGGGCGCGCCCCCACACTGAGGTCCAGTACCTGCACATAAAAATCGCGCACCGTATCCAAAAGCGGGGTCGGCGCACGAATATTGAAGTGATCAAAGGCGATCGCACTCAAAGCGTTACCCTCTCGCCCCAAGCGCGGCGAGAGGCACGCTCCCCCGTCGCCTCACGCCACTTGCTGCTGCGGCTCATGACGCAGTGTTCTTGGTTCAATCGCTCGAATTTTCTCGGACCGCCGTCGATGAATAGAGATCGTGGATTTCGCAGGTAGTGATTTCCAAAAATTTCACGAACAGCGCGCTGCCTTCTTCCCCATTAAAAAAATTGTCCAGGCCCGATCCCATTTTGGTGTAATCGGGCCACGCTCCCACCCAAAGAAAATCCAAAGCCGTCATATTGCTCTTAAACATCGGGGTCATGACCCACGCGTTGTAGCCATCGTCGGGCAGTCCGTCGACGACTTCATTCCACTCAGCGGTCCACGACATCAGGTCACTCATCCCTTTGCCTTCGTTAAATTTACACCCCCAAAACTCCACGGGGTTCACGGCGAAGCTGTATTGGGAGCATAAGGCCAAGCCGATAACAGCCATGCTGCCTTTCAATGTTTTCATAACGGTTCTCCTTTCAACGCGTTTTAACTTTTGCTCTCTGGACGGTGTGGGCCAATAAATTTTTAGCACGGACTCGTTGAGAGGTATCATGAAACACTATACCCACACTGCCCTGAATTGCGATTGCTCGCCACGCTTAATTCTGTACTCGCTGGCAAACATCAGGTGATGTCTGTGCACTTTGTCCCCCGCTGGCAAGCCATCAGAAGCGATGATGTAGACTAAATTGCAGTTGCCCTTTGTTAAAGAGGTCGGAGTGCTGCTGCATGTAGCCCAGTTGTAGCTGTGTCCGCTCCGAGATCGCATAACCCACGCCCCCGTACAGGCGATTTCGATCGTAGTAGTCGACCTCTCTGCCATCGCCAATATCGCGCTGTCCGTTCACGAATAACTCGTCGTACAACGATACATACCACGTCCCCTCCGCGACGCCGGCGGAATTGAGCGGGATTGTCACGAACAGCGCATAGCGAAATCGCGTTCGAAAGTCTTGGTTGTCGACCCATCTCTGCTCGAACCTCACACGATGCCGCAGCCGCACTCTGCTCCCAAGCTGTTGAGGGATCAGCGCTTCCTGATAAATCCGATTTTCTGAGATGGTCTCGCGGGAAGCACCAAACTTCCCGGAGGTGATATTGGCGGCGCCGAGGGTAAACAGTGTGCCTGATGCCCGTGGCGAGTAGGTGACACCCCCTCGGAGCAAAAGTTGTTCCAGATCTGACCCATGATCCCAGCTACGATACTGCACGTCACCCTGAAAGCCCCAAGGGCTGTCGGACCACTGCTTCGCAAAGAAAGTCATATACCAGGCGCCCAGCTCGTCTTCGATGGCGTTTGCCGCGGACCCCTCAGCGAAGACCAGCATCAAAATCGCCACCACCCGCCGCGAGGATTGCTCAAGAAAACCGCTCACCCATATCTCCTTTTCCCAGAGGATCGTTTGAGAGACATAACTTAAAGGCATTGGCAGTCCTTCAGAGAGTAGCGCGCTATTTTTTACTGATAGATTTTTTCTATAACGATTAAACGCCGACTTTTGCAGAGCGCGACGGGCCTTTCGCGAGTGCAGGAGTGAGATCATCCCGGCGGATCGCATATCTAAAACGCGGGGTTGATCCAAAAAGGTAGGGACGGGGTAGCAAGGGCTCATCCCCGACGGCTCTTGCGCTAATGATCTTTGGTTTCAGTACTTATTTGCCCACAACCCGGGTATCCGGACAAAAAGCCGGTGAGCAAAGAACGGGGCGTCGGCGTGTTCCCGGTGTGGGCGAAGCGAATCAAACGGATCGCGAAAAGGCACGCATTTACGATATTGAGCATGAGAGAAAGCTCAGAGCGTTGCATACGTTGATTGCAAACGGCGCCACGCTGAGCGAGGCCGCGAGACTGATCGGCATCTCACGCATCTGTGCCTATCGGTGGAATGACTACGGACGACGTTGAAGGCATCTTCTGCGCCCCGCTGCCGGACGGCAGAGCCGCGGCGTGGGGAGCGTCTTTTAGGGGGAGCTCTGCTCCAATCTGTGTCTTTTTCCCTCACGCCGCTCTTTAACCCTACGCCTCGTTCGGGCACGGGAAAAAGACTTTTTTAAACTAAGGCGACGATGCACTAATAGCATTTCAATATTCATGCGTTGTGCCAATACTAGACGCCACTCAGCTAACGGGGCGAGTTAGGCCTTGATGAGGGTTAACAGACATTTGATGAACATGGCGGAGCGGACGGTCGCCGCATACGAGCCTGAAGCCATTGGTATTACTGGATTACGCTGTCACACACCCCCCCAATGTCCCCCCAAATGCTCGCTGTCTGACCGCTTTTTCGGCGTTATGGGAACCCAATCAGTCAGTCGCTTTTTCCTCGCCCTGCTCGTCCTTCTTCCACATAGGGTGCATGGCTAGCCGAGTGATGGCGACTATGCCTATCAGGCCCATGAGGCCCGCCAAGGTAGCGTCCTCGGTGATGTACTCGGCGATGGCCAGTGCTAGCCAAATGGCGACCAAAACCCAGAACTCGTACTTTTTAAGGAATTGCCAAACCGAGCTCATCATTTCCGACCTTTTGAAATTTCAAGGTGATTCTGCTCTCGACAGCGCCGATCCCAAATAGCAGAAAGCGTCAAACGCGAGGCTAAAAAAGAGCCCCGCGGGGCTCTAGGTTAGGAAAGTGCCTTGCCATGCTCACAGGATCGGCTGAAAGGTTGTTTCCCCAGATTGGCTTGCTCAGCTATCAGGATCGTCATCCTCTGGCTCGTCGTCCTCTGGCTCGTCGTCCTCTGGCTCATCGTCCTCCGGCTCGTCGCCGTGCGCGTGGTAAAGGACTTCTGGCATATTGCTGATCCCCTCGGGCGCCAAAGAGCCCTCACGATATTCGCCAAAGGCGAGCATTGATGCCAAAAGTGTGAGCAGTGAAATGATCATTTTCATGGTGTTCTCCAACTTGAAAAACGTGGATGGCTCATCCATCCGAGCCATACGCTACGCCCTTCCGGGTTGTTACTCTAAGACTAAAATCATCTAATGGCAGGCAAGTTAGTTTCTATTGGTTGCAAGCATTTCGCGTGCGGCCTGATGCATTTGCAAGCGCGTCGTGCTAGCTTCAGGGCGTCTGACTCTACAAGTGCGGATGGTTTTTACCACCACGGAGTCAGCGCTATGAAGAAACCCCTATCCCGCATTTGTGTTTTTGCCTTAACCACAAGCACTAGTCTTGCGGCGGTGGCACAGAGCCTCCCTCAATTTGGTACGGCCATATTCGGCCAAGCCATATTTGGTCAGGCTAGCGCTGCGGCGCTACCCGTTCCCTTTATGCCCTTGTGGGCAACCATCACCCTCGCAGTCGCGCTGTGGGCAGTGGTGTATCTGATGCGAGCCAAGGAGGCTTGATATGAATCGTTTAGTGACTGCTGTATTGCTTGTCACCAGTCTCCACGCTTTTGGTGGTGACTTGATTGAGTTTAACGATGGGGATGTCATCAAGGCTGAGGACTTCAATCACAACTTTGAGGAACTAGAGGCTGATATTGCCAACATTCCTGCCGGAGCTACTGGGCCTCAAGGCCCTCAAGGCGATACTGGAGCCACCGGT
>CAXPKH010000004.1:0-2413 GCA_964217615.1 Luminiphilus sp.
CACGATTCCAAGCCAAAACCGGGCTGGTACCGAGCGAAGCGATCGAGCCCTTCGCAGTCTTTGTCGCACGTCAGGCCGCGATCGTCATGGATATCGCGGAACGGCAACTGATCGGTGGGCGCTACAAAGTGCCGCGCTACGTGCGGCAAAGCATTCGCAACAACCGAGGCTTTAAGGCGGCGCTTGCCTCCATTGCCGACGAGAGCGGCAAGCCAATAAAGGCTGTGAAAGCTGAGGCCAAAGAATACCTCCGCGAAATGATCTCGATCCCTACGCGATTCTGGCTCGATGTCTGGGCCAGGTTATGCACGATTGGTCTTGGACTGGGGTATGACAAAACGCTGCAATATGACGCCGCTGACCTTGAGAGAATTCGACACATTGTTCGCAATTATCCGTCGGCGCTGTTGTGGACACATAAAACGTATATCGATGGCTTCGTGGTTCCTAAAATTCTCTTTGATAACGACTTCCCGATGCCTCATTTTTTTGGCGGCGCTAACCTGAACATCCCGATCTTGGGGTTCTTTCTCAGACGGGCAGGCGCGATTTTCATTCGCCGCAGTTTTCAGGATAACGAGATTTACAAGCTCAGCCTCAAGCAGTACATCGGCTACTTAATGGAGAAGCGCTTTCCCATGACCTGGTCCTTCGAGGGAACCCGCTCGCGTTTGGGCAAGCTGATGCCCCCCAAATATGGACTCTTGAAATATGTCCTCGAGGGCGCCCACCATGCCGCGGCTCGCGATATCCACATCATCCCAGTCTCGGTGTCTTATGACTTGGTGCGCGATGCAGAAGAATATGCAAGAGAACAATCGGGTGTGCCAAAGGCGCCTGAATCGGTCGGCTGGCTGGTGAGGTACTTGCGCAGTCTGGCACGCCCGATGGGTCGGATTCATGTCGACTTTGGCGAGCCCGTGCGCCTGGATGCGGCACCACTGCCAGAGGATCAACTGGCGATATCAAAAATTGCGTTTCAGGTGGCCGTGGAGGCTAATCGGGTCACGCCTGCTACTTTTCCAGCCGTTGTCTCCGCAACATTACTGGGCGCTTTCCCCCGCGCCCTAACGGAAGACGAGGTCATTCGAGAAGTGCGCGATATCACCCAGTGGGCGACAAAGCGCGGCGTCCGACTATCACCGGATTTCAACCTTAATTACGCAAACAACATGCCGGAGTTACTGGGCAATATGATCGACGAGGGCATCATCACCCGTTTCGACGGAGGGCCCGAAACAGTCTATGGCATCGCTGAGGGTCAGGCCGCGATTGCCAGCTTTTACCGCAATACCATCGTCCATTTTTTTATCAATCGCGCGGTGGCAGAGCTCGCTTTGCTAGCACTCAGCGAGAAGACTTCCTCAGAGCCCGCCATGGATTGCTTTTGGCGCGAAGTGAGGGAGCTCAGGGATCTATTCAAGTTCGAGTTCTTTTACCCTGAAACTCACGCGTTTGAAGAGCAGATTGCCGAAGAGCTCGGTAGAGAGGCGCCTGACTGGCAGGAAATGCTCGAGGCAGACACCGACAATGCCCGAGTACTCCTGAATACGCTTTCGCCTAAGGTGGGGCATTTGACGCTGACGATTTTTGCCGAGGCTTACAGCATCGGCGCCGATATTTTATTGCGATTTGGCGATGAACACGGCTTTGACGAGGAGATGTTTATCGGTCGATGCATGAGCTACGGCAAGCAGGCATACTTGCAACGGAGAATCAGTAGTGAGGCGTCCGTTGGAAAGCTCCTTTTTGCCAATGCGTGGAAAATGCTAACCAGTCGTCACTTAATTGATTCGATTGAAGGTCGAATCGCTCAGGCCGAAGCGCTTAATCAATTGGTCCGGCGGCTAGAGGTGATTCGCGCGCTGAGTATCGCGCAACGCGGTGCCAGTACTTTAAGGGATGCTGCGCGTGAAGCCCTTTAAAATAGCCGTGCTCGGCGGGGGATCGTGGGGCACCACCACCGCCTCCGTGATCAGCCGCAATTGCACCGCTGTGCTTTGGGCGCGTGACGCCGCGATCGTTGATCAGATCAATCATAAGCACCGAAATACCCGCTATTTGGGCGACGCTGCCCTCAACCCCAAGCTGACAGCTACAACCGATATTGGCGAGGCGGTCGGTGGCGCAGATGCGGTTCTGATCGCCGTGCCGAGCAGCCACTTCAGGGAGGTCCTTAGCAGCGCGCTTTCCGACATGAATGACGCCGTCCCGGTCGTCAGCCTGAGCAAGGGATTGGAAAAACACACCCGCATGCGGATGACCGAGATCATCCGGGAGGTGGCGCCCGGGTGTATCTCAGGGGTACTGACTGGGCCCAACCTTGCCCGGGAGATTGTTGCCGGGCAGGCCGCCGCAAGCGTTCTGGCACTGGAGCAACACGACGCCGCTTTGGCACTGCAAAGCGTGCTCA
>CAXPKH010000005.1:0-11317 GCA_964217615.1 Luminiphilus sp.
CGATCGCTAGAAAAATCAGCGTGGACATGACAACCAGAAAGGAGGCCAGTACCGGTACTCGGCCAATATTCGGATCCACGGTTTGTGCCATGCCCAATCCCATACTCATTGACAGCGTTTGTCCCGCCACAACCAGGGCCGCATTGACCACCTGGAGCACCACCGCAAACAAAAGGCCCACCAGAAGCTCACGCGTAATCAGCATCAAGCCCTGCGCACTCACGGGATCAATGACCGGCAGATCGAGCCTGGGGTAAATAAAGATCGTTAGTACCACGGCAACTGCGACCCGAATCCGCACCGAAACGACTCTCAACGAAACCAAGGGTGCGGCGAGTAACAGCGCGGAAATTCTGAGTAGGGGAATCAACCCTGTGGCGAGGATTTGCACCACATCGTCGAGGATGAGATTCATCGCGTGAAGACTTGAGGGATCATGTCGAAAATAGCAACAAAAAGATCGGACAAGATCGTCAGCTGATAATCACCGAATATCAATAGCGCGGCGATCAGCGCAGCGAGCTTGGGAATAAAACTGAGGGTCATCTCCTGAATCGAAGTGGCCGCCTGAAACACACCAATAATCAATCCGACCGATAGGGCTATCAAGAGTACGGGGCCAGCCACATAAAGGACCGTCCAGATCGCCTCCCTCCCGATACTAATAACCTCCGTTGTCTCCATAACGTGAATCCCTAGACGTAGCTGCCGGTCAGCGAGGTCATCAATAGCATCCAGCCGTCCACCATGACAAAAAGCAACAGCTTGAAGGGTAGGGAAATGATCATCGGCGAGAGCATCATCATACCCATCGACATCAGCACACTGGCTACGACCATGTCGATGACAATGAAGGGGATGTACAGCATAAAGCCAATCGTAAAGGCGCTTTTTAGCTCAGAGGTGATGAAAGCCGGCACCAGAACCGTCAGCGGGGTATCCATGGGTGTCGCAATATCCGGGTTGTCGGAAATGCTGACAAAGGTCTGTAAATCTTTTTCCCGGGTCTGCCGCAACATAAAATCCTTCATCGGGATCTGTGCCGCCTCAACCGCCGCCTCGAGGCCTATTTCGTCGTTGCTGTAGGGGGCAATCGCATCGTCGTAGACCTGAGTGAATACAGGCGCCATGATAAAAATCGTGAGAAACAACGCAATTCCCAACAAAATCTGGTTGGGCGGTGTTTGAGCCGTACCCATGGCCTGCCGCAGGAGCGACAAGACGATAATCACCCGGGTGAAACTGGTCATCATCAGGAGAATCGAGGGTAACAGGGTGAGCACGGTCATCAGACCGAGCAGCTGAAGCGTTACCGAGTATTCGGTTTCTCCAGCCTGGCCTTGAATGGCACTGATAATCGGGATGGCAGCCTGAGCGGACGCGTCTTTGGCCGCAAACAACATGAGCGCCAACACCAGGTATCTGAGCATAACCCCCCCGTCGATGGGCCCGGTGTCTGACCCCACCCCCGCGGCAGGATTCAGTCAGGTCGGGACGTTCTGCAGCGAGCGCTCGGAATCTGGTTCGGCGTGCGATTGACCTGCACCCGCCGCTCCCGAGAGCTTTGCAATAGTGTTGATATTAGCGGGTGTTGCGCCAATTAAGAACCGTTCATTCTCCACTTCCACCAGCATCAGCTCGGCAGAACGATTTAAGCGCACGCGGCCCGTAATTCTGATGGGTAACCAGCTTTTGTGTGAACCCTGAACGCGACGAAGCGCAATGAAACTGACGGCCATCGCGGTCGCAACGACAAATAGCGCCGTTACCCAGCGAACCCAGCTCAGCTCTTCGGCCATGGCAAAATCCAGCGGTTAGAGTTTTTCGACGCGGTCTTCGGAAGGCAGAATACGTGTCAGGCGGACGCCATAGCGATCGTTGACCAGAACCACTTCACCCTGAGCAACGACTGTATTATTGACGAGGAGGTCCAATGGTTCACCGGCGTTACGCTCCAGCTCAATGACGCTGCCCTGCTTGAGTCTTAGGAGATCGCGAATCTTCAAACGTGTCCTGCCCACCTCAACCGACAGTGTCACTGGAACGCTCTGAAGCACGTCTGCGCTGACCATGGCATCAAAGCCTTTGGCCTGAGGCGAATCCTCGGCGAGTTGCTCAAGGGAAACGTCAGCTACTTCCTCTTCATCACTCATGTGTCTCTCCTAATACTTCTCGGACAGTTGATTTCCTTAAACACAGGCTCGGGGCAAGCCCCAACCAACGCTGTCCGCGCTACTCCGCCAACTCCACGGATTGCAATAGGCGCGCAGCGGCATAGCCGTTTGCGGTACCCACTTCTGCGTCAAAAAGCGGTATGTCATCTACTAATACACGGGCCAGATCAAATTTCTTCAGGTCGAGCACCTCACCTGGCTGCATGTTGTTAAAGTCTCCGAGCGTCAGCTCAATCTCACCCAAAATAACGCGATGTTCGAGCTCGGCGTCCGACGCGGCACCGGCTAACTCGCGGGCCCACACATCATGATCGACAGACGGATCCTCTGAATCCTGCACGCGGCCCCGCAGAACATCTCTGATGGGCTTGAGGGTGGCAAAAGGGTAAACGATATCGATTGCACCGCGCTCCTTGCCAGACAACTCAACTTCGAGATGACACACAATCACCAGATCATTTTCATCCACGATTTGCACAAAAGCCGGATTGATCTCTGAACCCACATGCTCGCAGTTGATTTCCATAATCGGCGACCACGCCTCATGAATCGAGGCAAAAATCACTTCGAGCATGATATTGATAATGCGTGTCTCGGTAGGCGTGAACATCCGCCCCGGAGGCAGCCCTTCGATACCCCGCCCAAAACCACCAAAAAAGTTATCGAGGGATGCAAACACCACATTGGGGTCAATCACCACCATGGAAGTGCCGCGAAGTCCCGAGAGCCGAACCGTGTTAACCGAGAGCGGAGCCTTAAGGTCTTTGAGGTATTCTGAAAAAGGCAGCGTTTTGACGCGATCGGCCGTAATTCGCGGACTCGTTCGCAAAACTTCCAAAAGCCCCAGGCGAAGATGACGGGTAAAGCGCTCGGTGATCATATCCACCGCGGCCAGATTGATGCCGATGGTGGTGTCTTCAGTTACCAGATTATGTGGCTTAACCGTAGCGCCAAGGGCGCTGTCCGGATCCAGTAACGAAGCTGAATCGTCCTCAAACCCCTCGTCGAAGGTCAACGCATTGAGCTCCTCTTCGGAAAGTCTGCTGCTGTCTTCAGCCATAACGCTCTCTCACCAGGACGCCAAAATCACTGAACCACAAACTCAGTGAACATGACTTCTTCCACACCACCGAAGTCCTCGTACTTTTCCAGTACCGAATTCACGGCAATCTTTAACTGCTCAGCCAAATCTGCGCGGAAATTGGGCTCCGACAAGCGGCTTTCATCAATCTTTCGCATCACATCCAACATTTCCGATCGGACCGCAAAGGCATGCTTCTCCATATTGGCAACAACCCGATCGTCGTAGTGGGTCATGATCGCCACCTTAATCTGCATGACCTTTCGTGAGTTGACAATATTCGCCACCAAAGGTCGCTCGATTTCCATATAAGTGTTTTCAAAGCGCGTCAGCTCGGGGGAATCCAACGTCTCCTTGCTGGGTCCTTTAGCAAGCTCCTCTGCCCGCTGCCGGGCCTCTGCGGCATCCATCTCCAGCTGCTGTACCGTCGCTTCAATCCGCTCGGCAGAATCGGGGTCGAAGTAACCCACAAAATACATGGTCGCCAAGACGGTAATGGCCAGTGCAACAACAACACCGACGCCGATTAAGATATACCCGACAATGGGCGACTTTTTGCCTTCTTCGCCTGCGTCTACTTCTTCGTCAGCCATGGTGATATTCCATCCTTAACCGGGGCACTTCAGTATTATGCCCAAAAATCCACTGAATCGAGGTCGAGACCCAACTCAATATCCTCTGATACTACATCCGCTCCTGCGTCAGCTAAAAGCCTTTCATCGGCGATCTGCTGCTCAGGGTTATCCGTCCCGCCGTTGCGCCCCTGTGCACTACCTTGCTGTGAGTCAGAGCCCACCTGCAACTGCGCGAGGTTAATGCCGCTCTGCTGTAGCGCGTCACGTAATCTCGGTAACGAGTCGCCAAGGAGTTCACGGGTTACCGCATTAGTGGTATTGATTTGAGCGTCCAGACGACCATCGCGCATTTCCATCACCACATCGATAGCGCCCAACTCTTTAGGATTCACGTTGAATGTGAGTCGGTAGTGGCCCGCCGCAATATTGGCAGCCAAACGCTGACCCAAGGCCTCTGAAAGGGCGCGACCCGCCATTTCGCGACCCGCGGGGTTCTGGTTTAGCGAAAATTGACTTAACCGCGCCGAATCTGACAAACCAGCGCGATCAAGGCTGGCCAAATTTTGCCGGAAGGTAAAATCGCTTTGTCCGGCCAAACGCGCGGCACTGGTGTCTGAGGCCTCACCCTGAGCCAATCCGGCAAAAGGCGTCTGGGTGCCCGTTGTCGCGGAACCGGTCACCGACTTATCGATCTGAGCGCCCAACCGAGCCAACTCAAGTGTTCTCGCCGTCACGATGTCACGCAAGGCGGTGACCGTCTCAACATTAACGGTTTTGACGCCATCGATGCTCGCGGCCGCCTCCGGCTTTACCGCACTGCCAAGGCTCTCACCGCGCATACCGGCGCTACGAAGCGCGAATCTGTCCAGCGTTGCCTGGGACATCGCAGTCGTCTCGGGCAAACCGACAAGCGTGCCGGCTGGGGCAGTAGCGGGGGCCATCACTTGCATCAGCGCACTGGCGAGCGGCTTAACCACGGGACGTTCGCTGCTGTCGCCGTCGGCGCTCCCCATAATCGCGACATTGATAGGCTGGGGGTTTGATACCGCGCTCGCTCTAGCCGTCGCTAATTCCGATTGTGTGGCGGCCATAAGAGAAACGGTTTGTGCGGCAGGCATTGCTGCGAGGGTCGGCGCGGTGTCATGCACCAGTCCAGCCCGGATAGGCAAGGCTTGAAGCGCCTGCGCTACTTGCGGGGCAATGTTCGCTGCCAACTGGGTAACATTACCTCTCACCTCAGCGGCTTCCGTCATCCATTTCCTGATATCAGGCGTCACCGCTCCGGTCAGTTCACGCAACCACTGCTCGGACACAACACTCCGCTCAAACTGCGGCGCCTGCTCAAGCCAGCGCGCAACCACTGCCTGCAACTCTGAAGCCAGCGATGGCTGCGGCGATACGGGTGTATCAGCCAGCTGTTGGCTCATACCCACTTGGGCGGCAAAGCCTTCGCCCACAGGGCCCAGCGCAGTCAGAGCAGGGACTGCCGCATCAGCCAGTTTCGCAATCAGTTCATCCGCAGATAAACCGGCAGATGCCGCTATCGCCGGATGATCCGCCATCCATTGTGCGGCCAATGGCTGAATCGCGGTTTCAATTTGTTGTTGCAGTGCTTTGATTTGCGCCAGCGCGCCTTCCGGAGCTACTCCTGCGCGCAATTGAGCCTGCCAGCGATCGATTGCCGGCTGTAGCTCTGCGGCCACTGCCTGCGCCAGGCCCGCTAAATTGGCTTCATCGTCCTCGGTAGCACCGGGCAAGAGTGCGACGACAGCGTTATTCAATGCTTCACCCGTGGATTCAGGAAGGGCCACCGATGCAAGACCAGCGAGGGTTTCTGTTTGTTCAGCGCCACTCGGGTGTCCAGTGCCTTCGTTGGCAGCGGTCCAATCAGCGATTACCTGTGCCACCGCATGGGCTAAGGCTCCCTCGGGGGTCGATGGGTTTGCAGCGTCATTGGCGCCAACGGGGAATAACTCCGCCAGAGCGACAGAAGAGAGTCCATTGGCCCGCGCAAACTTCAGAACGGCGGACTGCTCAACCGGTTCTCCCACGACTAGCAGGTCGAAACCGGGCAACGTAGTTTGGGCGGTTGTCTCCGCGGCGACCATGCGCTCGGGGGCAGAGCCATTAGCGAGTGAAGTCTCGGTCGGGGGCGTTTGATGGGGCTCTGATGCCACCGGCAAGTGCTTGCCGGTAGTTGCGCGCGCCTGGGCCTGTTCGGAGGCCACCAAAGCACGCTTGAATGCCGTGCCAGCATCACTATTTGGGGCCGCTTGTGGCGTGGAACCCGTTGATTTACCTAAGGTTCCTAACAGCTTGGCTATATCTGATCCGATCTGAGAGTCCACAGTTCAATCGCTTGTCACATTGTTTACTACAGGTAGTTAATGCAAGTCGCGTGCCAAGTCTGCTCTGGCATAGCTTTGAACTGCCCACTCGTCGATAGCGTCGATTTCAATGCGCTCGCGGTGCGCACGACGGCTGTTGAGTGTCTGCTGCTGTAGGTGTTCGTACTTCTGCAACACCTGCAAGGTCTTCTGGTTTTGCTGCTGCGCGCGCTGAATCAGCTCCCTCAGCTGCATGAGCTGGCCCTCACAGTTGTTTCTGAGCCCATCCAAATCGGCAAGGAAGGACTTCATAACGCGCCAATCTGCTATTTCTTGCCGGGTATTAACGGAGAGCTGCTGACGAAAATACTGCTGGCGCTCGGCGACTTTATCGCGATTGGCCTCAGTTTCTCTGAGGTGGCGCCGCAAATCGGCGAGACCCGTGAGCTCCTGCTGATGACGCCGCTGATATTTTTTAACCAGCGGATCCCACTTAGTGGCCATGCTGCCCCCGTGCGACTATTTGCGCCATCGCCGCGGTGGCTTGGTCCATTGAGCAAGATTCTGTAGCGCCCTGCCTCAGGAACTCGATCATCATGGGCCTGATAGCGATCGCACGATCCAACTCGGGGTCCGTGCCCTGCTCATACGCGCCCACCATAATGAGATCGCGATTAGCCTCGTAAAGTGACCACAGCCTTCGAAACTCGGTGGCCATTTTAATCTCATGATGGCTGAGTACTTTTGACGCCAATCGGGAAATAGAACCCCGGAGGTTAATCGCGGGATAGACACCTGAGTCTGCCAGTTCACGAGACAGCATAATCTGACCGTCGAGCGATGCTCGCGCCACCTCAACGATGGGATCCATCCCCTCATCATGCTCGGAGAGCACCGTATAAACGCTGGTGATGGATCCTTCGCCGTCACCCGGGCCGCCTCTTTCAATCAGCTTTGGGAGATCGCTGAAGACGGACGGGGGGTAACCCTTGTTGGTCGGCGGCTCACCTGTAGCCAGACCAATTTCACGCTGGGCATGGGCGATGCGGGTTAAGCTGTCGCACAAGAGCAGGACATCGTTGCCCTGATCACGAAAATACTCCGCAACCAAGTGCGCCACTTCAGCGGCCTGTCGACGCATCACCGACGCACAATCGGAAGTTGCCAAAATGACCACTGCCTTACGCAGGCCCTCGGGCCCCAGGCTTTCGGCCAAAAATTCGCCCGCCTCGCGCCCGCGCTCACCAATCAAAGCAAGCACCACTACATCGGCTACCGTGTGGCGGGTCATCATCCCCAACAAGGTACTTTTCCCAACGCCCGAACCGGCGATGAGCCCCACGCGCTGCCCTTTGGCCAGCGTAAGCACGCCATTGATGGCGCGCACACCCACATCTAGCGATGTTTGCACCGGCTTCCGCTTCAGCGCAGGTATCGACCGACCAAAAAAATGTGGCGTGAAGCGCGGGTGCGCCAAGGGCTGCCCGTCCAGCGGATTGCCCAAGGGATCAATGACACGCCCCAGGAGATGTGGGCCAACCGGCAGCCCGACCCGGCGATTAACCAACCGTATACGGCTTTCACGAGATACGCCGACAGTATCCGAAAATGGGATCAGTTTTAGTCTCTGGTCAGAAAATGCCACCACTTCTGCAGGCACATTTGGGGACGCAGGATCGTCTGTCTCGATTTCACACATGGCGCCCAAAGGCGCCTGCAAACCCTCGCACTCAACGACGTGGCCTGAAACGTGGCGTATCTTGGCCCAACGCCAAGCTTCCGGGGAGGAGAGGTGAGGCCAATTTTCATCGGCTTGCGGCCCCTGCTCCCTCGATGCTGAGTCATTCATGACGTACTGGGCCGCTCGGGAAACTGGGCTACGAGCTGCTCACGGAGTTGATCGAACTCCCCTTCCAGCAGCCGCTCGATTGCGATGTGCTCGTACTGAATGGATATGTCCCCATCCGCCAGGGCAGGGTCGACAGACAGTATGACGGGCTGATCAGACAGCATTTCGGTAAGATGCTCTTGAGGCACCCAGTTCGCCATGGCCTGAGAGACCTTGATTTCAATGGGGATGTCCTCCGGTAACTCCGCTTGCTGCAGCGCCCGATGGAGATAGTCTCTAAAGAGGTTTTCATCGGTTTGCAGCGCTTTCAGGCAAACCGTTTTGGCAATGTCCAGGGAGAGATCAGTAACCACCGGCCACACGCGCGGCAACTGGGCCATCTCGCGCTGGATGGCCTCTACCACGCGTTCTGCCAAGGCTTCGCGCTGCTGACTTTCCAAATTAGATTGGCGAATGCCCTCCGCAATACCTTCCTGATACTTTGCTTCCAACAGGGCATCCACATCGACGGGCGCCTCCTCGGGAGCGGCGTCGACCGCCTCCCCGTCCATCAACTCATCTGCGCCCTCTGGGGATAATTCACCCTCTGCCACTACCTCGGCATCTGCATCGGCGTCATCGCCGAGCTTATGCCAACGCGATGTCTCGAAACCCAGAGAGCGCTCCGCTAATTCTCCAGCCACAGACGCCTTGCTGAAAGCCCTGGCACGGCGATCAGCGGCGAGGAGCTCGTTGAGCTCCCAAACAACAGTGTCATTGCTTTTAGACAAAGTCATCTCCGCGGCCTGCAAGCACCAGCTCGCCTGCATCAGACAGCTTTCTCGCGATCCTCATGATGTTCTTTTGCGCGTCTTCGACATCAGAAATACGCATGGGCCCTTTCGACTCCATGTCGTCAATGAACATGGCTTTTGCACGCTGAGACATGTTGTCAAAGAACTTGTCGCGGGTTTCTTCACTCGCACCCTTCAACGCCACCATCAATAGATCAGATTCGATGTTTCTCATCATGACCTGAATGGCTCGGTTATCCACCATAGAAAGATTTTCAAAGGTGAACATGTTGTCCTGAATCTGCAGCGTCAGGTCCTCATCCAAGCTGGTGAGCGCCTGCATCACGGAGGTTTCCAAATCAACCTTGACGAAATTCATGATCTTGGCGGCCGTTTTGACGCCGCCAAAACTCGAGGATTGCGCAGAGGAGTTACTCGAGAACTGCTTGGCCATGATTCGTTCCAGCTCTTCCATCGCGGAGGGCTGCACCGTTTCCAAACGCGCCACCCGCTGCATGACCTCGCCACGATTTTCCGGAGGGAGGAAACTGAGCACGTCTGCTGCCACATCGTACTCCAACACGGACAGGATGATGGCGATCACCTGGGGGTGCTCATTAATGATCATGTCGGAAATGGCGCGAGCGTCCATCCAGCGAAGAATCTCCAGCCCCTTTGTCGAACCGCCGGGCAGAATCCTGCTCAGTACGGTGCTGGCTTTGTCCTCGCCAAGGGCCCGCTTCAGCACGGATTCTACGTAGTCAGTGGTACCCAAGCCGAGGTTGGTCTGCTGTTTGATGGTGCCGACAAAGTCATCGAGCACCGCACTCACGGTCTCTTGCGATAGGTCTACCACCCCCACCATTGCCGAACCCAGTGCCTGTACCTCACGCGGATTCAGATAGCGGATAATGTCAGAGGCTTGCGTCTCACCCATCAGCAACGTGATGACAGCTGCACGCTCAGTGGAGGTCATGGTCTCCAGTTCGGCGCGAACAATTTCAGACAGTTCCTTCTCGTCTTCGCCGGGCGCTATTTTTTTTGCTGCTTCAGCCATTGCATAACCCCCTTAAACGGGCTTGATCATCTTCTTCAATACGTTGGCAACACGCCCAGCATCCTCTGCCACCAGCAGGCGCACGACTGCCACCTTGTCGTCGTAGCTGTTTGCCGTATCGAGCATGTCCGCCGAAATCGCTGATTTCTTTGGCTTGAGTTTGGCCTTGATCTCATCAAGCGACTCACCCTCTTCCAACGCTTTTCTGTCGGCGACACTGAGCTCACCGTCAATCAGTTGCTCTGCCAACAACGCCTCGTTCTCCTCAATCTTGGGCATGTACACCCTCAGAACCGGCGCGATCACCAAGAGGAAGAACGCAATCAGTCCGATTGAAGTCATACCGTGACGGCCCCATTCGATGATGGCGGGGTCCTTGTGCCAAGGCAAATTGTAATCCTGGGGCGGATCGGTAAAGAACGGTGCTGAAGTGAATGTCAGCGTATCGCCCCGCGCAGCGTTATAGGGCAAAGCGGTGAGCGCCAGCGAGCGTAATCGATCGAGTTCGTCCGCCATAAAGCGCTGCAACTCAGCAGCAGGAATCGGCGCCAAAGAAGCCGCTGCGCCCTCCAGAGCGTCTGCCTCACCTTCAGCCGATCCCTCACCCTCATCCAGTAAGTCCCCAGCAGCGGCTGGCTGCTCGTCAAGCGATGCGTAATAGCGCCGCTTAGCCAAATCCCTGAGGGACTCCTCATTCACAATCACACCGGCGGTCATCGACACGACACGACCCGCCTGCTCTTTAACGAAAGTAATCTCTTTGTCGAGTTCGTAATTGCGCGTGGTTTGCTCGCGCTCCGTGGTCGCTGTCTGGGTATTCGTGGGGTTAGCCGCCACTTCACCCTCGGGCACCACCTCGGGCTGGTCAGGGGGAATATTGGTGGTGCCGCCTGGCACGCCTGATGCGGCAATACCGGTCTGTGAGTCCGCCGTAATGACCTCGGATCGCACTTCGGGTCTCTCTGGCTCAAAATCCAGGTACTGCTCGCGGGTGGTCTCGCGCTGGGTAAAGTCCATCTCGAGATTGACTACGGTTCGCACATTGCCGCCACCGAGAGCGGGAATCAGCAGCTCGCGAATACGCTCCGCCAACTCGGCCTCACGCTCCGCCTCAAACCGGGCATTATTCAGTGCAGGCGTGCCATCTTTATCGGCATTACTGCCGGTCAGCAAATTGCCGTAGTGGTCGACAACCGTGACATCCTGTGTCGCGAGGTAGGGCACACTGGCGCTGACCAGATGAACGATGGAAAGTACTTGCGCCGGATCGACGACTCGACCGCGATAGGGTTTGACGATAACTGACGCTTTGGCGGGCTGTCGGTCGCGCACAAACACACTTTGCTTGGGCGCGGCGAGATGCACGCGCGCGGTTTCGATGGTGCTGATTTCCGTAATCGTGCGCGCCAGTTCGATCTCAATGGCGTTGTTATATTTGACCTGCTCCATAAACTGGCTGGTGGTCATGGAACTTCCTTCAG
>CAXPKH010000006.1:0-55240 GCA_964217615.1 Luminiphilus sp.
CCGCTGATCGAATGGCAGCAGGCCAATGCCATTCCCTGGGGAGTTTTGCTGCTCTTCGGGGGCGGTATCTGTTTGGCAAAGGGGTTTGTTGCGTCGGGACTGAGCGCCGAGGTTGGCGAGGCCCTTACCCAGTTGGCTGTGTTACCGGTGCTGGTAATGATGTTGGTGATGGCATTGGTGGTGACTTTTCTCACCGAGGCAACTTCCAATACCGCAACCACGGCTTTGTTGATGCCGGTGCTGGCGGCGGTCGCCATGGCGGTGGAGATCGATCCACTGTTGTTGATGGTGCCGGCAGCCATGAGCGCCAGCTGCGCATTCATGTTGCCGGTTGCGACAGCGCCAAACGCGGTGGTTTTTGGTACGGGTGAGTTACCGATACAGAGAATGGTGAGAGAAGGCCTGTTTCTAAACCTGATCGGCGCGGTGATTATCGCGATAACGCTATGGGTCAGGTTGGCCTAAAGGCACAAATCGATGCACGAGAGCGCGTAAAAAAGCGCAGGGGGTTTAGTGGGCGCTGGGGGCTCCGGTCCCGCAACGGGCGAGTGGCCCGTTGCGGCGGAGATGGAAGGGTCTTATCAGAGCAAGGCCATCATGGTCTCAGCGGAACTGACGTCTACGCCCGGACCGTCTTCGACGTTGAGATGCGTGATCTTGCCGTCTTCGGCAATCAGCGCGTATCGCTGGCTACGCATCGCCATGCCATATCCTGTCGCATCCATTTCCAGACCAAGGGCCTGAGTAAATTCGCCGTTGCCGTCGGCCAGCATCACGATGGTGTCGTTGGCATTTTGTGCCTCGCCCCACGCATGCATAACAAACGCGTCATTGACTGACAGGCAAATAATGCCGTCAACGCCCATTTCCTTGATTTTGTCCGCATTGACTACGTAGCCAGGCAAATGCGTCATCGAACACCCGGGGGTAAAAGCGCCCGGCACGGCAAACATGAGGATCTTGTTGTTATTGAAGAGGTCTGCGGTGGACACCGGTGCTGGGCCTTCGCTACCCATGACGGACAGGGTGCAATTGGGAATGCAATCTCCTACGGCAATAGTCATGTTTTCACTCCATCTTTTTCGTGTGATTGATCGGCACGCGTAGGGGCATGCGTCGGTAAAGACAGGATCTGCTTACCTACAGGCCGAATAGTACCTCATGAGGGTGGTTTTTCGAGCAATCGAGCATTGATTAGTTCACATTCTGCAAAAAATTCGCCCTGTTTTTCTCCCAAATACGGCGCGCAGTGCGAAAGTGCCTGCAGCACCCCTTTATGAATGGATTGTTGGGCATTCAATGAATCACCCGAAAATTGCTCGAAATTCAGCCAATACATCAGCGTCATTGCCATGCTGTCGGCAATATGGTCGAGCCTGGAGGTGGAGGGTGTGACGTCGGCCGACGCCAGTAAATCGGTTGCCAACTGAGCCGCCGCACGATGCTTCAGCGCCATCAGTCGTCGCAGGCCCCGATCAATCTCGGGATATCGTTGCATCAGGTCGCTTTGATTGAGATACAGGAATCGGTGCCCATACATCACTTCCAGTAGCACGGTCAAAAAGAGCCATCCGCGCTCCAAGGGCCTGCGTTGATCTAAAAAATCTTCAGTGATCAGCGGAGTGGCGAGACACCCCGCCATTTCTCTGTAGTAGCTGGCGAAAATCGCAGAAACGATGCCGTCTTTTCCCTTGAAGTGGTAATAAAGGTTGCCCGGACTGATACCCAGCTCCAGCGCAATGTCATTGGCCGTGACGTTTCGCTCACCTAGCTCATTGAAGAGTTGTGTGGCGGTAAGAAGAATGCGCTGCGCGGTTTTCATGATGGCAGATTGTAGCGCGATGAAGTGCCGCGATCCCTTTTATTAGCGCTAAATTTAGCGGCTGGTTGGTACGAGCCATGGGCGCAGTTTGTCGGGGCTTATCCGCGGCTGAAACCTGCCGTTGGAAGTGGCCAGTGCCAGCAGGCTGTCCCTATATGTCGAGGAGGCTCCAGACATAAAAAAGGGGAGCCGAGGCTCCCCTGCAAACAATACGGACCGGATAGGGCTTTAGGCGGCTTTGCCGAATTTGGCTCTCAGATCGTCAAAGCGGCTTTTGGCTTTCTTCATTTGCGCCTCGAGCTTGGAGCGATCCGCCAGTGAGTCCAGCTCAAGATCAGCCAGGGCCTTCAGCGCGTCTTTCTCGACCGCTGTGCCGCGCTTGATCAGAGACTTGTAAAGATCCTCTGCCTGCTTGCGACGCTCGGTCAGTCGGCTCTGCGCTTCGTCTACCTGCTCCTGCAGGCTGGAGAACTGCTCGAGCAACTGATCATAGGCCTTACCATAGACGCCCAGACCGGCGAGTAGCGCATTACGGCCGGTATCAATTGCCTTCGGTCGCGCTCTGGTTTTGGCTTTGGTGCTGGCTTTGGCCGTGGTTTTTGCGGCCGCTTTTTTCTTCGCCGGCGCCGTTTTGGCCTTGGCGGGGGCTTTCTTCACTGCAGCTTTCTTCGCTGCAGCCTTGGGTGCTGCTTTGTTTTTGGCTTCTGCCATGACGTTTCTCCTCACTGAGGTGTGTTGAAATCGAGGGCAAGTTTGGCGTCGAAAATTAGAATCTGCCCTCTAAAAACGTGAGTGGGCGCGGTAATTTTCCGCAGGCTGAGCCACGGTCGTTGGGTAGCTTTACACACTGGCCCAAATACCAACAACACACGTAAAACGCTAAACTGCCCGGCCTTCTCACGTTGCCGTAATTAGCGTCAGCACCACGGGAATAAAGCCTTAGGGCAGATCGACGGGGTCGGCGAGGCGACGGCTTGATAGGCCTCTAGCCTTTAAAACCAGCAAATTGACCTCAAAACTCAGACACACGGAGTACAGCGACCCCGCCATGATAGAGGTCAGTCGAACAAGCAGTCGTTTTACCCGCCGCCGGTTGTTCGGTTCGGCGGCGCTTACGGTTGCGGGTCTGGCGTTTTGTTTTCTGGTTTTGGTTGGAAAGCCCGCTACTCAGCCCACTGAGCTCCCTGAACCACGTCGGCCCTTAGTCGACGTCATTACCGCCGAACCTTCGGATCACAGTATCACTGTCCGGACTCAAGGTACGGTTGAGCCTGTCCGACGTGTCGGATTAGTGGCGCAGGTCAGCGGTAAGGTCGAATCGGTCAGCGAACTGTTTCTTGACGGACGTTTCTTCAAAGCTGGGGATATTCTGCTGGAGCTCGAGAAGGCGGATTATGAATTTGCTATCGCCAGAGCGCGAGCGCAGGAAGCCGCGGCAGCGCAGCGGGTCGCGGAAGAGCGTGGGCGGAATCTGCAGGCGCAGCGCGAGTGGCGAGATCTGGGCACTTCCGAGGCGAACGATCTCTTTCTGCGAAAGCCGCAGCTCCGCGCAGCGGAGGCCTCATTCGCGGCGGCCCAAGCGGACGTCGCGGCAGCTGAGTTGGCGCTTGATCGAACCACTGTCCGTGCACCTTTTGACGGGCGTTTGGAGAGCAAATCGGTCGATATCGGTCAGTTCGTCGCGCCTGGGACGTTATTGGCGCAGGTGTATGCCACTGACCGCGTTGAGGTGCATTTGCCGATTAGTGACTCTCAGCTCGCACTGCTGGAGCTTCCTTTATTCGAAACGGCTGCCGCCACTTATCCCGAGGTGATTTTGAGTGCGCGTTTTGGCGGAGAGCGATGGCAGTGGCCGGGCCAGATATCTCGGGTTGAGGCGAGTATTGATCGTGATAGCCGAGTGACCTTTGCGATCGCAGAGGTGAGTAACCCCTTCGGTGAAAGTGATTCTGAACGTCCCCCGCTCACTCCGGGCCTGTTTGTGGAAGCCAGCATCTCGGGCAAGCCCATTCAACAGTCTGTTGAGTTACCGGCAACGGCGCTTCGGGGCGACAACACGGTGCTCTTGGTGAACGAAAACAGTCGCCTAGAGCGCTTGCCGGTCGAGCTGTTGCGGCGAGAAAGGGATCGCGTCTGGGTGCGAGGTATTGCGGCTGGCCAAAACGTGGTGGCTGAGCAGAGCAGCCTACTGGCTGCCGGCGCCCTGATTGAAGTCGGGGGCGTAAGGAACAGTAATGGCTGATAAGCCGGGTCTGCTGGGCTGGTTTATCTCCAATCCGATCGCCGCCAACCTGCTGATGGTGGTATTGGTGATCGGCGGGCTTTACAACATCCCTGGCCTCGACAAGCAGTTTTTCCCTACACCGGTCATCGACCGTGTCAGTATCGCCATGCCTTTCCCGGGAGCCAGTCCGCGAGAGGTCGAGGAGCAAATCTGCGTCCGCATCGAAGAGGCGATCCATGATCTCGACGGCATTAAGGAAATCCGTTCCACGGCGTCTGAGGGTATGGGGCAGGTCATCGTCGAAGCCCTGACCGGTTACCCCACCCAGCGGCTGACTAACGAGATCAAAACCCGAGTCGATGCCATCACAACCTTTCCCACTGATGCCGAGAGACCCGTCGTCACAGAGCTCATTTATCGGCACCTTCTGGGTATCGTCCAGTTAGCAGGTGACCTCGATGAATGGGAACTCAAGGAGTTGGGGGAAGCATTGCGGGACGATCTGGCCCGACAGCCGTGGATTTCTGTTGTCGATTTGGTCTCGCCTCGTCGTTACGAGGTGTCGATCAATGTTTCCGAGATCGATTTGCGGCGCCACAATCTTTCTTTCGATGACGTTGTGCGCGCTATTCAGTCAACGTCGCTCAATCTTCCTGCTGGCGCCATCAAAGGACGCGACGGCGATATTCGCGTTCAGACTCGAGGCCAGGCCTACTACCGCGAAGATTTCGAGGAAATTGTGTTGCTCACGGCTCGGGATGGTACTCAGGTCTATCTGGGCGAGGTCGCCACGATCGACGACGGTTTTGAGGATGTGGATACATTGAGTCGGTTCGACGGTATGCCGGGCCATGGGCTGTACGCTTACGTGACGACTCATCCTGATGTTGTGCAGTCTTCCCGCGTGATTAACGAATGGGTGGCGGAGCAACGTCGGAACTTGCCCGAGGGTGCGACGCTATCTTTCTGGCGTGACGCCGCTGTGCCCTTTAAAGGCCGAGTGGAAACCCTGCTAAAGAATGGCATTGGGGGTCTGCTGCTGGTTTTCTTGGTGCTAGTCCTGTTCCTGAGACCTGCGGTCGCTGTCTGGGTGTCCCTGGGTATCGCGGTGGCATTCTTGGGCGCTTTCTTCCTGCTCCCCTACACGGGCGTCGGCCTCAATATGATTTCGCTGTTCGCGTTTTTGTTGGTGCTTGGCATTGTGGTGGACGATGCAATCATTGTCGGCGAATCGATTCACACTGCCCAAACACGAGGCGTAGAGGGTAATGAGGCGGCTTTTTGGGGTGTGAGAGAGGTTTTTAAACCCGTGCTGTTTGCTGTGATCAGTACCATGGTGTTCTTTGCGCCCATGATGTTCATGCCGGGCGAGTGGGCCCACGCTGCGAAAGGTATTCCGGTGGTGGTTTTGCTGGTGTTGATGTTTTCGTTGCTGGAGTGTTTGTGGATTTTGCCAGCGCATCTTTCGACGCTGGGTCCAGAGAAGCCGGCCACGGAGCCCTTCTTGCGACGTCTTGAGCGACTGCGTCACCGGTGTGCAGACTGGCTGGTTAGCTTCGCAAGAGACCGCTACCGGCCTTTCCTCCAATGGGCATTGCAACGTCATCTATCGGTCGCGGGTTTCTTCCTCGTCATGCTGAGTTTGAGTCTCTCCTTGTACGGCGGCGGGTGGTTACGCTCGGCGTTTTTCCCACGCATTAACTCTGATTTTGTCGAGGCAAAGATCACTATGCCGGAAGGAGGTTCATTCGCGCAGTCTGAATTGGTCATGCAGCGCGTGGTCGATGCCGCTGAATCCCTCAAAGCAGAGTGGAATGAGCGCCCCGAATATGAAGATCTTCCTGCTATTGGCAGTATTTTGGGGCGTGCCAACGAGAATGCTGTAGAGGTGGTTATCGCGACCGTATCTGAGGGCGTGGATACAGAGGCGTTTGCGCTACAGCTTCGCGCTGAATCGGGCGCACTGAGTGAGGCCAAAGAAATCCGCATGGATTACACCATCCGCGACCCCGGTAAGCCGATTCGACTGGTGTTGGCCTCCCGTAAAGTGGAGGAACTGGAGGCGCTGGCGGGGGACGTCCGTGAGGCGCTCCTGTCCTATCCGGGCGTCTTTGACGTCTCCGATAGCTTTGACAGTCCCCGTGACGAGTTGGTTCTGGAGTTGAAGCCAGCGGCAGAAACGCTCGGGGTCAGTCTGGCCGATGTCGCGCGACAAGTCAGGCAAGCTTTTTACGGTGCTGAAGCTCAGCGCATACCGCGCGGTCGTGAGGACGTGAAGGTGATGGTCCGCTATCCCGAAGCCGAGCGGCTCGCTATTGCCAACCTGAGTGATATGTACATTCGTACGCCATCGGGTGCAGAGGTACCGTTTGAAGCGGTTGCCACTTATCGGGTCGAATCGGGCTACCAGAAACTGGAGCGGCTCGACCGACTGCGGACGCTGGAGGTCGAGGCCGATGTGGAAGAAAATGGGCCAGCACCTCGCGCAATTGTTGAGTCTGTATTCCGGGACTACCTCCCAAAATGGCAACAGCAATACCCCGACCTGTTCGTTAATTTGGATGGGGAGTTGCAGGAGGAGATCGAGTTTCGTGAGGCCACCGTACGTTTGATGGCGCTGGCGATGATGGTGATTTACGCCTTAATGGCAGTCGCTTTCAGGTCATATTGGCAGCCAGTATTGATTCTGACAGCGGTGCCCTTTGGTTTAATGGGCGCCATTTTCGGCCACATGTTGCTGGGCTGGCAGGTGAGCATGTTTTCAATTATGGGTGTCACTGCCTGCGCCGGCGTGGTGGTGAACGATAATCTGGTTCTGATCGACCGCATCAATCGCTTGCGTGAAGAGGGCCTAGAAGTTCTTCAAGCCTTGTTGCAAGCGGGTGAGGATCGATTCCGCCCGATTATCCTGACCTCGCTGACGACCTTTGTCGGGTTGTTGCCCATCATGTCGGAAACCAGTGTGCAGGCGCAGTTCCTTATCCCCATGGTGACCTCTCTGGCGTTTGGCGTGCTGTTTGCCACGGGTGTCACACTGGTGCTGGTACCCGCGCTGTATCTCATTGCAGAGGACCTCTCGGCTTGGAAGAGCCGCTATTTAGGGCGCAAGGGCGAGCGTTCCGACGCCTCTGCCCTCACCGGAGCCTGAGCGGACGTAAAGCAGACTCCGCGAGTCCAGCCATCCGCTAAAACCCCGGCTCAACCAACCCCGTAATCGTTTGGCGCGTTATGACCCGCTGGTTCTTTCAGCGGGCAGCTTTATTTTGCCCGGGGTCCCGCAGCGACGATGGCGTCACTGACCTCAAAATTGGCAATATTTTCAAGAAAGAGAGCCGCTAACTGGCCTGCCTGAGCTTCGTACGCCTCATCATCACCCCAGCCTGCTTTGGGATCGATGTACTGGGCATCGACGCCGGGGATGCTGATGGGATAATCAAGGTTGAGACTGTCGATGTGTCGCGTTTCAGCGCCCACTAACACGCCATCTTGGGCCGCCTTGACGACAGCGCGCGTCACGGGAATGGGGAAGCGCGAGCCTGTCCCCCCAGGCGCACCAGAGCCACCGGTCCAACCGGTGTTGATCAGGTAAACCTGACTGTCGAAGTCCTCGATGCGCTTAATCAGTAATTCGGCGTAGTCACCCGCGGGGCGGGGCATGAAGGGTGCACCGAAGCAAGTCGAGAACGTGGGGTTGATACCCGCGGCTGCCCCGACTTCGGTGGATCCAACACGCGCGGTATAGCCGGACAAGAAATGAAAAGCCGCGGCCTCTTTTGACAGAATAGAAATGGGCGGCAGTACGCCAAATACGTCGCAGGTCAGGAAAATAACGCACTTCGGCTCACCGCCCGCGTTACTGGAGGAGCGTTTGTCGACATGTTCGAGCGGATAACAACAGCGACCATTCTCGGTCAATTGCGTGTCCGAATAGTCGGCGTGCCCCTGATCGTTCAGAACCACATTTTCAACAATCGCGCCGGTGCGGATGGCATTCCAAATCACTGGCTCATTCTTCTGACTCAGATCGATAGTTTTTGCGTAGCACCCACCCTCGATATTGAATACTGAGCCTTTACACCAGCCGTGTTCGTCGTCACCGATGAGATAGCGATCGGGGTCAGCCGAGAGTGTGGTTTTGCCTGTTCCAGATAAGCCAAAAAACAGAGTGGTATCCCCGTCTTCGCCGATATTGGCGGAACAATGCATGGGCATAACGTCCTTCTCGGGTAGCAGAAAGTTCTGCACCGAGAACATGGCTTTTTTCATTTCACCCGCATAACGCATCCCTGCTATCAACACCTTCCGCTGGCCAAAATGAATAATCACGGTTGCGTCGGAATTCGTGCCGTCACGTGCCGGGTCACAAACAAAATCAGCCACATTCAATACTTTCCATTCGGGCTTGTTCGCCGGGTTATAGGTATCCGGTCTGATAAACATGTTGCGACCAAAGAGCGACTGCCACGCAGTCGCTGTGGTGACCACGACGGGGAGATAATGGTCATTGTGTTCGCCGACGTGAAGATGCTGAATCCAGGTTTCGGATTCGTTGGCATGGGATTTGACCCGCTCCCATAGCGCGTCGAACTGATCTGGATCAAAGGGTCGATTTACGCCGCCCCAGTCAATAGCATCTTCGCTGGAGGGCTCCCTGACGACATAACGATCGGCTGGAGATCGGCCCGTTCTGGCCCCGGTTACTACTCTCAAGGCGCCTGTATCCGAGAGGACCCCCTCTCTCCGAGCAAGCGCCATCTCGATCAACTCGGGTGGTAAAAGGTCCTGGTGCGTGGTGGGTGTAATGGGTACTGCTTCGTTCATGTTGAGATCCATAGTGAGTGCGATAGGCAGTTATCTGCGAGTTATTTTTTAATGTTTTATAGGTATTCGATTATACGCGCCGGTCCTTGTCCGGCTTAAATTGAGTTTAGTGCACGGTGTGACCCGCATTGTCAGGGTTGAGTAAGATCTGATCAAATTGATAGACCGCGCCGCAGAGTTCGCAAGTCAGAACGATTTTCCCCTGCTCAGCCAAAATTTCTGCCTGTTCAGTTTCAGGTAGCATGGCGATGGTATTGGCGCTTCGCTCCTGACTGCACCGGCATTTGAAGACCACGGGTGCAGGCGGGTATATCGTCACCTTTTCCTCATGAAACAGCTTAAAGAGGAGGTCCTCAGGGGGGGAGTTGAGCAACTCCTGGCTGGTCACAGTCTCTGCCAACAAGCACAGGGTTGACCATTGCTCGTTACGCTCCGCGCTGTTTTCTATTTGTATTGGCAACTGTTGCAGCATTAAGCCGCCGCTTTGATCACCATTGGACGCCAGCCAAAAACGGGCACCTAGCTGCTCGCTCTGTGCAAAATACTGTTCCAGTGCCTGGGCCAGCGAGTGCCCATCGAGGCTAATAATGCCTTGATATCGCTGGTCGAATTCGCGCTCGATGGTAATGGCGAGTTGGCCGCCGAGGAGGTGATCCATGGGAGTGGCGGCTTCTTCACTGATGTCACCTCGGGCAATACCGCGAATGTGGCGTTCGCTGGAGCACTCCACCATTGCCAGAGAGAGGCCACGGTCACTTTTTGCTTGCAGGATTATCCGTCCGGCATATTTCAGATTGTTGCTGATCAGTACCACAGCAGAGGCGAATTCTCCCAGTAGACGCCTGACACTCTGGCTGTAGGGTTGCTGGCTCAGCATCTCAACCAGCGCCGCACCCAGTTGCACAGACTCACCGCGAACGTCAGCTTCATCAAATAGAAAACGTCGACTGCTATTGTCGGGGCGGCTCATTTATGTGTCACACGGTGACGGCAGGGGGTGTAGGATAACGTGAATCAGGGCTAACCCCAATTTGATTTCTGTATGTCCGATATTCGCTTGTCCCGAAGCCACGCGCTGACACTGCAAGAGCGTGAGCAGGTCATGTCTGCGCTTGTGGCGTACCTGGAGGACACGCTCAATGCGACGGTGGAGCACCGGGATAATCATTTAGCGTTTAAGGGCACCGGTTTCTCGGGTCACGTTTCACTGGACCCTTCTGCCGTTGAGGGGTCGGTGCGGCTGGGACTGATGATGAAGCCCATGAAGGGCATCATCAGCAAAGAAATAGGGAAGGTGTTGGATCAGTATCTGGGGGCTTCCTGACCCCCAAACCGGTCATCCGTTGGCAAGCGCCTTGACGCGCGCATTCAAGCGACTCTTGTGACGAGCAGCCTTGTTCTTTTTGATGATGCCGCGGTTAGCCATCCTATCGATAACGGGTACAGCCGAATCATAGGCGGCTTTGGCATCGTCTGCGTTACCTGAGTCGACCGCGGCCACGACCTGCTTAATCTTGGTACGAACCAGTGATCGCAGACTGGCGTTGTGGGCTCTGCGCTTGTCGTTTTGACGGGCGCGCTTTCTGGCTTGGGGTGAATTGGCCACCGCTTTGCTCCATAGGGCTTTAAAAAGGCCGCGAATCATCTGGGATACCGGTTTCAATGTCAACCAGCGAAGCCAGAAGATGAGCGGGTTTGCGGTGTTTTACCCCTTTACCAGCCTAACCAGATCAATATCCATCCCGCCGCGGCGAAGGCGATGACCGAGCTCGCCTTGTCCATTCGAAAAAACGCGTAACCGAAACCTAGCGGAGGCAGCAGCAGAGAGCACATCCCCCAGGTATATTCTTCCTTGAATGACACGATCAGCAGTAATACCCAGCTCACCACCAGTGACACCGAACCAAGGGTAATCAAAAATGAACTTGAAGCTTCCATTTGAACGCTCTGAGAGGTAGTTTGCGCAGCCAGCGGCAGGGTATCAGAAACCCGTTGACGGGGGCACAATAGCGTGTCGTCACGAGGCAAGTAGCGTATGACAGAGGACCCGTCGTCTCTCGGTGAGGATCCGTTTTCAGCAATCCGACCTTATTCCAATACCGAGGCCCCCGAAATTATTCGGCGTCTGGCGCAGAGTAGGGAGTTAGCGGAGACGGTTGCGATGTGGCGTTTCCCGCGCTTGGTGCGGATGTTTCCTCTAGGGGCCTGGGCGCTATCACAGATCTGGCTGTCTCTGGTCGCTCGAAGCCTTTCAACCGTAGAGGATTTGCAGAATCTCATCGCGCCCAATTTGGCGCGCATGATCAAAAAAACTTCCCAATTTTCGACGACTGGCATGAATGATCTGGATCTTAGGGCGCCACGCGTCTATGTCGGCAATCACCGCGATATCGTGATGGATCCGGCCTATGCAAACTATGCCCTGCATCGATCTGGATTCCGAACGCTCGCCGTCGCCATTGGCGACAACTTACTGTCCAAGCCCTGGATTTCAGATCTGATGCGTTTGAACAGGAGCTTTATCGTCAAACGCAACTTACATGGTCCACGCGCGCTATTGGCTGCCGCTAAACTGCTATCAGCCTATATTCGAGATTCGGTCGAGACTAACAATAATCCGATTTGGATCGCTCACCGAGAAGGCAGAGCGAAGGATGGCCAAGATGTGACGGAGCCGGCGGTCATAAAGATGTTGACGCTCTCTCGGGAGCGCGAGCAGTCTCCGGAGTCGATTCTCGATACCTTAAATCTTGTGCCGTTGATTATCTCCTATGAGCTGGACCCCTGTGACGCGATGAAGGCTGCTGAGCTATCCGTTGGGTCGGGCTATGTGAAATCCGAGTTTGAGGACATTACCTCTATCGCAACCGGCATCGTCGGGCAAAAGGGATGCGTTCACCTGCATTTTGGAACGCCCCTCGCGGCCGGATTGAGCATCGCGGAGGCGGTCGAGGCGATCGATCAACAGATGGTGACGCACTATCGCCTGTACTCGACCAATATTTGGGCCTGGCAGTGGCTTCACGGCACATCCTTGCCCCGCGAAGTGCCGCACACCATCGGTTCCATTAGCGAGGCGTCTTTTCGAGAGCGGTTTGAGGCGATTCCTGACGACCACAAACAGTGGTTTTTGGCCATGTATGCCAATCCGGTAACACGTGTGCTCGACACTACTCGACCCGTGGAAGGCGCCGACTCTTCGGCAGGTCATGTGATGTGATCGAGCAGGCGCTGCAGGACAGCATCCGCACCGCATATCAGCAGCTGATTGACGCATTGGCCCTCAAGCCCCGCTGGGGACAGCGTCAGATGATCGCTGAGGTCGCAAATGCGTTGGGTGATCCCGAGGCGGAGACCCCCATTGCCGTTGTCGAGGCAGGCACCGGGACGGGGAAGACGATTGCCTATTTGGTGGCGACGCTCCCCATCGCGCGCGCGCGCGGCAAGCGGGTGGTTGTCGCTTCCGCAACGGTGGCGCTTCAGGAGCAACTGTTACTGCGCGACCTGCCTGATCTGATGCGCCACAGTGGACTCCGGTTTGAGGCGGCGTTAGCGAAGGGAAGGGGTCGGTATGTGTGTCTTTTGAAGCTGGATCAGCAGCTTTCAGGGTCAGAGAGTGAATCGCTGATTCCGCTGTATCCAGACGAGTTTATCGCGCCCGATTATCTGGAGATGCTACCCCAGCTGGAGGAAATGCTGACAGCGTTAGCAGCGGGACGGTGGGACGGCGACTTTGATAACTGGCCCGGAGGGTTGGATGCCGCGATCAAGCGGGTGGTATCAACGGATCAAAACCAATGTACGGGTCGCCGCTGTCCACATGTAGCCCAGTGTGCCTTTTTCAGGGCCCGGGAAGGGCTGGAAGAGGCCGACATCATCGTGACCAATCATGACCTCGTGTTGTCGGATCTGCGGCTTGGGGGGGGTGTCATCCTGCCTGCTCCGGAGGATTGTCTGTATGTCTTCGATGAAGGTCATCAGCTACCTACCAAATGTCTTAATCATTTTGCGCTCCGGTTTCACGCGGGCTCAACCCTGCAGGGGCTGAGGGACACGGATCGATGGGTCCGTCAATCTGCATCAGGCTGGGAAAAGGCGGGTCTGGACGGACGGCTACCGCCGGCGATTTGCTCTTTGCTTGAAGATCTTGTGCAACGCACAGAGGAGGTGACACAGCTGCTCTGGGATCAGTTTCCGGAGCCAGGACTCGAGAGAGCGGAGCATCGGTTTGAGCACGGGCGCATCACCGCCGAACTAGGCGAATTCGCAGTGGCGTTGGCGGAGCAGTGGCGTCAGCTTCATCGCGAGGTCTCTCGTCTTGAAGCCGGTCTCGAAAATGCCCGACAAAACGCGCCCGACCCCGCGGCTGTAACGCCCCAAGATGCCGATTCTGATCTGGTCAATGCGCAGGGCGCAGTCGCTCGCGCAGAGCAACAGCTGGCACTTTGGCAGTCGATCGGTTGTGCCCCGCGAGAGGGTGAGTCTGGCGATGGCTGGGCGAGGTGGATTCAGCACCGGGGGAGCGTGTCATCTCTGGAATGTCAGGCGAGTCCGATACTACCCGGCGAATTACTGTATGACGCGCTGTGGGCACGCGCAGCGGGCGCTGTGATTACCTCCGCCACGCTGACCGCCCTGGGGACATTCGATCGTTTCAAAGAGCGCTCCGGGGTGCCCGATTCCGCGAGATGGAAAAGGGTCTCCAGTCCCTTTGATCCCTCAAGAGCCGTATTCTCTGTGCCCGCCATGACATCTGATCCCGGTCAGGCGGAGGCCCATACCGAGGAGCTGGTTGAGCGTATTCCAGCCTTGATCAAGGAGGATTTGGGGGTGTTGCTGCTTTTTACTTCTCGCCGGCAGATGGAAACCGTTCTGGAGGGTATCAGGGAGGAGATTCCCCATCGCGCATTGGTGCAGGATCAGATGAGTAAAAGTAGTCTGCTGGAACAGCACCGCGGCCATATCGACGCTGGAGTGCCCTCAGCCATCTTTGGTTTGGCCAGTTTTTTTGAGGGCATTGATCTTCCCGGCTCTTATTGCGGCCATGTCGTGATTGCCAAACTGCCCTTCGCTGTGCCCGATGATCCGATTGCTGCGTCCCATTCTGAGTTGCTCCAGACGCAGGGACGTGACCCCTTTATGGAAATTAGTGTCCCCGATGCCGCGCAAAAGTTGGTGCAAGCCAGTGGACGGCTACAGCGAACTGAGGAAGACGAGGGCCGCATCACTTTGCTGGATAAAAGGCTCCTGACCCGCCGTTACGGGCGAGCGATATTGGAAACACTGCCCGCTTTTACCCTCGAACTGGAGGCCACCCCTTGAGATGAGGAGGGACCTGAGGCAGAGCATGACGATTCTGTTATGCCGCAAAAGGGTATGGGCGAGCCACTATGCTGCTTGAACCGCCACGCAGCGATATTGCTGAGCGACTGATTGATCTCGAGGCGCAGCTCCGCCAGCTCAATTTATGGGCGGCGGATCCGCCTTCGCCCGATGCGCTGGCGTCAGAGCAACCGTTTGCCATGGATACGCTAGCGCTCGAGGAGTGGCTCCAGTTCATTTTTTTACCCACCCTCTATCATTTGCTTGATACCGGCGCTGCGTTGCCCGAGCGGTGCGCCATTGCGCCAATGGCTGAGGAGACGTTGGGCAAGCGTCAGCTACCCACCGCGGCACTGATCGCCACGCTTGAACATCTTGATCAGCTGATTACCGAGTCCGATTAATCGGGGCAAAAAAAACCCCGGCGGGGACCGGGGTTCTTCGCGGGACAGTCTTCAGAACTGGACGCGTTTTGTGAAACCACCATCAACGACCACGTTGGCGCCCGTTGTGAACGCGGAGCGAGGGCTGGCCAAGAAGGCCACCGTATCCGCCACCTCATAGTTACTGCCCATTCTGCCCATCGGGATGTTGGCAACGGTGGCGTTATAGAAGTCCGCCATGTGAGTTTTTATCTGCTCCCACGCGCCGCCTTCAAAATAAATCGGGCCAGGGCTAACGGCATTGACACGGATACCGGATGCCGCCAGAGATTGAGACAAATTGCTCGAGTAATTCAACAGGCCCGCCTTAATGGCACCGTAGGGGCTCGGACCGGCAAAAGCTTCTACCGCGGCAGTAGTTGAGATGATCACAATGGCGCCTTGTCCTGATTTCGCCAAATGGGGCTGGGTCAGTTCAACGCCGCGCCAGGTTGCCAACATGTCGGCTTCAAAATTGGCTCGCCATCCGGTTTCGGAGTTATCCGCACCGCCCGCTGAGACATTGGGCACAAAAATATCAATTCCCCCTAACGTATCCGCGCAATGGTTAATCCACGCCTCGAGAGAGGCGGCGTCGGTGACGTCTACCACACTGCCACAGGCTTTCACGCCTTTGGCTGTGAGCGCAGCGACGGTCTCGTCGACTTCCGATTGATTGCGCGCGCAGACGCCGATATGACACCCCTCATCGGCGAGGGTTTCAGCAATTGCTCGGCCGATGCCCTTGGTCGACCCGGTGATGAGCGCGACTTTATCAGTGAGTTGTAGATCCATTATTTTTCTCCTTACTTGACCATCAATGTTTTGAATGCATTGGCAGAGCTTAACCGCTAATAGCCATGAATTCTCTCAGGGCTTCACCACGGGAGCACACCCAGCTCTCAAGTGCTGCGATGCGTTTAAAAAAATGCCCGACGATATACTCATCGGTGGTAGCAATGCCGCCGTGCAGTTGAATCGCCTCCTGCGACACTTTCCGCCCTACCGTGCTGGCTTTAACCTTCGCCGCACGAGCAAAGCGCGATCGATCAGGCGTATCGCTATCAGCGGCGTCACACGCGGCATAGACCAGAGAGCGGGTTAACTCTATTTGGATAAGCATATTGGCCATGCGATGCTGCAGCGCTTGAAAAGACGCGAGCGGCTGACCAAATTGCACGCGCTGCTTGGTGTAGTCCACGGTTGTATTGAGCGCGGCATGCGCCGCACCCAATGTTTCCGCGCTACTGAGGGTCATCGCCAGTTCCCGATAGGCATCAAGCGCAGTTTCCGCATCAGCACCGGAAAAAAGGATCTGGCGCTCATCGACGGTCGTATCGAATGCGCAGGTAGCGCCACCGCGGCCATCGTGGGTAGGAAAGACCTCACGGGTAATACCGGGGGCGTCGCAAGGACACATGACCCAGGCCAATGTTTCGTCGTAAGAGGCCAACACGACAAAGTGGGTGGCGGATGATCCTGCACTAATCCAGTGCTTGGTACCACTGAGCCGCCATCCGGACGGGCTGTGCGTCAGTGTGGTACTGGGTTTGGCGCCGCGCCGCCCTGCGCCCTCGTCGATAGCGGCGACTGCGATCATCTCGCCGGCAACAATCTGCCCTAGCCAATGTTCGCCCCGTGGGCTCGGCGCGATCAGGGCGCTGACGGCCGCGATGACATCGATCAACGGTTCGGTCACGAGATATTGACCACAGAGCTCAGCCAGAATTGCGCATTCGCGGGTTCCCATGCCCAAGCCGTCGAGAGCTTCAGGCACAGGAAGGGCCAGCCATCCCATCTCGGCGAAGGCTTGCCAGTGCGCTGGGTCGGTATAGATGCCATTTGCGAGGCGCTCGCGCCTTGCGTTGAAGTCATAGTTGTCACGCAGATACCGTTCTGCGGCGTCATGCAATAGCGTTTGATCTTCGTTCATTCAGGTGCTTTCCGTTTACAGCCCAAGCACGTGCTTGGCGATGATGCCACGCTGTATTTCCGCCGTTCCGCCATAGATGGTGGTCGCCCGGCTGTTGATGTATTCCGCCATGGTGGTCACGCACTCCTCGGGCGCGGCGGTGGGTCCTTGGTAACCAGGTGAAAGCACTTCGCTCTGCCATGGCGTTGCGCCCTGACCAGCCGCCTCCATGAGGAGTTCTGCGCATTGCTGGCCGAGCTCCGTGCCCGATACTTTGACGAGCGAGGACAGCGCGCCGGCATGCTCGCCAGCAGCGACTGAACCTTTAATTCGCAGCTCGGTTTGCTCCAGCGCCATCACGTCGATTTGAGTCTCGGCAACCCGATAGGGGAAGGTAGGATCCTCGGCCGCGGCATTGGCCTCGCTGGCGAGGAGCCGCTGCAATTTCCGCAGTTGCTTCTTGAGATCAATGGTGAAGTGTTGACCACCCCGCTCGAATTCGAGCAAATATTTGGCGACCGTCCAGCCCTGATTCTCCTCACCGAGCCGGTTGCTCACGGGGACACGAACGTTCTCGAAAAACACCTGACACTGCTCCACTTCGCCATCAAGACTCGAGAAAGGCGTGACGGTGATACCTGGCGTAGCCATGTCGATTAGTAGAAAGCTGATCCCGGCCTGGGGTTTGACGTTTTTATCGGTTTTCACCAAGCAGAAGATCCAGTTGGCGTGGTGCGCCATGCTGGTCCAGATCTTGGTGCCATTAACGATATATTCATCGCCCTCGCGATCAGCGGCGGTTTTCAAAGAGGCCAGATCCGATCCAGACCCGGGCTCCGAGTATCCCTGACACCATATGTCGTCGCCCGAGATGATACCGGGCAAGTAGGCTGATTTCTGAGCCTCGGTGCCGAAATGCATCAGCATCGGGCCAAGCATTTGCACACCCATCATGACCGGATTGGGGGCGTTGGCGAGCCGACATTCTTCAAGAAAAATATAGTGCTGCTGAATATCCCAACCGGTTCCACCGTGCTCGAGTGGCCATTCGGGCGCGCCCCAACCTCTGGCATGCAAAATACGCTGCCATTGACGACCCGCCTCGAAATCGGAAAACACGCTTGTGGTGCGCTCGCCAGCACGCGCTAACTCAAGTGTCAGTGCGCTTGCCAGAAACTCGCGGATCGCCTCTCTGAAGGCGCTGTAATCGGTGGGATCGGGATTGGATGCGTTCACTCGTTCAGTCCTTGTAAGCCTTCGCCTAGCCTAGCAATACGTCTTGCTGTTGTAACGACTGACGCAACATGGCTTTCTGGATTTTCCCAGAGGGCGTTATGGGCATCTCCCTGATGACCCCCAACCATTGTGGCCACTTCTGTTTGGCAAGCTGTTGCTGATGACACAGTGTTGTCAGCGCCTCCAGCGTGGGTGGGTTGCGGCCCTCGTACAGTGTAATAAATATGGCGACACCCTCGCCGAGGCGCTGGTGCGGCGCTGATACCGCTGCCGCTTCCATCACGTCGGGGTGTTGTAAGACTGCCTCTTCGATCTCGCGCGCGGAGAGATTTTCGCCCCCACGGATGATAATGTCTTTCTTGCGGTCGGTAATGACGATGGCCTGAGTATCCAGTAACTGCCCGATATCGCCTGTCTTGAAGAAGCCCTCACTGGAAAAAGCCGCCTCGTTTTGCGCCTCCTCGCGATAGCCTTGCATCATGGCGGGGCCCCGTACCCAGATTTCTCCTTCTGCGTTGATACCCAGATCCGAGCCGTCGTCATCGCAAATACGCACATCGTAGTTACGCACCTTGCCGTCGGTTTCAGCCGCGAGCTGCGTTTCACCGTCGCCGGTGAAGCCGACGGTGACGAGTGGCACCTCCGTCGAGCCATAGACTCTGACGGCGCGACAGTCAGCAAGCACTTCGTGCGCTTCGTAGATGAGGGTGGCAGGCACGGCAGCACCCCCACAGGCGAACAGTCGAAATCCGGGAAGCGTCTTCCCCGAGCGTTTGCATGTGTCCACCAGCTCTCGCAAAAACGGCGTGGCACTGACGCAACTCGTTGCCCCATAATTTTCGATCAGCGTGACCGCTTTATCGACTATCCAGCTCTCCATTAAAAGCACTTTACAGTCGGTGAAGAAAGGTAGCTCTATGCCGTTGACGTAGCCTGTTACGTGGGTCACCGGTGAAGGCATGAGCATCATGTCGTTCTCGCCAAGCGCCCAGGCGTCGACGCCGTTATCCAGTGCTTTAGCCAGCGTGTTGTGACTATGCCGAACCGCTTTGGGATTGCCCGTAGTGCCCGAGGTGTACAAAACGACCTTAGTGTCATTAGGGTCGACTTCGGCCAAGTCAGCGCCCTCGGTCGGTGCGTGCGCCATGAGCGTCTCATAATTCAGAACGTCATCAGGCAAATCCGCTTCGGCGCCGCAGCAGATTACGTGCTTCAGATGAGGCAGTGACGGTCTCAACGCCGCGATCATCTCAACGTAGTCGAAACCGCGGATGCGGTGGGGGATAAAAACGATTTCGCTCTTCGCATCATTCAGGATGAAACCCAACTCTTTACCACGGTATATCGGAACGACCGGATTGATGACCAGTCCACAGATGGAAGCCGCGATAGCAACCGGAACAGATTCCGGAATGTTGGGTAACTGAAAAGTGAGCGTTGCGCCCGGCATTATGCCGAGGCGCTGAATTTGTGCGGCGAGCGCGTTGCCTTGGCGCCAGGCATCGGCAAAGCTCAGGGTGTGGCCTGAGTCGAACCGTAGGGCGATTTCGTCGGGACGCTCCTGCGCGCGTACCGCAGCAACTTGGGCCAGTGTCACGTTTCGGTAGGTTGTATCGGTAATCAAATCCATGGGTTCCCCGCGAGGCTATCGCTGGATGGGTATGTTATTTTGATTCGCTCAGCTTCCCGCTCCGGCATTCCCACCGCGCAGCAGTATCGCGGCCGGTTAACGGCATTCGGGAGTTTCTGTCAGACCGCGATGACTATATAGTATGAACGATCTCTAAAACAAACCAACTTGCTTGTTTATAACAATGGGTCGACGGTCGCGGCATGCGGAGCCCGCCATGAACGCCCCCAAGAATCGATGAATGAGAGAGGTAAACCATGATCGGCCCCAGTCAAAAGAGCACGCGCATTCTAGGCGAGCTGAAAGCGTTCATGGCGGAGCACATTTACCCGGCCGAAGGTGCGCACCGAGAGGCCCTGCATCGCGCCGAGAATCGTTTTGCGTCGATGCCGCTGGTCGAGGATTTGAAAGAGAAAGCGCGCGCTGCTGGCTTGTGGAATTTGTTTGTGCCCCCCGATTTTGCTGAGCACAGCGACCATGAGGGGATGAGTTTCCTGGATTACGCGCCGCTGGCCGAGGAGATGGGGCGCGTCATATGGTCACCCGAAGTCTTTAATTGCAATGCGCCAGACACCGGCAATATGGAGGTGCTGATGAAGTTTGGTACCGAGGCGCAGAAAAAGGACTGGCTTGAACCGTTGCTCAGGGGTGAAATTCGCTCCTCTTACGCTATGACTGAGCCGCAGGTGGCCTCGAGTGACGCAACCAATATCCAGCTCGATATTCGTCGAGACGGCGATGAATGGGTGCTTAACGGCCATAAGTGGTTCATTACCGGCGCGCCTTATGAGCGCTGTAAGATTTTTATCGTGATGGGCAAGAGTGATGCCAATAACCCCAATCGCCATTTGCAGCAAACGCAAATTCTGGTGCCCAAAGACACCCCCGGGGTAGCCGTGCTGCGGCCACTGACGACGTTGGGTTACGACGATGCGCCCATTGGTCATGCGGAGGTGACGTTTACCGATGTGCGCGTGCCGCTGAACAACTTGTTATTGGGTGAGGGCAGAGGCTTTGAGATCGCCCAAAGTCGCCTCGCGCCGGGACGCATGCATCACTGTATGCGCTTAATTGGGGCTGGGCAGCGATCCTTGGAACTCGCCTGTGAACGCGTGGAGGATCGTGAAACCTTTGGTAAGAAGCTCAGCCAGCACCAATCGATCCGCGAGAACATTGCCAAAAGCTATGCCGAGTTGGAGATGGCGAGGTTGCTGGTGCATAAAACCTGTTGGCACATTGACCAGCAGGGTGTGAAGCCTTCGATCGAGCTGATCTCGGCGACCAAAATCAGCGTGCCGCTAATGATTCAAAACTTGATTGATCGCTGCATGCAGATGCATGGTGCGGGTGGGTTGACCGAGGACTGGTGTATGGCAGAGCAATTTAACTATGCGCGTTGGTGCCGCCAGGCGGATGGGCCCGACGAGGTGCATCAGATGGCCTTGGGTAAGCGCGTGATTCAGCAATATGCCCACAAGGAGTAGCCAACTTGGCTACTGGGTTAGCGGCTGCTAAACGAGATATGACTTACGCAAATGTAGGAGTTAAGAATGACCAATGAAGAAAAACTCGCGCTGGTGGAGTCGCTGTATGCCAAATCGGGTGCCGGCGATTTTGATGCGGTAGAACAGCTGTTAACCGATGATTTCTTTATTCGAGAGGCCGATGATTTACCGATGGCGGGTGAGTATCGCGGCAAGACGGCGCTACGGGAACTTTATACGCACGTATTCGGCACGTTGAAAGTCGCAGATCTCGAACCTGAAAGCATGACGGTGGGCGGTGATTACGTCGTCAATCTGATCTCTTTTCGCTTTGAAAACCCCGATCTGGCGCCCGCCCAGCTTGCTGAAGTCTTTCGTTTTCGGGGCGATAAAGTCTGTGAGATCCGGCCCTACTATTTTGATGCCAAGCCGATTTCTGACGCCTGGGCGTACTACACGGACAGCCAATCAGGCTGACACTGCGCGACCCCGCTGAAAGATGAATAGGGCGGGGCAGTGCAACCCCACCCACGACCCATGGGTTGTGGAGCGCTGTTGTCCTTGCGCGGCGTGCGCTGAGACGCGCTAGCTCAGATATTTATCGATCGTCTGGTGCAAGTGTCTGATCCGGCTCTCCTGGTAGCTTGCCAGAATGACCTTGCCAGTGGCTGAATTCTTCATGCCCCGTTGAACGGCGGGCAGGTTGGCATCATCCTGATCGAACACGCCTCCCAGTGACCCCAATGCTTCATGCGATGCGAAGGGCTGATCCGGCGGAATCACCGTGCAAGGAACGGCCGCGGGCCGCTCGCTACCTTTTGGATAACGCAAGAGAATCCGGACATCAAAGATACAACTGTCGGGGTCATCGCCATTGGGCAGGAACCGGTAAACAATATTGCCGCCGTAGCCTATCCACACTTGGAAGTTCGGGAACAGGCTATACAAAATGGCATCCTGCAGCTCGGCCATGGTGGGATCGTCGAACGCCTCCCCAGCGGCCTCCTCGAACATCTCGCGATTCATCTGGGCGACATATTCACGAGCACTTTGGCCGTCTTTCATGTCGACGCCTTCATCGCTATCGGTCGCCATGCGGCCGGAGAGCTTCAGGATGTCCCGGGTAATGGTCTCTTCACTGACGTCGCTAAGGTGGGGACTTGCAACACCCATGGGTGTGACTGAGCGACTCACATTGTCGCCCCAACAGTCGTATTGCGAATTCGCATCGCCTGTGAAGGTCAATATCTGCTTGTGGGTTTCTACGGTGTGCCAAGACTCCATGAAGGCTTCGGCACCGACTTTCCAGTTGCAGTTCATTACCCGTTGCACGTGAACGCCCGTAAAGTACTCCTCCAGCGGGAAGCGCTTGAAGTGATCGGGCAGGACCTCCATATAGTCCTCAAGGGGCGGCGCATCCTGATCAAAATTGATGAACACGAAGCCACCCCATGTCGCCACTTTGACCTGTGGCAGGCTCATATCCCGGCCTTCGATATGCTCGAAGTCCCACTGATTGGGGATGCCTTTGAACTGGCCATCCAGATCCCAGGTGGCACCGTGGAAAGGGCAGCGGAACTTGTCGACAGATCCCGACTCGTCGCGCAGGCACCGTCCTCGGTGCCGACAGGAATTAATGAACCCCTTGATCTCCCCGGATGGCGTGCGCGTGACAATCACACTGCGGTTGATGATCCAGTAGACGTGGTGGTCGCCGGGCTCTGGAATTTCCTCTTCGCGACAGGCCATCTGCCAGACGCGGGGCCACATCTCTTCTTTTTCTTTATTGAAGAACTCCCGACTGATGTAGCGCTCTACCGGGAGGTCTTCGTCTCCCATGTGCGGGTTATGCTGAACCCGCAGGTACTCGGGCACTTCGACAGTTTCTAGGTCGAGCAGATCCTGCCAGGTCGTACCGACAAAGCGACCCCCATCCCCCTGTTGCTTCTGTTCTGCGTTCGCCATCGTCTATCCCTTCTGCTGTCTTTGATGCCCGAGACTCGGTGTCGCGGGTTTTATCGCGCCAAAATATTCACGCCACTGATGCCCGGTGCGCCATAAACGTGGGTATAACCAATCTTGGGCTCACCGGCTACCTGCCTAGCGCCTCCCTCGCCCCTGAGCTGCACGCAGATCTCGTGGACCTGACGCAGCCCGGAGGCTCCCACAGGCTCGCCGTTGGCGAGGCAGCCACCATCCGTATTGACCGGAAGGCGCCCGGTGATTTCCGTCGCGCCTTCCGACAGCCACTGCTCCTGATCACCGTGAGCGCAGAAACCGTTCTCCGCCATGTGCATGATTTCAGCCCCCACCTCGGTATCCTGCAGCTGCGCAACGTCGATATCCTCTGGGCCCACACCGGCCAACTCGAACGCGGCCTGAGAAGCAGTCACCGTCGGTGACGCGCCCATTTCCGGTGGCTGGGAGGGGCTGAATACCTCAAAGCTACCGTAATTGCGCGAGCGTACCACTGCGGTTTTGAGATAAATCGGTCGGGGATGGAACTGCTGTGCGATATCGGCACGGCAGACCACCAGCGCGCAGCCCCCCTCGGCGGGCGAGCAAAACATATATTTGTTCAGTGGCTCACTGACCATGGGTGCATTTTCGATCTCTTCCCACGACAGAGCAGTCTGGCGCCATGCGGTCGGGGTTAGCGCACCGTTGCGGAAAGCTTTTTCGGCAACGCGGATCAAGGTCTCTCGTGAAATGCCATAGTCGTGCATATAACGCTGTATCTTCATGCCGAAGTACTGTGTGGTCAGCATCAGACCGGTCTCACCGTACCAGTCATCCAGGCCCCATTCGGCGGGCTTGGGATTGAAGGCACCCCGGTCGTGTTTGTCAAAACCGACGACCAGTCCAACGTCATACTGACCGCTCTTGATGGCGGAGAAGGCCGCGTTGAGTGAGCTGCCGCCTGTGGCACAGCCGTTTGCGACATTGGTAAATTGTAGGCCCGTTAGCCCGAGCAAGTTGACCAGCGAGTCGGCATTGCCGCTATCCTGGCTGCCACCGAATGCAAATTGCATGGCCTTGAAATCGGTGCCCGCATCCGCGAGCGCCGCCCGCACTGCCGCGGCGCCTTGCTCAAGGCCCGACATGCTTGCAGTTCTGCCAAATGGGTGGAGGCCCAGTCCGACTATTGCGACATCCATCAATGTGTCTCCTCTGCAGCGCAAAATTGGAAAGTCACCAGATCGTCTCCTTCTCCATCTTTGCGCACCGTAACAATTTCCAGGTTCATTGGCATACCAATACGCAACTGATCCGGCGTATTTTCGCGAAGACGGCTCTCGACTTTCAGTCCGCATGGCAACTCGACATAACCGACCCCATAGGGGCGGAACGTCTCGGGTGTTTCGTCAGTATGGTAGGGCGTCTTGGGCATGAAAGATTGAATCGTCCATGTCCAGAGCGTGCCGGTGTTCCCTAGCTCTGCATCCTGCGTATTCTGACCGGAACATGCCCGGCAGGAGCGCTGGCTGGGAAAGGCGTGCTCACCGCAATCCAGGCATTGACTGCCGATCAGGCTTGGATTGGCAGCTGGCCAAGTGAATAGACCGGGATGCAGTGGCTTGGTTCCTGACATCAGGGCTCCTCGTTTACCGATGGTGATACCGAGATTTTATGCAAGGTTGAGCGTGTTGTTCCGGTGGTTGTCGTTACAAAATCAGTCTAGGATACCGCTCATAAAAAAAGCAAGCCGGATTGTTTGCCGGAGCCGTGCACGGATTCATTGGGAGGCGTAGAAATGAGGGTCGGTAATGAGCGGTAAGAGGACGGGTAAAAAAACCGGCTCAGTAACAGCCGGTCGACCGGGGAACAAGGCGTCGGGCGGGCCTCGAGTTGGTGAGGGGTGGCAGGCAGAAAAGAGTGCGCTGACACGACAAGCGATATTGGAAGCCGCAGTGCGATGCTTTGTGGAATCCGGTTATGCCAGTACCACGACCGCAATGATTGCCGAGGAGGCAAGCGTCTCGCGCGGCGCAATGATGCATCATTTCCCCTCCAGATCGGCGGTCATGAATGCCGTCGTTGGGTACTTGCATGTTCGGCGGCTTAATGAATATCGCGATTTGATGTCAGATATCGACTCCCCCGATCAGCAGCTGACGCGCAAGGCGATCAGAACATCGGTCGAGTCGGCATGGAAATACGTCAACTTACCGTCGTTCGTTGCCTACCAGGAGTTACTGGCGGCAGCGCGAACAGACAAGGAATTGGCAGAAGCCGTTGCGGAAGTCGAGCAGGATTTCGAACGGGAATTTCTGAAGACGGTGCGATCCGTATTTCCGCACTGGAAACAGGTTAAGTCGCTGCAAGCCGCACACGATTTGGTGCAGTTTGTGATGCAGGGCATGGGCGTGGCGTATCGCTCATCGCATCGCGAACAGCGGGCTCAGCGCGTGATTGAGACAGTGACGGACCATTTGGAGCGTATTTATCTCGCCGACACTGATAGCCCTTAGGGCTATTTGGGTTCAGGTTATCGCGTTCCAAGGCGACGTGATTTTTAGCGGCCACATAGATTAGAGGAGAAGTTCCATGGGCATGGTTGACGGAAAAGTGTGTTTAGTAACCGGTGGTGCGTCCAATCCCGGATTGGGGCACGCTATTGCGCATAAGTTGGCCAGCGAGGGGGCAATTGTCATCGTCACTGATGTTGACGGTGAGGGTGCTGCCACCACTGCGGCAGAAATTATTGCCGCGGGTGGGCAGGCGCAGGCCTGGCAGCAGGATGTGACAGACGAGGGTGCCTGGGACACCACGATAGCGGCTATTCAGAGTGAGCACGGCAGATTGGACGCACTGATCAACAATGCAGGGATTGCAGTTTTGAAAACTTTGCCGGAGCTAACCTTGGCTGATTACAACCGGCAGATGCTGGTCAACATGACCAGCGTATTTTTGGGAACGCAGAAAGCGGTAGCGGTGATGCGAGAGGCCGGGGTCAAGGGTTCCATCGTCAACATGTCGTCGGTCGCGGCATTGGTCGGTGTGCCTGCCTGTAGCGCTTATGCGGCTGCCAAGGGGGGTGTGATCGGCTTTACTAAAACGGTGGCGGCTGAAACCGCCGCTGACGGTATCCGCTGTAACACCCTCCATCCGGGACTGATCGATACCAATATGCAACGTCAATCCTCGGTAGAGAACCCGGAAGAGTATGTGAAATTGAATGCTGCGGTACCCATGGGCTATATGGGCCCGCCGCACACAATCGCTGATGCGGCCTTATTTTTGGTCTCAGATCTGTCGACGTATATGACCGGTGCGCAGATGGTCATTGATGGCGGATTGATTAATCAGTAACCGGTCAGGAATAAGAGGAGAAGCGATATGAGCGACCAGCATTTTGAAGAGCAGCAGGCGATTCGCGCTTTACTGGAGCGTTACTGTGACGGCGTGAACCAGCGAGATGCGGAGATCTGGGGGTCTACCTGGGCGGAAGACGCGGTGTGGGAGTTGCCTCATCTCGATATGGCCGGCCTTAAGGGGCGCGAAACCATTGTTGCGGCTTGGCTGGAAGCCATGAAGATGTTTCCTTTTGTCAACATGATGGCCATGCCAGGTGTGATCAGGGTGGACGGCGACCACGCAACGATGCGCAGCTACACCGATGAGGTCGCGGTCACCCAAGACGGCACGGAATTGCGACCCCGCGGTCAATATGACGATGAGTGTGTGAAGGTCGCGGGCGAGTGGAAGTTCTCTCGTCGCGTGTTTAGCGTCTTACACGGCGAGTAGCGCCCGGCCCTCGTTTTTGATGGCGGCCTAGACGCCGGGTAGCCCCGCTGTAGAGCCACCGTCGATGACGATCTCTGAGCCCGTGACGAATTTTGCATCGTCGGACGCGAGATAGATTAATAGCGAGACAATCTCTTCCATGCTACCCAGTCGACCGACGGGCGCGATACCCTCGAGCATACTGCGGGCCGCATCAGGATCGGGAGCCCCCGCTATAGCGCCCTGAATCAAGGGCGTCTCTATCACACCCGGATGAATCGAGTTGCAGCGGATACCGGTTTGGGTTTTCGCCAGATGCACTGCTGTGGACTTTGCCAGTAGCCGCAGGGCGCCTTTGGTCGTGGAGTAGGTGACGTCGCCGGCGAGCGCGAGAATGCCGTTAATCGAGCTGTTGAGAATAATTGATCCACCGCTTTGGTCGGGATTCTTTTTCATCAGTTCAATGCTGGCTTTGATCGCCAGCATCATGCCCGTCAGATTGATATCAATGAGATTTTTCCATGCATCAACCTCGACGGTTTCAATATCACTGTCGCCCGTATTGGTGCCCGCGTTGGAGAAGGTAATGTCCAGCCGGCCGTGGTGCTGCAGGATGGTCTGCTTGACCTCCGTCCAGCCTTCGACGTCTTGTACCGCATGTTGAACGAAAACAGCGCCACTCTCCTCTGCGATTTGCTTTCCCGCCTCGGCATTGTTGCCAGTGAAGACTACCTGTGCGCCTTCTCGGGTAAGGCCATAAACAGCCGCGCGGCCAATGCCATTAGTGCCACCGGTAATGAGTGCGACTTTTCCTTGGAGTTTATCGGCCACTGCTGTCTCCTGCGTATGTTGCCTTGGCGTGATGAGTCGGGCACCCCGAAACCGACTAAGGTTAGGTTAGGCGCCCATAAAAAAGCAAGCACGCTTGACTTTTTCTGTTGCGAAATCTAGGTTGACTCTCGGCAGTCGTAGCCTCTGCGTGGGCATTCCCGCCGCTACAATTTTCGGCTTGGCTAGCGGCATACAAAGCGAGGAGAAAACATGAGTACGGTAAGCGTTATCGTGCGAATTGAATTAGGCGCTGACAGTGCGCCAAAATATGCCGAGGCCGCCCAAGCCGTGGTCGCCAGCACACGACAGGAGCCCGGCTGCCAGTGGTATGGAATTGCGGTCGACGTTACCGACCCCTGTGTCATCTGGGTCAGCGAACAGTGGGCCTCTCAGGAGCATCTTGATGCGCACCTGAAAACGGCCCATGTGGCGGCATTTCTCGAGGCGTGTGCCGCGCTTGAGATATTGGATATGGAAGTGCGTCGCTATGAGGTAGCCTCGGTGGGCGACTTGGTGATGCCCGAATAGCGACAGGCAGGGGAAAGAAGAGAGAGAAAAGATGACAGTAGATACCAAAATTCAGTACAGCCGCATGGCCGGTAGATTGTTGGACCATGTGCAAAATGGCACGACTGACTGGGCCGCAGATACCATGGAGGTGCCCTCTACTGAATATACTGATCCGGGCATCTGGCAGCGGGAAATGGACGATATTTTCAAGACCCTGCCCATTCTGGTGGGTGTTTCACAGGAAATCCCGGAGCCCGGCGATTTTAAGACGCTCGAGATTTTGGGCATCCCGCTACTGATCACAAGACAAAAAGACGGCAGTGCCAAAGTGCTCATGAACGTGTGTACTCATAGAGGTATGACGCTGACATCAGCGCCCTGCGGGAACCAGAAATTATTCAGCTGTCCCTACCACGGATGGACCTTCAAGTCAGATGGCTCACTCAGGGCGATTGCCGATGCTCCGAAATTTGGTGACGTCTGCGAGGGCGCCAGAGACCTGGTGCAGTTTTCGAGTCACGAAGAGGGCGGATTAATTTTTGCCGTGCTGAATGCCGAAAGTGATGTTGATATCCGCGATTATCTCGGCGGGATGATGGATGACGTTGTCAAAAAAGGCATGGATCAGTGGACCTATGTGGGTAATCGAACGATCTACGGACCCAATTGGAAGGTCGCCTATGACGGTTATCTAGAAGGCTATCATTTTAAGGCAGCGCACCCTGAGACCATTGAACCCCGGACCTTTACCAATGTGATGGAGTATGACGCGCACGGCCCGCATCAACTGGTGGGGTTTGCCGCCAAGAATGTGACCACCCTAGGCGACGTGAATCGCGACGAGCTGTGGCAGCACGAGACCAAGGGCTTTGATTTTATTCGGCTGTTCTTCCCGAATGTTTCGATTTTTATTGCGCCAGAAATCACGCAGATTGCGCAGATGATTCCGGGTCCTGGACCCATGGAGAACACCACCATACTGCACTTTTTGCACCCCACGGCACCGGAGAATGAGGAGGATGCTGCGGCGCGGATCGAAATGGCAGATTGGCTGCGCAACGTAGTGCAGGAAGAGGATTACAATGTTGGTCTTCAGCTGCAAAAGGGCCTGCAAACCGGGTTGATGAAGAGTGTGCTGTTTGGTCGTAATGAACGCGGCAACCAGTATTTTCATCGCTGTGTGAAGTGGTACACCGGCGGCGATTCAAACGCACCCAAGCCAGAGCTCTAGGACCGCCGCGAGTTAGTAAGCCTCGCGTCATAAAGTTCTGCGCCGATAGCAGATTCAAAAAACGGACAATAAAAAGGGCCCTCACGGCCCTTTTTTATGACTCGCTCCTCTTTTGCGAGAAGCGCTGCGATCAAAGCTTCAACATCAGCTTGCCTTCATTGCCACCGGAGAAGAGCAGGTTGTAGGTGTCGAGGCAGTTTTCAATGCCCTCGTTGATGTGCTCTTTGAACTTGATCTTGTCATCCTTCACCCACTTGCTGAGCGCCGCCTGTCCCTCCTCGATACGGTGATAGTGATCGCTGACCAGATAGCCTTTCACCGTGATGGTGCGCGCGAGGATTTGCCAGTAGTTGTAGGGGCCCGGTACCGGCCCTGTCGCGTTGTAGGTACTGATGGTGCCGCAAAAGAGCAAGGTGGAATCTTTGTTCATGTTCAACAGCGCAGCATCGAGAATTTCACCGCCCACATTATCGAAATAGAAGTCGACCCCTTCGGGGCACGCGGTGCGGATCGCCGCCTCCATATCGCCGGCGGTGCGGTAATTAATGCAGTCGTCGAAGCCCAGTTCGTCGACGACCCAACGGCACTTTTCTTCGGTACCGGCAATGCCGACGACCTTGAGGCCCATCAGTTTTGCGATTTGGCCGCCCACTGAGCCGACGGCCCCGGCAGCTGCGCTCATCAGCATCGTTTGGCCGGCTTGTGCCTGCCCAACATCGGCGATGGCGAAGTAAGGTGTTAGCCCCACCGCACCCAGAATGTTCACGTAATAGTGCAGCGGAAACGCATTGTCCTCTGGCACTTTGGTGCAGAAATCTACCGGGATTGTGCTATGCGTCTCCCAGCCCCCAAGGCCAAAAACATAATCACCGGGTTTGATGTGATCGGCTCCGCTCTCTAAGACTTCTCCCACCACTGTCGCCCGAACCGGGTCGCCGATGGGGATGGGGGGTAAATAATTCGGGACATCAGACATCCAACCGCGAATTGCCGGGTCCAGGGAGATATAGTGGTTTTTAACCAGTAGCATGCCGGGGCCAGTTTCCGGGATGGGTGCCTCCTGAAGCAGAACTTCGGTGTTATCAGGTATCCCCACCGGACGCTTCGCCAAAATCCATTGGGTTTTATTTCCGTGGCTCATGCTGACCTCAGCAAAGAAGAATGAATGAGACGAAAGCCTAGCGACGGCGCTCAAAATAAGCAAGCAAGACGGTTTTTTTCTGCGGCGTCCCGGTGCTACCATCGGACTTTTCGACGTGCATCACGCCAATGCTATTGCCCGCAAAAAGGACTCGCTTGTGACTGCGTTTCACCCCGCCTTCCCAGATACCGAACTGGGGGATAACCAGAGCGAAGCAATTACGATCGATGGGCGGCGTATTCTCGTTTGTCGGGCGGGTGGCACCTTGTATGCGGTGGAGAATCGATGCACCCATCAGGAGGCGGAGCTTGAAGGCGGTCGCATTCGAGGTTGCTTTATCTCCTGTCCCCTTCATGGTGTGCGCTTTGACTTGCGCGATGGTAGCCCCATGGGACAGTTAACGCGGGTGCCGTTGCCCACCTTTGATGTGCGCGTTGTGGACGGGATTATTGAGGTGGCGGTCTAGTGCCCCGCGCGGTTGTGCTCGCAAGGCATCCCGAGGGCCCTGTTTCGGAAGCCGACTTCGCGGTGGTGGATATTCCCCCAGTGGCGTGTCCGACCGGGCACTTTCGCACCCGCAACCGCGTGATTTCTCTGGACGCCGGGTTTCGTCAGTGGATGACAGCAGGCGCGGGCGATAATTATTTGACCGGCATGCAGGTCGGAGATCCAGTGCAAAGTATCGTTCTGGGTGAGGTGATTGAATCCGACCATGCCCAATACCCTGTGGGAACGCTCGTCAGCGCGCGAACGGCTTGGGAGGAGAGCAGTCTGCTCGATGGCAGCGATCTCTGCTCACCGCTCGCCGTCTCCGCTGACATACCGCTTCACCAATATATGGGAATTCTCGGGCCCACCGGTATGACGGCCTGGATCGGATTTTTCAAAATTGGTCAACCGGTGGCTGGCGAGACGGTGGTGGTCAGCGCCGCGGGGGGAGCCGTGGGGACCGTCGTTGGTCAGCTCGCTAAAGCTCAGGGATGCCATGTTATCGGACTGACCAGCAGCCGAGAAAAAGCGGATTGGCTGGAGCAGACCGTGGGCTATGACCGTGTTATTGATCGTGAAACCCAGCCGGACTTGGCCGCGGCTTTGCAGGCCGCCGCCCCCGGTGGCGTTGATATCTTCTTCGACAACGTCGGCGGTGAGGCGCTCAATGCCGTCATGGGGCAATTGCGTGAACAGGCCCGATTAGTGTTGTGTGGCGCGATATCCCAATATGAAAGTGCCGTTCAACCCTTGACCAATAGTTGGGAGCTCATCACTAAGCGAGCGCGCATGGAAGGCTTCATGTTCTCAGATTATTTTGAAACCTTTCCCGAAATTGCAGACGATCTTCATCGTCGCATGCAGGCGGGAGAGTTACAGAGCTTTGATGCGCTTTACCAGGGTATTGAACAAACGCCCCGCGCTTTTTGCGACATGATGCATGGGGTATCTCGGGGAAAGTGTTTAGTGGTTTTGGACTGAACGATGCCGACACAATTACATGAGGTACCGGATGCGCTGCTGAGCGATTTTGACATCGTCGCAGACAGCGGTCTTGCGGCTGATCCGCAGCAGAGACTGTTGGAGGCCCTGGTCAGGGATCCGCGCGATATTGTCTATACCCCGCACAACGGCGGTCATTGGTTGATCACCTCCCACGAGTTGGCTCGAGAGATACTCAGTAATGCGGAACTTTTTGGCTCGTTCCCTATCGGTATTCCCGCCAACATGGAGCAACGGCCGCGGCTCATTCCGCTTGAGAGTGCGGCTTCGGAACATCGTCGGTACCGTCGTTTGTTATTGCCGATTTTTGAGCCCGAGGCCGTGCAGCGTTTGCAGACAGGAGCCGAGGTGCTCGCGGCAACGGTGCTGGACGAGGTTTTGCCGCTCGGCGAGTTCGATTTTCTCTGGAAAGTCGCGAAACCGATTTCGATGGGCCTGTTCGTGCGCCAGCTTGGTCTGGAGCCTGAGCGTCTCGACGACTTTTACGCTTGGGAAACCGGATTTTATCGAGCGCCTACGATGGAAGAGCGTGTTCAATGCGGTGAAAACATTGGCGGTTATCTTTTTGATGTTGTCAAACAGCACGTCGCATCGCCGAAGGACGATATCGTGGGTATGTTGCTTGATGTCGAGGTGGAAGGGGAAAAGCTCTCGCTGGAGGAGGTTCACGCCATTTGCTACCTCCTGTTCTTGGCCAGCATCGACACAGTTGCGACCATGCTGAGCTTTATCGTTCGTCATCTGGCCCGCGATGAGGCGCTGTTTAATTCGCTCAAGGCAGATCGCAGTAAAATCGCAGATTCGGTAGACGAGTTCCTGCGGATGCACGCTTTTATCAATCTCAATCGCATCTGCGAGCGTGACACCGAGTTCCACGGGGTGCAGTTCCGTGCGGGAGACAATATCGTTGTGCCCAGTTTTGTGACCGACCGCGATGATCGTGTTTTCGCAGACCCCGATACTTTCAACCCGGATCGCAGCAAGCGTGAGCGCAATCAGCACCATGCCTTTGGCGCCGGCGCGCACAAGTGTATTGGTTTGCACGTTGCCAAAATGGAGGTGCGGGTTGTGTTGGAGGCGCTGTTCGAGCGTGTGAATTCTTTGGCATTGGTTTCGGAGTCGTCGGTCGTCGGCCATGGCGGTACCACCATGGGTCTGGATACGATCCCGATCAGAGTGACCTAAATAATGGTTTGACGGGAGAAGCCCTCCTGTCGACTTGTAAAGTCGGGGGAAACATGAAGCAGCCCAAAAAAATTTCGCGGCGTCAGGCGTTGGGCGGCGCGCTCGTCGGTGGTGCCGCTTTGTCCCTGGGCAACACGACCGCAGTTGCCGGTGAACCTGATCAAAACCGTTGGGACCACGAGGCCGATATCGTCTGCATTGGATCGGGTGCGGCGGCCATGTCGGCAGCGACGACCGCTGCGGTCAACAAAGCGTCGGTGATTGTGCTCGAGAAGGCGCCGGTACTCGGCGGCACCACCGCCAAGTCAGGTGCTGTTTTCTGGATCCCCAATCACTATGGGCTCAAGGCGAGGGGCGTGAACGATGAGCGTGAGGACTGCATCCGCTTTCTTTGCCGCTACGCTTTTCCCACGCTGTATGCCCCTGATGCCGCGCATTTTGGTCTGTCGGCCTTTGACTATGAGCGCATTGCGGCTTTTTATGACAAGGGCTCGGAGGCGGTCGACTTTATTCGCCAGCATCAGATTTTCGGTTTGAAAGAGTGGCGGATGTGGGGTCTCGATGAGCCCGCAGTTGATTATCTTGAGCACATCCCGGAGAACCGAACACCGACCGGCCGGCCGCTGGCAGCGGTGGATGCCGACGGCGTGTTTTGCTGGGGTTGGGGCATGATCGAGCAGATGGCGGCTTTTCTCCGCGCGCGCGACGTGCCGATTCTCACGGAGCACGCCGTCAATGAGTTGGTGGTCGATGATTCGGGTAGGGTTGTCGGAGTGGCAGCCATTACGCCTCAAGGGCTGGTGCGGGTTCACGCAAAAAAAGCAGTGATCTTCGGTACCGGAGGTTACGCACACAACACCGACATGCTACAGCGGTATCAGGAGGTGTTTGCCTATGGCTCCTGCGCGCAACTCTCCGCGCAAGGGGATTTCATCCCGATGGCCCAACAGGTGGGGGCGCAATTCGGGAATTTACATGGCGCTTGGCGATGTGCGGTGGTGTTGGAGCAGGCGCTTGAGAATCGCTCGGTAGGCACGGGTATGTTCGTTCCGCCGGGAGATGCGATGATATTGGTGAATCGCTACGGTCGACGCTTTGTCAACGAGCACCGCAACTATAATGACCGGAGCCGCAGTCACAATACATTCGATCCCACCCGTGGTGACTTTCCCAACGAATTTCAATTTATGATCTACGATCACCGCACTGCCGCTATTGTGGGAGAGGAGACGGGTCAGCCTCCGATCACGCCGGACGAGCCCTATGTGATCTCTGGAGATAGCCTTGAGGAACTGGCAGCGAATATTCGGAAGCGGGTTGAACGCCTCTCGGGCCGCATTGGCGGCTATGAACTGGATGCGCGCTTTTCGGAACGCCTGGAGCAGTCGGTAGCGCAGTTCAATCAGTTTGCAGCGCAGGGCAAGGACGATGATTTCAGCAGAGGCGACCAGCCCTACGACGTTGCCTGGCATCGTCTATGGGGCCTTTTCAGATATACGGCGGAGTACCCTGAAAACCCTCACCCGAATCCGACGATGCACCCATTGAGCGACGCGGGCCCGTACTACGCCATTATTTTGGCCCCCGGTGTCCTGGACACGAATGGTGGGCCGATGACCGACGCCCATGCCCGTATTGTTGATGAGCAATTGCAGCCGATTCCTGGCCTCTATGGTGCAGGCAACTGTATTTGTGCTCCGACACGCAATGCATACGCCGGTGCAGGCGGCACTATCGGGCCCGCGCTTACCTATGGGTATATTGCTGCACAGTATGCGCTCGAGCAAAGTGCTCCCGCCTGATGCTTGCTTCATTGCGATTCGGGAGTTTTCTAGTCGCCCTTGCATTGTTGGTGCTACCGGTTCGTGCTGAGGTCGGGGTCTCGTTCTCCGCGGACTTGCAACCGACACTCAAGGCGCGCTGTGCGGTGTGCCATATGACAGGCGCAGAGCCCGGTGGTATGTCCTTAACCCCTGAGCGTGCATGGGCCGACTTGGTCGGGAGGGAAGCGATAGGTCTACCCTCGATGCAGCGCGTGAGTCCCGGTGACCCGCAAGCCAGCTACTTGATGCACAAGCTGTGGGGGAGCCATCGTACTGTCGGGGGTAACGGATCGAGAATGCCCTTACATCAGCCGCCGTTGACGGCGGCGTTAATCGCAGACTTCGAGATCTGGGTCTTGGCGGGCGCACCGAATAACTGACTGGCGTTGTCTAAGGAGCCCTCTTGCGGGAGTGTGAGTCGCTAGCGGCCAGGGAAGCTATACCGCGACGATCGTTTTGCCAAAGTTTTCCCCGGCAAACAGATCTGCAAATGCCCTGCCTACATTCTCTATACCCGTAAGGCGATGCTCCGGAGATTGAATGACACCCTCGCGAAGCCAGGCAGAGAGTTGCTCCCGTGCCTCTTCATAGCGGTCATGCCGAAAGTGCGTCATGAAGCCTTCGACTGAGAGTTCTTTGGTAATCAGCTCAAAGAGGTTATTGGGGCCATGAGGTGTGACGCCGTATCCCGAGATCGCGCCGCACAGCACTAGCCGGCCCCGATGGTTCATGTTGCTGATAGCGGCTTCTAGCGTTTGCCCGCCGACGTTATCAAAAAACACATCCACCCCATCGGGGCAGGCCGAGTGAATCGCCTCGGCAAGCGGGGTTTCTCCCGATCTTACGACGGCAGCGTCATAACCCAATGTTTGGCATAGCCAGTCGGCTTTTTTCTGTGACCCGACAATGCCCACGACGCGAGCACCCGAGAGTCTGGCGATCTGGCCCGCAATGGTGCCCACTGCACCGCCGGCCCCGCTGATTAAAACGCAGTCATCAGCGGTGGGTTTGGCAATATCGGTGATACCAAAGTAGGCAGACATTCCGGTATCACCGAGCACGCCCATGTAGGCGCTGGGGTTGAACTCCAACTCGTCGGGCAGGCGTGCAATAAAGTCGGTGCCATCGCTTAGGCTGTGGGTTTGCCAGGCAAAGCGCGCCATGAGCTTGTCACCAACGGCGTAATCTGGATGTTTCGAGTCAATTACATCGGCAAGTACGAGACCCATCACCGGTTCATTTAGAGCCATAGCGGGCAGCACCTCGTCGCCTGAATCTTCGTTCATCCAGTTACGGAATCCCGCGTCCAGTGAGATAAAGCTGTTGTGGGTGAGAAAAGTCCCGTCGGTAACTTCTGGAAGGGGCACTTCGACCAAAGCGAAATCAGCCTCGATCGGGTTGCCCACGGGTCGCCTCGCTAGTACCACAGACTGCATCATGGGTTTTGTCCTTATTGCCGAATCTGATAGTCGGCCAGATTGTCTGATCGTGCACAAAAAAGCCACCCGAAGGTGGCTTCTTGAATGGGTAGGGGGAGTTTAGAACTCATACCCTATTGTCATGCCCAGAGTCCTTCGCGGAACCAAGCTGGCAAATGCAAATGCGCCAGCATCGAATGGGCGCTCAATGCGGCCGCCATCTTCAAGAACATCGGTACCGTAAAGTCTGATCATGGCCTTACCGTCACCGATCGGGAGCATATAAGTTGCCGACACGTCTAGGACCTTAAAATCCTCTCTCACTATGTCGGGACCGTATTGGAAGTTGTAGGTACCGAAATCGGTTCGCCCCCACGCTTCATCGGTATATTTGTAGTTGGCATTGAAGATCCAGTCTCCGCCGAGGCCGCTGAACCGGTATTCTCCGCCGATGTTATAGGTTAGCTCAGGCGCCCAAACGACCTGCGCGCGATCAGAGATATCGCCTATTCCCGCATAGTCAAACTTGGCATAGTCCGCATCCAATGTACCCAGAGCAGCTCGGATGGTCAGGTTATCAGTGACCATCGCCATCATTTCGACTTCGATCCCGTCAGTGTCGACCTCACCTGCATTGAAAACAAAGGTGCAGGTGGGACCACCACAATTCTCGGGTTGGCCATTGTAGATATAACTGCCGTCACCTGCAGTTACGACCTGCTCCTGCTTATCTTCGTAAGACGCATTAAAGTAAGTCAGGTTGAGCGTCAGCCGGTTGTCGAACCATTCCGAGCGAGCGCCTATCTCCACCGAATCCACGGTTTCCGAGCCATATGGACCCACTGTGTTTTGGGTGGTGCCGCGAGAGTTGAAACCGCCCGATTTGAAGCCTGTAGAATACGAGCCATAGATCATGCCGAAGTTGAAGTTGCGCTGCAGGACCAATCGGTAAGTCACTTCATCATCGTCAAACGCGAAGTTTTCTCCATTGGGGAAGGCGCCGGCAACCGCATAGAAGTCTTTTTCTTCTTCCGTATACCTTGCTCCGGCAGTGAGTTCCCACGCGTCAGTGATATCCCAATTCACTTCGCCATAAATAGCACGCGCTTCAAGGTCCTGCATGGATTCAATGACTTGAACTGGACCTGAAAGGAAGGGTGCCTCGCTGTCGAGCATGTAAATGCCCGCTACGTAGTTAAAGGGTCCGTCGAAGTCAGACGTGATCTGAATTTCGTTCGTGGACTGCTCAAACTCCTGTTGCCGCAGCACTGGAAATAGACAGGGAGCGTCTGAGGGGTTCGCAGCCGTGCCTGTGCCAAAGGGGAAGATGATTCCGGGGAAAGGCGACCCCCAAGAGCAAATATCCATTTCTTCTTTTGTGTCCATCATCGAGCTGATCAGCTTGACGTCATGGCTACCAATACGCCCGTCAATCGCCAAGGCGTAGTTGTTCCCTTGAATCTTGCTCATGAAGTTACCGCTGGAATAGGTTGTCTCGTAGTCATTTTCCCGAGAGCGGTCGGCAGATTCTGCTTTTCCGTGGAATGGCGAGATCAGAGCAAATCCATTTGCACCTTCAAAATTGGGCCCGCCGGTTGTACTGATATTGAGGAGGTCAACCAACTGGCTGTTGTCGTTGTAGTTATCCCACGTGAATTGGGCTGACCAATCGTCGGTAAAGTCGTAACGAATCGCCACACTAGACGATACCAAGTCACGATTGTCAGGATTAGTCCCCTTGGTTACGTTCTTTGCAAACGACTCACTTTGCAGAGACCGAACTGATACTTTCAGCCCACCGCGCTCTCCTAGAGGAGTATTGATGACTGCTTTGATGTCTTCCCGCTCATATTCATCGAAGGTTGCAGAGAGACGCATACCCCACTCTCCGGTAGGCTTGGAGCGCTTGATGTTAATCACGCCACCAATGGTGTTTCTTCCAAACAAAGTGCCTTGTGGTCCGCGAAGGACTTCAATGCCTTCTACATCAAATAAATCAACGTTCGCGCCGGCAGTTGAAGAATAGAAAACACCATCTACTGAGACTGCAACGGTGGGTTCAAATGTTTTCTCCAGATCATCCAACCCAACCCCCCGGATAGAGGCTGCCAATGCTGAGCCGGCAAAGGGCTGAGCAATCAGCTCTACGTTAGGCGCTAGCTTGGCGACTTCGACGACCGAATTAATGTTACCCCGTTCGATCATTCCACCGGTCAGTGCTGTCACCGCTACCGGAACATCCTGCAGTGATTCCGCACGCTTCCTCGCCGTCACGATGACTTCCTCAAGACCAGCGGTTGGTGCATCTTGAGCGGCAGCGGAGGTTGCCATTGTGGTAGCGCAGATGACGCTCAGTGAGGCGACACTCGCCGCTAACGCAATTGGGGACTTGCGTGATGAAAGGTTTCTCATGGGGATGCTCCGAATTTTTGTGGCTTTATGGTTCTGTGGTGGGGCTTCAGCGCCCTTCTTCTGAGGGTAATTTGACATAAGGAAGGGGGATATGCAAACAGCCAAGATTGTTTTTTTCTACATTTCTTGTGCTTGATCAGCGAGTCTGATCAGGTTGGATTAAGCGCCAAACAATTGCAGTCATGGTCTCCCAAATTTCGGCGGGATAGCGAGATGACCGCCCGTCAGCCGCCGTCCGACTCGAGTCCTCCACTCAATTGCGGAACGCGTTGATTGGCACGGCGCCACGAGTCTGAGCTTTAGCCATCTCGCTGAGATTAGGCCGGGGGATTCATCTCGAAACAGGCCGTATCGCTATCTGCTGGTAGCCAATCCCGCGCGGTGCTGGTCCAGCAGGTCATACCCACTGACAGCCAACTGGTATCTTCCATCCCGCCAGCTTTAATGAACATTTGACCGGGGATTTCGTCCACGAAGGTGAACATCTGGCTTCCGCAGTTGGGGCAAAACCCCCGGTTGACGTGAGAGCCTTCAAAACCTATGGAGCCGTAGGTTTTGTATTCACCCGAGATTGAGACCGCGTCCTGCGGGAACATAATAACTGTCGCTTTGCCTGAGCCGGTAACGCGCTGACAGTCTTTGCAGTGGCAGTGAAGACCAAACCCGACCTGAGTTTCATCGAACTCGTATTGAACGCTACCGCACAAACAATGTCCTTTTTGCATGAAGACTCCTAATTGACTGATGAGTTACGAATGCCCGCGAGCCACAGCACTAATGTAACAGCGTGGGTTGATGGAAATAACCCCAGGGACAGCCCTGTGGTTGTTGGGCGGTACCGCGCTTGCAACAGGTCTGTGACTCTGAAAAAGAAGCGGTCACTGTATCAGGTGGCTAAGCCCGCCATCCGTCGAATGGCGGTATAGCGCGTTGACCAAATCTTGCGGCTTAGCGCAGCATTTGGTGCGAACAACTCAGAGGCGTGGTAAGCCCCCGGCCACAAGTGGAATTCCACGGAGACGCCGGCCGCGGACAGTCGTTGGACGATGGTTATATTTTCGTCGCGGAAGAGATCCAGATCGCCCACGTCGATATAGGTGGGGGGAAGCTTGGAAAGATTTTCCGCGCGGGCGGGCGCTGCATAGCTATCAGCCTCCGCTCCTCCCAGGTACCAGTTCCACGCCTCAATCGAACCCGCTCGATCCCATATCCCGATATCCACCACTTCGTTGGAGGAGGTGGTTTCGTGACGATCATCGATCATTGGATAAATCGGCAGTAAGTATTTGAGTGACGGGCCCTGACGATCTCTGAGCATCAGCGCCACGGCCAGTGCCAGACCGCCGCCAGCAGAGGCGCCCATCAATCCGATGTTGGAGGGATCCATTCCTAAGGCTTGGGCATTCGCAAACACCCAGCTGACGCCGGCATAGCAATCTTCCGGCGCCGCGGGGTACGGGTGTTCGGGGGCTTTTCGATAGTCGATGGAGGCGATGGGGATATTGAGCTCGGTTGCCGCCTCGCGCATGTTTTCATCCTGGCTCTCGAGATCCCCCATGATCATGCCGCCGCCATGAATGTATATCAGTCCAGGAGAGTCGGCAGCTGCCGTTTCGGGGCGATAGAGTCTGAGCGTCAGCTCATTTTCTGGTCCCGGGTACTGGTATTCCGCAACTTGAAGTTGGGGGAAGTTACCTTTTGGGATCGCTGCGCGCGATGCTGACATTGCAGCGCGGCGGGCCACGATATCGGGGATGCTGTTGAATCCCCCTGGCATTGCCTCCCACAGCGCCTCCAGCGGGGGTTTACTCTCGGCGTCAATACGGTCCCATAACGACATACGCTAGCTCCTGTTCAGAGATCTGCGGAGTGTAGCGTCTCGAGGCCTGAATGATGAGCCAAGAGACGACATAAATAGAGAAAGTGCTGCGCTTCCGACACAAAAAAGGGCGCCGCGGCGCCCTTGGGGTGAGATCGGCATTTAATCCCAGTTGAGGGCGCCGCCGGTTTGGTATTCGATCACTCGCGTCTCGAAGAAATTCTTCTCTTTGCGAAGATCCATGATCTCTGACATCCATGGGAAAGGGTTCTGTGCGCCGGGGAACTGCTCGGTCAAACCCAGCTGGGTCAGCCTGCGGTTCGCAATAAAGTGCAGATATTCCTCCATCATGGCGGCGTTCATACCTAGCACGCCCCGGGGCATCGTGTCGCGCGCGTATTCGATCTCGATGGCTGTGCCCTCGAGAATCATTTGCGTGACCTCTTCCTTGAATTCGGGCGTCCACAATCGGGGATTTTCCAGCTTAATCTGGTTGATCACATCGATACCAAAGTTCAGGTGCATCGACTCATCACGCAGGATGTACTGGAACTGCTCAGCAACACCGGTCATTTTGTTGCGTCGCCCCATGGATAGGATCTGTGTAAATCCGCAGTAGAAGAAAATGCCTTCGGTAACGGCGTAAAACCCGATGAGGTTGCGCAGTAATTGTTGATCCGCTTCCAGCGTGCCTGTATTGAAATTGGGGTCTGAGAGAATGTGGGTATGGCTAATGGACCAAGCCGCTTTCTTGGCGACTGAAGGTACCTCGCGATACATATTGAACACTTCGCCCTCATCCATCCCCAGTGACTCAATACAGTACTGGTAGGCGTGCGTATGGATGGCTTCTTCGAATGCCTGACGCAGCAGGTACTGGCGACACTCTGGATTGGTCACCAAGCGGTATATACCCAACACAAGGTTGTTGGCTACCAGCGAATCGGCGGTCGAAAAATAGCCCAACGAACGCATCACGATGCGACGCTCGTCTTCACTCAGGCCTTCCTTGCTCCTCCAGGTAGCGACATCCGCGGTCATGTTAATTTCCTGGGGCATCCAGTGATTAGCGCATCCATCAAGATACTTCTGCCAGGCCCAGTCATACTTGAAAGGCACCAACTGGTTGAGGTCGGCGCGACAATTGATCATCGCTTTTTCGTCCACGGAGACGCGTGACGCACCCATCTCCAGCTCTTCGACGCCCGCCGAAGTATCCATATTGGCGATAGCGGCTTCGGCAACTTGCATTGCTTCTGATGAGGGCTCTGGCGTTGTGCTGTCCGCTACGAGTTCTTCGGGTTCGTCTATGATTTTTTGCGCTGCTGCTGCGGCTGCAACAACCGCCGGCTCAGGGGCAGACGCTGCAGTTTCATCTTGATTGTAATCTTCCCAAGTTAGCATCGTGCTTTATCTCCTTTTACAGCTCGCCTTTACTGACAGGCTTCACAATCTGGGTCATCCAGCGAGCAGGCCTGTGGCACAGGTGCAGGCTGCGGTGCCTCTGCTGCGCTGGATACTGCGTTTAAGTTGCCCGTACTCACCGTTGATTTTTCGGTGCCGGTAGCGGCGAGTGACCGTAGGTAATAGGTGGTTTTCAGCCCGCTGTACCACGCCATGCGATAGGTCACATCGAGCTTCTTGCCGCTCGCGTTATTGATATAGAGATTGAGTGATTGGGCCTGATCAATCCATTTTTGCCGCCGGCTGGCGCTATCAACCAACCAGCGCGGCTCCACTTCAAACGCCGTGGCGTACTTGGCTTTTAGATCTGCCGGAATACGGTCGATACTCTGTACGCTGCCGTCGAAATACTTCAGATCATTGACCATGACTTTATCCCAGAGATCGCGGCTCTTCAGGTCTTTGACCAGGTAGGGGTTCACCACGGTGAACTCGCCCGACAGGTTCGACTTCACATACAGGTTTTGATAAGTGGGCTCGATCGACTGTGAAACGCCGGTGATATTCGCAATGGTTGCCGTTGGCGCAATTGCCATGACGTTGGAATTGCGCATTCCCGCTGCCGCGACTTTCGTCTTGAGGGCATCCCAATCCAGCGTTTTGTCCCGGTTAACATCGATGTACTTCTCGCCCCGTTGTTCGATCAGAATATCGAGCGAGTCCAGCGGGAAGATACCTCTGCTCCAGAGTGAGCCCTCGTATGAGGAGTAGGTGCCGCGCTCGCTGGCGAGTTCACTCGAGGCTTCAATGGCAAAGTAGCTGATTGCCTCCATGGATCTGTCGGCGAACGTGACCGCCTCGTCAGATCCATAGGGGGCGTCGATGCGATAAAGCGCATCCTGAAAGCCCATGAGACCGAGGCCAATCGGCCGATGGCGGAAGTTGGAGGTTTCCGCTTGCGGAACGGAGTAGTAATTAATGTCGATGACATTGTCCAGCATGCGGATCGCAGTGCGCACGGTGCTGCGCAGCTTGTCCAAATTCAGCTCGCCATTCTCAATGTGTTGGGGCAGATTGACTGAGCCGAGGTTGCAGACTGCGATTTCTTCTGAGTTGGTATTGAGCGTAATTTCGGTGCACAAGTTTGACGAATGCACGACGCCGCAATGCTGCTGCGGAGAGCGCAGGTTGCAAGGATCTTTGAAGGTCATCCATGGATGACCGGTCTCAAAGATCATGCCCAACATCTTGCGCCACAGGTTTTGTGCTTTCAGGGTTTTGTGGAGCTTGAGCCCGCCGCTTCGCGCCATCTGTTCGTAGTGCTCGTAGCGCTCCTCGAATGCGGTTCCGCACAGATCATGGAGATCGGGGACATCATTCGGTGAGAACAAGGTCCACTCGCCATCCTCAAATACCCGCTTCATAAATAGATCAGGTATCCAATTTGCAGTGTTCATGTCGTGCGTACGACGCCGGTCATCACCGGTATTCTTGCGAAGATCGAGGAACTCCTCGATGTCCATGTGCCAAGTTTCGAGATAGGCGCATACCGCTCCCTTGCGCTTGCCTCCCTGATTCACGGCGACAGCCGTGTCATTGACGACCTTTAAAAAGGGAACAATGCCCTGGCTCTTACCGTTGGTGCCTTTGATGTAGGCGCCCAGTGCCCGAACCGGTGTCCAATCGTTACCCAGGCCACCGGCAAATTTGGACAGCATGGCGTTGTCTTGAATGGCGCCATAAATGCCAAACAGATCATCCGGCACCGTGGTCAGGTAGCAGGAGCTCAGCTGTGGCCGCAACGTACCGGAATTAAACAGCGTCGGTGTAGAGCTCATGTAATCAAACGACGACAGTAGCCGATAAAATTCGATGGCGCGGGCGTTGCGGTCGTCTTCTCGGGTCGCCAGTCCCATCGCGACTCGCATAAAGAAAATCTGCGGTAGCTCGAAACGGACTTCGTCGCTGTGGATAAAGTAACGGTCATAAAGTGTTTGCAGACCCAGATAGGTGAACTTCAGGTCGCGCTCAGCCTGCAGTGCCTCCCCCAATAGATCCAGATCGAACTCCGCGAGATTAGGCGCCAGTAGCTCGAGCTCGATGCCACGCGTAATGAACGCTTTGAGAGCTTGTGGGTAGTAGGCCTCCATCTCCGCTTGAGTGGCTGTCTCTGCAACGCCAAGAAACGTTAGGCCCTCTGCACGCAGGTCGTCCAGCAACAGGCGCGCTGCGGCGTAGCTGTAGTTGGGTTCCTGTTCGATCATGGTCCGCGCAGTAATGACCAGAGAGGTACTACACTCCCTCGCCGACACGCCGTCATAGAGATTGCGCAACGCCTCATCAATAATTGCTGACTCACTGACGTCTTGCAGGCCCGCGCAGGCCTCTGCCACGATGGTGCCGATCCGTTCAATGTCGAGTGGCTGGCGACTCCCGTCGGGCTGCACGATGTTGATGCCCTTGGCCGCAGCCTGTGATTCTGGCGACAGCGCGACGCGGGCATCGCGCTCCTGACGTCTGGCTTCCCGATAGATGACATAGTCCCGGGCAATTTTGTGTTCCCCGGCGCGCATCAGCTCCAGTTCAACCTGATCCTGAATATCTTCAATGTGCAGCGTTCCGCCGGAAGGCATGCGGCGCTTGAAGGTGGCTACCACCTGTGCGGTGAGGTTTGCCACCGTTTCGTGGATCCGGCTACTCGCGGCCGCAGTGCCCCCCTCGACGGCCAAAAACGCCTTGGTAATCGCTACTGTAATTTTGCTGTCTTCGAACGGAACCACCGTGCCATTGCGTTTAATGACGCGGAGTTGTCCGGGTGCCGTCGCGGTCAGGCGGGTAGGGTTGGGGTTTTCTCTGGTCGCAGCCGGCGTGGATGCGACATTTTGATGTTCTACTGACTCACTGCCTGTTTGCATAAGTTGGGCTGCCTCTGAAACGCCTTCGTGTCGAGTAAATTCGCGCTGTTTTCCGGGCAATAACTCGCTGTTGAGCTGTTCGGATTTTTCTGGCTCAACACCTATATATAGGGGTTCATGCTCTCGGAAACCCCAAGATAGGCGGGTCTGCGCCACAATGCAAGCAGAGCATGCTGGGTTTTTTTTGTGGGAAATCTGTGCGTAACTTTTGCCGCGGTCTTGCACCGTGACCCTAACTTATTGAGTTGCCGTGCAAAAACGGGCATATGACTGTGAACGATCGAAATCATAACCAAAATAGTATTTGGCAATCGTTGGAATAAAAAATGGCGGCGCTGGGGTGTGTCTTGTCCGCGACCGTGGTGGTGGGCTTCAACCTCAGGGTAGGAGAAGCAATTCCATCAACGCTTTTTGTGCATGTAGCCGGTTCTCCGCCTCCTGCCAGATCACGGTCTCGGGTGAGTCCATCAAATCGGCAGTGATTTCCTCATCGCGATGGGCGGGCAAGCAATGCATGTACAGCGCCTCGGGGGCTGCAACATCCAGCAGTTGCCGGTTGAGCTGATAGGGCGCGAGCAAAGCGGCTCGGGCGCTTTGCTCCGCTTCTTGTCCCATGGATGCCCACACGTCAGTCACCAATAAATGTGCGTTCTTTGCCGCCTCCTGTGGGCTTCGTTCAATGCTCACAAACTGTTCGCAGGCGCTGAGCAACTCGCCGTTTGGTTCGTACCCCTCAGGGCATGACACCACCAATTCAAAATCCAGCTGTCGTGCTGCGTTCATCCAGGAGTGACAGACATTGTTACCGTCTCCCAGCCAGCAGACTTTACGTCCGGCAATGTCGCCACGGTTCTCAAAGTATGTCTGCAGATCAGCGAGTATCTGACAGGGATGAAAGTCATCCGTGAGGCCATTGATAACAGGCACCGTAGAGTGGGCAGCGAAGCGCTCCACGTCGTCATGGTCATAGGTTCGAATCATTACCGCGTCGACCATTGACGAAATCACGCGGGCCGTATCCTCGATGGGTTCACCGCGGCCGAGCTGGGTATCTTGTCCTGAGAGAAACAGGGCAGAGCCACCCAGTTGAGTGATCCCAGCCTCAAAAGAGACGCGTGTTCGGGTCGACGCTTTAGTGAAAATCATGGCCAGCGACTTCCCGGCGAGGCTCTGGGGTTCGGTTCCTTCACCGCGCAGCATTTTGAGTTGAGTTGCGCGCTCAATAAGATTCCGAATTTCTCCCGGGGAGAGATCCATCAACGTGAGGAAGTGTCGTATCTCTGCCATCAGCATGGTTCCTGTTCGGCGATTTCATTCAGGACGTCTGCAATACCACTGCCTAACTCTCCCGCCTGTTCGTCGCTCATGATCAGCGGGGGCAATACCCGAATGGTGTCACCGCCCGCAATATTGAGCAGCAAGCGTCGCTCCAGGCCGCGTTTGACAACAGTATCGGTTGGCGTGGTCGGCTGGATGCCGATCATCAGTCCGCGCCCACGAATATCGGCGATCAGGCCAGAATCGGCAATGCGTTGCCTAAGCCCTTCGAGCAGATGATGTCGCAGGGTTTCTGCCCGCTCCAGCAGGTTGTCTTCTCTGAGGGCGGTGAGCACCGCTTTCGCGGCGGCGCAGCACAGCGGGTTTCCACCGTAGGTTGAGCCGTGGTCGCCCGGCCCCAGTTGCTGGGCGGCCGCGCCTCGTGCCATGCACACGCCGATGGGCAAACCGTTGCCGAGTCCCTTCGCGGTCAAGAGCACATCTGGCACCACACCCAGCTGCTCAAACACATAGGTGCTGCCACAACGACCATTACCCGTCTGCACTTCGTCAAAGATCAGTAGCCAATCACGAGCGGAGCACTGGCGGTGCAGACCTTCGAGGTAATCGGAAGCCAGCGGCCTGATGCCGCCTTCTCCTTGAATGGGTTCAACCATGATTGCCACAACATCTGCCAGCGCTTCGCCAAGCTTATCGATCGCCGCCAGATCGTTGACGGGGACTCGGCAGAAACCGTCTAGGAGGGGACCGAAGCCTTGGCGGATCTTCTCGTTACCGGTGGCGGAAAGCGCGCCGATGGTTCTGCCATGAAAGGCCCCCTCGAGTACAATGATTTTGGGCTGCGCGATGCCTTTTTGATGGCCGTAGCGCCTCGCCAGTTTGATTGCGGCTTCGTTGGCTTCGGCACCGGAATTACAGAAAAACATGTTTTCCATGCCGGTGGCTTCACTGAGCATTTCAGCAACCGTTTCCTGCAGGCGGATCTGAAACAGGTTCGAGGTGTGTACCAGTCGCGCCGCCTGCTCGGTGACCGCGGCAGTTACGCCAGGGTGGTTGTGGCCGAGGTTGGTCACCGCGATGCCCGAGACACCATCGAGATAGCTCAGTCCGTCTGTGTCGTACAACAGTGCGCCTTCCCCATGGGAGAAGGTCACGGGCAGCCGTCCATAGGTCGGCATGATGGCGCTTTTGAAATCAGGCATAGGCAGGGCCGATCTGGCGGCTCAAAGGGTGCAAAGATTAGCGAAGCGCCGTGCTGAGTCAAATGTCTTTAACAATCGGCCTCCGCCTGATCCTCACCTCGTATTACAATAGCCCCAGCCGATTATCATTCAAGATTGCGGTATGCAGTCATATTACGGAGCACGCTATGGATATCATGGACACCATTCGAGAGCAGATTGAAGGCAATCGCATCATCCTTTACATGAAAGGCTCGCCGAACCAGCCGCAATGCGGGTTTTCCGCGCGGACCGTTCAGGCGCTTATGTCCTGTGGGGAGCGTTTCGCCTACGTGGACGTATTGAGCAATCCTGAAATCCGCGCAAACCTCCCTGCCTACGCCAACTGGCCGACATTTCCGCAACTCTGGGTGGACGGTGAGTTGGTTGGGGGCTGTGACATCGTTTGTGACATGGAGGCCTCTGGAGAGTTGAAAGCGCTGGTTTGCGCGGGCTCAGAGGGTGCGGAGGCCTGAGCCATTGGCTCGGTAGCTGCAGTCAATGCAGGTTAATCAGCTCGTTACTCAAATGGCGCAAGCTGCCCGGGAAGCATCGCGCGCTGTCGCCAACTCCCCTGTCGAGCAACGCAACGACGCCTTGCTCGCGATTAGAGATGAGATCCGTGGCGCTCGCGATAGCATCCTTGCGGCTAACGAGGCTGATCTCGAGGCGGCGCGTTGCCAGCACCTGGATGAAGCACTCATTGACCGGTTGGCACTGAACTCGGGGCGCCTGGATTCCCTTGAAGAGGGGTTACTACAAGTCGCGACCTTGCCCGACCCGATCGGCGCCATAGAGGATCTCCGCAAGATGCCCTCGGGCATCGAGGTGGGCACCATGCGGGTTCCGCTGGGTGTCATCGCGATTATTTTTGAGTCTCGCCCAAACGTCACGGTGGAGGGTGCGGCACTGTGCTTGAAAGCGGGGAATACGGTCATTCTTCGTGGAGGCTCTGAGGCCATCCAGTCCAATACAAAGTTGGGTGAGTTGATCGGGCGTGGACTGAGTCAGGTCGGATTACCTCCGGCGTCCGCGCAAGTGGTCCCCGTTATCGACCGAGAGGCGGTGGGTGCCATGCTGACTCTGCCCGAGTACATCGACCTGGTCGTGCCGCGGGGCGGCAAGGGCCTGATCGAGAGAGTGGCGGCGGAGAGCCGGGTCCCCGTGCTGAAACACCTCGATGGCATTTGTCACGTTTATATCGATCGTGACGCAGACCCCGAGAAGGCCGTGGCAATTGCCGTGAACGCAAAAACGCAGCGTTATGGCACCTGCAATACCATGGAGACATTACTGGTCGCGCGCGAGCAAGCTCACCTCTTGCCTCGATTGGTCTCGGCGTTGCAGGCGCAGGGTGTTGAGGTGCGTGGATGCCCCGAATCGCGCAATTCAGCCCGGGAGATTTCGGTCAGCGCAACGGAAGCAGACTGGTCGACGGAGTATTTGGCGCCGGTGCTGTCGGTGCGCATGGTAGAGGATGTCGAAGCCGCGATGGCACACATCGCGCGCTACGGCTCGGATCATACCGAGAGCATCGTCACTGAAAATGCCGAGACTGCGGCGCGATTTTTGCGCGAGGTAGATTCCAGTTCGGTGATGCACAATGCATCGACCCGATTTGCAGACGGATTTGAGTATGGTCTGGGCGCAGAGATCGGGATTTCCACTGACAAGCTGCATGCGCGGGGCCCGGTTGGCCTCGAGGGACTCACCTCGCGGAAATACATTGTTAAGGGTGACGGCCATATTCGCCAATGAGGTTGCGGCGGTTGACTGACGGTCACCGTGCGCGTGGGTTGCTGGGCGGCGCTTTTGACCCAGTTCATGTGGGGCATTTGCGCGGTGCCATGGCGGTGCGCGACGCGCTAGACCTGGATCAGGTCGACCTGGTGCCGGCGGCCCAGTCACCCCTCAAAGGACAGACAGTGGTCAGCGCTGCTGATCGGTTGGCGATGCTGCGCTTGGCCATAGCCGGTGTGCCAGGGCTGGGCATCGATGCCAGAGAGCTTGATCGCCCGGGCCCGTCGTTTTCTGTCGATACCCTGCTTGCTGTTAGGCGAGAGGCGGGCGATAAGGCTCCGCTCCTGTGGATTATGGGTAGCGATATACTCCCGGGATTACCTCGGTGGTCTCGGTGGGATCAGCTTCTCGATCTGGCGCATGTGGTGTTATTGGACCGACCCGGGGCTGAACCTGCCCCCGCGCCTGTGGATGCGTGGGTAGAGGCGCATTTGGTCACTCCGGATTGGGCGCTGACGCATCCGGCAGGAGGGGTGGTCAAGTTGCGACAACCGCTTCTGGATATTTCCTCCTCCCAGATCCGCAGCCTGTTAACAGCCGGACGCGATCCTCGTTTTCTCATCCCCGATGCCGTTATGGAGTATATTGCCACCCATGACTTGTTTGCCCCGCCCCCATGAACACTGAAAGCTCGGCCGATGTCGCCATTACCCAGTTGCTGGAAACGACCCAGGACGCGCTGGATGATTTAAAAGCGCTGGAGCCCGTGGTGCTTGATGTCCGAGCCCTTAGTTCGGTGATGGACTGGATGGTTGTGGCCAGCGGCACGTCGAGCCGGCACGTGAAGTCCCTTGCTGACAACGTACTGATGAAAGCCAAGGAGCAAGGCATTCGACCTCTGGGCGTGGAAGGAGAGCGCGTGGGGGAGTGGGTGCTTGTCGATTTCGGTGATGTGGTTGTTCATGTCATGCAACCCGCTATTAGGCGCTTTTATGATTTGGAGCGTCTGTGGTCAGTGCAGGCGTCTAAACCACAGGAACTGTAATGCGGCTGAGGGTCCTGGCGGTCGGCGGTAAAATGCCGTTATGGGTCGAGCAGGGTGTGGCGGAATTCACCCGTCGGATGCCACGGGAGTTCAGTGTCGAGTGGTTTAACGTCCCGATGGCCAAGCGCGGCAATGGTTCGGCAGACAGCTATCGTCGCCAAGAGGCGGAGTTCATTGAGTCCAAACTGCATCACGACGAAGACCTGATTGTGTTGGACGTTCAGGGCAGAGAAATCAGTACCGAGCAGATCGCCGGGCGCTTGGCCGATTGGCAGATGCATGGACGTCGGGTTTGCGTCGCCATTGGCGGGCCCGATGGCTTGCATCAGAGTGTGCTGAGTAAGGCTTCTGAACGATGGTCCTTCGGCCGCATCACGCTACCGCACCCCCTCGTTCGCGTGATTTTAGCCGAACAACTCTATCGGGCCTGGTCGCTGCAAAGCGGCCACCCTTACCACCGGGCAAACTGATCATGGGGCCACTGGATGCCATGCGGGATACGCGCCGGGAGTGGTCGATCAATCGCGCACGGTTGATTGCCTCATTGGTCGGCATCTCTTTGTTAATGGCAGTGTTGGTGTATCGCTATTACTCCTTGCAGATCATTCAGCATGAGGCCTTCCTGACCCAGTCTGATCGAAACCGAATCCGGGTGGAGGTGATACCGCCAACGAGAGGACAAATTGTTGATCGCAAGGGCCGTTTGTTGGCGACCAACCAACCCACGTACGTGGTGGGTGTCGTTGCCGAGCGCGCGACAGACCTACCACTGCTCATGCAGGATCTTCAGCAGCGACTGGCGCTGAGCGAGGAAGAGTTAGAGTCCTTCAGGGAGCGGATAGCGCAGCGTCGGCCGTTCGAGACGGTTCCCATCAAGGTGGGTCTGGATGACACGGCACTGGCCACCGTAGCGGTTGACTTACATCAATTACCCGGCGTCGTGGTCGAGGCGCAACTGACCCGACACTACCCCTTTGCCGATTTGTTAAGTCATGTTCTCGGCTACGTGGGAAGGATCAGCCCCGAAGATCTTGAAGCGCTGGAAACCGATCGTTATCGAGGGACTTTGCATACGGGCAAAGTCGGTCTCGAGAAGCGATATGAGCCCTTGTTGCACGGCCAGCCCGGGTTCCAGCACGTTGAGACTAATGCTCATGGGCGATTGCTCAGGGTGTTGGAGAAGCAGCCGCCCCAGCCGGGGCAGGACCTGCGCCTTTACCTCGATCTGGATTTACAGCGCGTCGCGGCCGAGGCCCTGGGAGCGCAGCGAGGGGCCGTTGTGGCATTGGACCCACTGAATGGCGGGGTGCTTGCGATGGTGTCGAACCCCAGTTACGACGCGAACCTATTTGCAGAGGGCATTAGTCACAGTGCCTTTTCTCTGCTCAGAGATTCAATGGATACACCGCTCTTGAACCGAGCGGTGCAAGGTCAGTATCCACCGGGATCCACAGTGAAACCGCTACTTGCGCTGGGCGGACTGTCGAGAGACTTCATCACCGCGGAAACAACAGTGAGGGATCCCGGTTGGTATCGCATTCCCGGGGACGATCGTCGTTACCGGGACTGGACCCTGAGAGTCAGAGGCGGGGGGCACGCGGAAGCCGTCGACATGCGGATGGCGATTGCTGAGTCCTGCGATACCTACTATTACGATCTCGCGTTCCGCATGGGGATCGACACGATGGCCGAAGTACTCAGCCCCTTTGGCCTGGGTCGGCCAACGGGTGTCGACACCACGGGAGAACAGGGTGGGATACTGCCGAGCACTCGGTGGAAGCGAGAGGCCATGGGTGAGGCCTGGTTTCCCGGAGAGACTCTGAGTGCGGGTATTGGTCAGGGATATATGTTGGCCACGCCGCTGCAACTGGCGCAGGCGACGATGGTGTTGGCCAATCGGGGTGCTAGCTTCGTACCGGCCATCGTGCACCGCGTAGGTGATTTGACAGTCGGCGGTGTCCCGCGTGAGCCGGTCAAGATGGCACCCGAGGACTGGCAATCGGTGATCGCAGGGATGGTCGACGTGGTGCACTCCCAACGGGGTACCGCGGCCAGCATCTCTCGGGGCATTGGCTATCAAATGGCGTCGAAGACGGGAACTTCTCAGGTGATCGGGATCGCGCAGGATGCCGTTTATGAGGAGGACAAGGTGAGTGAGCGTAATCGAAATCACGGCCTATTCATCGCCTTTGCGCCCGAAGACAAACCGCGCATCGTTGTGGCGGTTCTTGCCGAGAACGGGGGTGGTAGCGGCGCGGCGACACCGATCGCGCGCCGTGTGATCGATGCCTGGCTTACGGAGCTCAGCGATGTCTGAATATGCCCGCTACCTGGACGATTCGCAGCGCTCGTTCGCGCGACCCAGGACGCTGGCGCAATGGCTGCACCTAGACCTCGTGTTGCTGTTACCCGTTTTTCTCATCATGGCGCTGGGTCTCCTCGTGCTGTTCAGCGCCTCAGATGGCGATTGGGATACCGTGACCCGACAGTTGCGCAATTTCGTTGTCGGTTGGGGTGTGCTGCTTGTCGTCGCGCAGGTGCGGATCGATACGATTCAGCGCTGGAGCCCGGTGCTTTACCTATTGGCCCTCGGACTCCTACTAATGGTGCTCGGGTTTGGGGTGGGCGCCAAAGGCGCGCAGCGCTGGTTGAGTCTTGGTGTCATTCGATTTCAGCCCTCGGAGGTGATGAAGATCGCGATGCCTCTGGCCGTGGCTTTTTGGGTAGTGCGCTATGGCTTGCCGCCGCGGCTCGGCGTGACGGTGGTTGGCTTATTGGTCATCGCCGTGCCGGCAGTGGTGATTGCGCTACAGCCCGATCTGGGTACCGCGTTACTGGTTGCAGCTAGCGGCGTCTTCGTCATTTTCATGGCGGGTATCAGTTGGTGGCAGATTTTGGCGGGGATTCTTGCGGCGCTGGCGGCGATTTGGCCTGCCTGGCTATTCATTTTGAGGGATTATCAGAAGCAGCGAATCCTGACGCTGTTTGATCCTGAGGCCGACAAATTGGGGGCTGGTTGGAACATCATTCAGTCAAAGACGGCCATCGGATCAGGGGGTTGGTCCGGAAAGGGCTGGTTGCAGGGAACTCAGTCTCACCTCGATTTTTTGCCCGAGAGTCAGACGGACTTCATTATCGCTGTATTGGCTGAAGAGTGGGGTTTTCGCGGGGTCCTATGCCTTCTGCTGTTATATGGTCTCGTCGTTGCCAGAGGTTTCTGGATTAGCCTGACGGCGCAGACGACCTATGGGCGATTGCTCGCCAGCGCGATCACTCTCACTTTCTGCGTTTATGTCGTGGTCAATATGGGTATGGTGGCCGGGTTATTGCCGGTTGTGGGTGTTCCGCTGCCATTTGTCAGCTTTGGCGGCACCGCCATCGTTACACTGATGTTGGGTTTCGGTATCCTGACCGCGATCAGCACAGAGAAAAGGATTATTTCTCAATGACAATACGCTTCAGCACCCGGCGGGCGCGACGCTGGGGAGTTCGGTCTGCGCCCCTATGGCTTTGGGTGTTGTTGAGTGGTGTTGCCGCGCTTGAGGCGGGTGCGGGTGAGTACGCCGGGCGAAAAGCCGCCCTCGAGATCATCAAGTCAGCAGAGGTTGCGGGCGTCGATGCGCAGTGGTCGGCTGACTTGCTGAATGCCGCAACGCGTCAGCAGTCGATCCTGGATGCGATTGCCCGGCCTGCTGAAAAAACCAAGCCCTGGCACGAGTATCGGCAAATCTTTATTACCCCGCGTCGCATTCAGGAGGGCGTCAGCTTCTGGAATCAGCACGCCGCTGTGCTCGATAGCGTGTCGTCTGTCACCGGCGTGCCGGCGGAAGTGATTGTCGCCATTATTGGCGTCGAGACCTTTTATGGGCGGATCACGGGTAACTACCGAGTGATTGATGCGTTGGCTACGTTGGCATTCGATTACCCCAGAAGATCGGCGTTTTTCACATCTGAACTCGAGGCATTTCTGCTGTTGGCGTGGGAGTCGGGCAAAGATCCACTGGCGCTGAAGGGTTCCTATGCAGGCGCCATGGGCTATGGCCAGTTTATGCCCTCCAGCTATCGCGCTTACGCCAAGCGTTTCGAGGGCGAGGGGGCCCCCGATATTTGGGACAACCCCGCCGACGCGATCAGCAGTGTCGCGAATTATTTGCTTGAGCATGGCTGGCGTGCCGGGGATGAGGTTGTGGTTGGGGCGACAGTAAATGAGCCCGACCCAGAGGCTTTTGCGGGAGGTTTGAAACCCACCCAAAGCGTGGATGACTGGATCGCCCAGGGCTGGGTGTTGTCACGGTCAGTCAGCGGTGAAGCTATCGCGACGCCCATCGCCCTGGAGGCAGAGAGCGGGATGGCATATTGGCTGGGCTTGGAAAATTTTTACGTCATCACGCGGTACAACCATAGTGCCATGTATGCGATGGCGGTGTGGGAACTGAGCCAGTCAATAGCGGCGTCGCGGCAGGAGAACGCCCTGTGAAGTATCTTGGTTTGATCGTTTTTGCGCTGATCGCAACGGTGAGTCAGGGAACCAGTGCCGCCAATAGGGATTCCGCGCCACCGGTGGCGGCATCAGCACCGTGTGCAGATGCGGTGCCCCGTGCGGAGCCGATTCTGCGTTTCGGAAACCGCAGCCCTTACGAGGTGAATGGGAGGCGCTACACCGTGCTCGCCACCAATGAGGGCTACAAAGAAAGGGGTCGCGCCTCTTGGTATGGGATGAAGTTTCAGGGCCGGCCCACTTCCAACGGTGAGATCTACGATGTTTATGGCGCAACGGCCGCACATCGCTCGTTACCGATTCCAAGTTACGTGCGGGTGAGTAACCTGAAGAATCGGCGAAGTGTGATACTTCGGGTCAACGACCGTGGCCCTTTTGCGTCCGACCGCATCATTGATGTCTCCTATCAGGCCGCCGTTGCGCTGGGTTTCTCCGAAGAAGGAACCGCGGAGGTAGAGGTCGAGGCGCTGCCTCAGGAGGATATCGAGGATCGCCGGAACGAGCCGCTGCCGGCCCCTCGGTATTTGCAGATTGGGGCGTTTTCCTCCTGGCAAACGGCGTTGGAGCTGGCAAGGTCTTTACAGCGACGGTGGGGCCAGCACTGTTATGTCTCCCCTGTAGATATCGACGGTAGGCGGTTGCACCGCGTCAGGCTGGGACCATTCGATGCGACTGATAC
>CAXPKH010000007.1:0-4346 GCA_964217615.1 Luminiphilus sp.
CAATCGTAATACCACGCTCCTTCTCTTCCGGTGCGTTATCAATACCGTCAAACGCCACCGCTGCTCCGCCCCAAACTTCCGCACATACACGCGTCAACGCCGCCGTCAACGTCGTCTTACCGTGGTCTACGTGTCCAATCGTGCCCACATTAACGTGGGGCTTAGAACGCTCAAATGCCTCTTTTGCCATCTTCCTTCACCTTAAAGTTGTTGCAGACGATCAGGACGTCTGGTTTTTAGAAATAATGTCCTGCGCGACATTGTTGGGCGCAGGAGAATACTTGGAAAATTCCATGGTATAGGTGGCGCGACCCTGGGTCGCACTACGCAGGTCGGTCGCATAACCAAACATTTCTGCCAGCGGCACCTCAGCATTGACGATTTTGCCCGCAGCATTCTCGTCCATACCCTGAATCAGACCGCGACGTCGGTTCAGATCGCCAACCACGTCACCCATGTTTTCTTCAGGCGTGACCACCTCAACCTTCATCCTCGGCTCGAGTAGCTCAGCACCACCCACTTCCGCGAGCTGCTTAGTGGCCATGCTCGCCGCGAGCTTAAACGCCATTTCACTGGAGTCGACGTCGTGGAAAGAACCATCGTAAAGCGTCGCCTTCAGGCCCAGCAGGGGATATCCCGCCAGAACGCCATTCTGCATTTGCTCTTCAATACCCTTATTCACGGCCGGAATATATTCTCGGGGCACGATGCCGCCAACAATCTCGTTAACGAACTCCAGGCCCTCAGCGCTGGTGTCTTCTGCAGGCTCAAATCGGACCCACACGTGACCGTATTGACCGCGACCACCCGACTGGCGGACGAACTTGCCTTCGATCTCGCTGGTCGTGGTAATGCGCTCGCGATATGCCACCTGAGGCTTACCAATATTTGCCTCTACGCTGAACTCTCGACGCATACGATCGACGATGATGTCGAGGTGCAATTCTCCCATGCCTGAGATAATGGTTTGGCCCGTTTCCTCATCGGTCTTAACGCGGAAGGAAGGGTCCTCCTGCGCCAACTTGCCAAGAGCAATACCCATTTTCTCCTGATCGGCTTTCGACTTAGGTTCAACTGCCACGGAGATCACGGGTTCAGGGAATTCCATCCGCTCCAAAATGACGATGCTGTCAGCGTCGCAGAGCGTATCCCCGGTGGTCACATCCTTCAGCCCGATCGCAGCTGCAATATCGCCCGCGAGTACTTCTTTGATTTCTTCGCGACTGTTGGCGTGCATTTGCACCATTCGACCCACGCGCTCTTTCTTTTGCTTGACCGCGTTGTAAATGCCAGTACCCGACTCCAACTTTCCGGAATACACCCGGAAAAAGGTGAGGGTTCCAACAAACGGATCCGTGGCAATCTTGAATGCCAGCGCAGAGAACGGCTCATCATCGTCAGATTTGCGGACTACGGGGGTCTCACCATCCTCCAGCGTCCCTTCGATCGCCTTCACCTCGGTTGGTGAGGGCAAGTACTCAATGACCGCATCCAATACCGCCTGCACGCCCTTATTCTTGAACGCCGAGCCGCCCATGATAGGCACGATCTCGTTAGCCAGAGTGCGAATTCGAATGCCCTGCTTGATCTCCTCTTCAGAGAGCTCGCCTTCCTCAAGGTACTTGGTCATCAGCTCTTCGTTCGCTTCCGCAGCGGCTTCTACCATGTACTCACGCATCTCGGCCGCCTTGTCTTCAAGGTCAGCCGGTATATCGGCGTACTCGAAGGTCATACCCATGTCGTCTTCGTTCCAGATGATGGCCTTCTGCTTGATCAGGTCGATCACGCCCTTGAAGTCTTCCTCTGAGCCGATAGTCATCTGAATGGGTACCGCGTTACAGCCCAAGCGGTCGCGCAACTGCTGGATGACGTTTTCGAAATTGGCGCCGGCACGATCCATTTTGTTGACGAACACCATGCGCGGAACTTCGTATTTGTTCGCCTGCCGCCACACGGTCTCCGTTTGGGGTTGAACGCCAGAGGACCCGCACAGCACCACCACCGCGCCGTCCAACACTCTGAGGGACCGCTCCACCTCAATGGTAAAATCCACGTGTCCGGGCGTGTCAATAATGTTAATGCGATGCTGGTCAAACTGCTGCTGCATGCCCTGCCAAAAACAGGTGGTAGCCGCTGAGGTAATCGTGATGCCGCGCTCCTGCTCCTGCTCCATCCAGTCCATGGTGGCGGCACCGTCATGAACCTCACCAATCTTGTGTGAGAGGCCAGTGTAAAAAAGCACCCGCTCCGTAGTTGTGGTTTTACCGGCATCCACGTGAGCAACAATTCCAATGTTGCGGTAACGATTGATCGGAGTCTTACGAGCCACGACAGTGTCCTCAGATTAGGGTTGGCAGACTGGGTTTCAGAATCGGAAGTGCGAGAACGCCTTGTTGGCTTCGGCCATGCGGTGAACGTCTTCTCGCTTCTTCACTGCGTTACCTTTGCCTTGTGAGGCGTCAACAATCTCGCCCGCCAGACGCTGGCGCATGGATTTCTCACCGCGATTGCGCGCGTAATCCACCAACCAGCGCATCGACAAAGCAACGCGTCGAGAAGCACGTACCTCTACGGGGACCTGATAAGTCGCTCCACCAACACGGCGAGACTTCACCTCCACCATGGGCGCGATGTTTTCCAACGCTTCGTCAAACACTTCGATGGGGTCACGCTTGGTGCGCTCCTGCACAATATCTAGGGCGCCATAAACAATGGACTCAGCGACCGACTTCTTTCCGCTGATCATTACGTGATTCATGAACTTGGCGAGCGTGGGGTTGCCGAATTTGGGATCAGGCAACACTTCACGTTTGGCAACAACGCGTCTTCTTGGCATGTTTTACTTCCTATCTCTTCAGGGTTTCCAGCCACCGCAAATTCGGGCTGGCCTTACTGTCAACAATGTGACGTCTAGGTAGTGCCCCCGGGGGCACCGCAATTTACTTGGGTCGCTTGGCTCCGTACTTGGATCGGCCCTGCTTACGATCTGATACGCCAGAGGTATCGAGGCTCCCGCGAACGGTATGGTAGCGAACGCCTGGCAAATCCTTCACTCGGCCGCCGCGGATCAAGACGACGCTGTGCTCCTGCAGGTTATGGCCCTCACCACCAATGTACGAAGACACCTCGAATCCATTGGTCAATCGCACGCGACAGACCTTCCGAAGCGCAGAGTTCGGCTTCTTGGGGGTAGTGGTGTAAACGCGCGTACAAACACCGCGACGCTGCGGGCATGCCTGCAACGCAGGGACCCCGCTCTTGGTGACTTTGCGCTTGCGCGGCTTGCGCACAAGCTGGTTAATGGTTGCCATTCAGCATTTGCTCCAAATAGGTTTTCGGGGCCGGGGCCCCGAAAAAGAGCGCGCATTCTATAGACCGGCCCGAAACCGGTCAAGCGCACCCATCTGTGACTATTCCTCGGTTGAGTCTGCCGCTTCGACGCGCTCCATCTCCTCAGCAAAACTCTCTGAGAATTCCTCGGCTGACATCGTCAGCGCCAACTCGTCGCCTTCCGATTGCCTGCGCCGTCGCTCCTCGTGATAGGTGAGGCCGGTACCGGCGGGTATCAGACGCCCGACAATCACGTTCTCCTTCAGGCCACGCAGGTAATCGCGCTTGCCCGTAACGGCAGCCTCGGTGAGCACTCGTGTTGTCTCCTGGAATGACGCCGCAGAGATGAAGCTCTCGGTGGCCAGTGATGCCTTGGTAATGCCCAATAGCTCACGGTTAGCGGTCGGTGATATGAGCCCTTCCGCCTCCAGCCGATCACACTCTTCGAGGAACGCGGTGTACTCGGCCTGCTCACCTTTGATAAAGCTTGAGTCGCCCGTTGAACTGATCTCAACCTTTCGTAGCATTTGTCGAACAATGACCTCGATGTGCTTGTCATTGATCTTCACGCCCTGGAGTCGGTAGACCTCCTGGATTTCGTTGACAATGTATTCAGCGAGCGCGGGAATACCCTTGAGTCGAAGAATATCGTGGGGGCTGAGGGGTCCCTCTGAGACAATTTCACCCTTCTGGACGGTCTCACCCTCAAACACCGACAGCTGACGCCACTTGGGAATCAACTCTTCATAGTGATCCGAGCCATCCGGCAGCGTCGAGCCGTCGGTTGGGGTAATCACCAACCGGCGCTTGCCTTTGGTCTCCTTACCAAAGCTGACCGTGCCTGAAATCTCCGCGAGAATCGCGGGCTCTTTCGGCTTTCTGGCTTCAAACAGATCCGCAACTCGTGGCAGACCCCCGGTGATATCACGGGTTTTAGAGCCTTCCTGCGGGATTCGGGCGATCACGTCGCCGACTTCCACTTTCGCGCCGTCTTCAAGGTTGACCATGGCGCCATG
>CAXPKH010000008.1:0-7615 GCA_964217615.1 Luminiphilus sp.
GAACGCGCTGCCGCACCCTGCTCAAAGGAGAGCGTCCTCGCGAAATTCACGGGCTTGGAGGTAGACGATCTGGCGTAGCGAATCGATGCCAGCCCGGGGTGGTTGTAGTACCAGTCACTTTTTTCCCGATCATCAGCAAGCCTCTTCACCGACAGGGAAACCGAAAAATCGGTAGCAGGGCCATCTGACCAATCCCCCACCAGCGCCCGCGCATAGGTCGTGTCTTGATAACTCTGGGGCTTGGACCCAACCGCGGCCAGCACCCGAAAACCCTGTGCGCGTAGCGCACGTTCCAGCGCGGTTGTCAGGAGTGCTTCCTGCATTTGATCAAGCGCACGCTCTGAAACCTCTCGCGGAGCCCCTGCGTTTACCCGCACCGCAACCAAACCCGAATCTGAGCCTTTTCCTGTCCACAGCTGACAACGGGCTGCTTCCGATACTTGTACCGCGTCAAGCGAGGCCTCTCCGCCCATGGCTTCCAGGTAACTCTCTACCTGCACCCCGCGAACATCGGCCTCTGCAGAGAACATCGTGCGCTCGTGCAATCGGCCCTGATCATCAATGTAGGCAACGCCCTTAACACGGGCGCCAGAATCAAGCGCAGCGTCCAAGGCGCGTTGCTTAAAGGCTGATAAGTAAGCTGAAGCCTCTGCGTCGCTGTTCACGCCGCCAGCCACTTCTTGCAGATGCCCCAGTGTGGGGAGCATCAGACAAGTAGCCGCTACAAATGCCGCCAATATCCGGGGTGTGCTCACGCAACAGCGCTCCTGTGTTCAAACGTCGGCCTTATGATAACCGACCGTCAAGAGCTCGATGCCATCACCGCGCGCTCGAGGTAAAGGACCCTCAAGTCGTTGACGATGCTTTTATCGAGGGACATGGTGACTTCATACGTATCGGAGCCACGTGGCTCAATCTGAACCAAATTGGCGCCGTAGACCACACCCTCAACCCGGGCGCGGAAGCTGTCACTCCTGACCACCATATCCGCAACGGTGGTTGTCGAATCGAGGTACTGTCCGTAGACCTGCTCGGTCAGTCCACGATAAGCATCCAACTTGGCAGCGCGAATAGCCAGCAAGCGTCGCTGGGCGGCAACGTCACTGGGCTGAACATCAATCACGGCGTACCCGGTTGCCGTCAGGGTATCCCTGCGTTCCACCATGGGCTCAACGAACGACGCGTCGGGCTCTGAAGACCACATCGTTCCACACCCATTGAGCAAGACGACGGCCATTATGGCGGACCACCCAAGTATTAATTTTCGCATTACGCTCCTCCCGGCCGCTCTCTGTCGTGGTAACCCGATGCGCCCTGCGCAATTCATTGGGCGCCTCGTGAGGGACTTGCCCCTCTGATACGTTAAATATCGGTCGATTGAACCAACCCTTTACCGTCAAAAACTCAAGCGCTGAGCGGTTTTAACGCCCCCGCAACGACGCTCCCGAGCGGAGCGTTTCCCGCGCGGCGCGAACTTGGTATAGAAATTGCGAGTTACCTCCTCACCAGCGGCCAATTGGCCCTTTTTGAGGGGAGGTGACGGGTTTTGGAAGCGATACTGTCAAATTTCCGACAGGTTTCCGGCCGTTTCTCGTGGCTGAGCGGTAAAAGTGTCGGCGCACCGACACTGGTATTGCTCATATTGGCGCTGTTGGTGGTGCCACTGCCCGCCTTCGTGCTCGATGTGCTCTTCACTTTCAACATTATGCTGGGTCTGCTGATGGTGATGATCACCCTCAATACGCGCAAACCCCTTGAATTCTCCTCTTTTCCCTCCGTGCTGTTGATCGCAACATTGCTGCGACTGGGCCTGAATGTGGCCTCCACCCGAGTGGTGCTGGTTGAGGGACATACGGGTACCGACGCCGCGGGCAAAGTGATTGAATCCTTTGGCGAATTCGTGATCGCGGGCAACTACGTTGTCGGCTTCATCATCTTTTTGATCCTCATGATCATCAACTTTATCGTCGTCACTAAAGGCGCAGGGCGGGTATCCGAGGTGATCGCACGCTTCACATTAGATGCCATGCCAGGCAAACAAATGGCGATCGACGCAGATTTGAATGCGGGCATTATCGACCAGGAGCAAGCCAAAACGCGCCGCAATGAGCTGGGTCAAGAATCTGACTTTTACGGCTCAATGGACGGTGCCTCCAAGTTTGTCCGAGGCGATGCCATCGCCGGTATTTTGATTTTGGTCATCAATATTGTCGGGGGGCTAATCGTCGGCACCACGCAACATGAACTGAGCCTTGGCGAGGCAGGCCGCATCTATGTTCTGCTGACGATAGGTGATGGTCTGGTGGCCCAAATCCCATCACTGTTGTTGTCGCTGGCCACTGCCATCCTGGTTACCCGCGTGACCACCGATGAAAGCATGGCAGAGCAGGCCTCCAGTCAGATTGCTGACCCCAATGCTATTTTTATTGCGTCAGGCATTGTTACCACGCTGGGCCTGATTCCCGGCATGCCGCACTTTGTCTTTTTGCCGCTGGGTGCCGCCGGCATTGGGCTCGGATTTTATCTGCGACAACAAGCAGAGGAAGAGCAACGGGAGGCGGTCAATGCGGAGGCCATTGCCGAGGTAGAGCCCGCAAATCGCGAGCTAAACTGGGAAGACATTGATCAGGTTGAGGTGATTGCGCTGGATATTGGCTATGGCCTGGTGCCGCTTGCCAATACACAATCCGGGGGTCAGTTACTCACTCGAATCCGCGGTATCCGCAAAAAGCTCTCTGCCGAACTCGGTTTTTTGATTCAACCTATTCGAATCCGCGATAACCTTGACCTCAAGCCAGAGGTCTACCAAATCTCACTCCATGGCGTTGTGAGAGGCAGTGGCGATGTGCGGGTAGGGAAGCTACTCGCCATCAACAGCTCCGACATGCCCGCGCCCATTGATGGAGAACCCACCCAAGAACCCGCATTCGGCCTTGATGCGCTGTGGATTGAACCCTCGCAAGCTGAACTTGCGCGGGGGTTGGGCTATACAGTAGTGGACCCGCCTACCGCAATCGCCACTCATATCAACGCGGTGATTCGTGAGAGCGCCAGTGAGTTGCTCGGTCAGGATGAAACCCAGCAGCTGCTCGATAAAGTCGCCACGCGCTACCCGAAGCTGGTCAGCAATCTGGTGCCTGATTTACTGCCGCTTTCGACTGTGACACAGGTACTGCAGAACTTGTTGGCCGAATCAGTACCGGTAAAAGACATGCGTAATGTGATTGATGCGCTCACAGCACATGCCAAAGAAAATCAGGATGCGAGTCACCTCACGTCCCTGGTCCGGCCCAAATTGGGCCGCTTGATTTGCCAGCCGCTGGTTGATGAGACCGGTACCTTGACGGTGATTACGCTGGCTCCCGATCTGGAAAAATTGCTAGAGAGTAGCCGGGCAGGGGTAGAAACCGAGCACATTACGCTCGACCCCACGCTAGCCAATTCCATGATTGAGAGCCTGCGAAGTGAAGCAGAAAAAATTCAGGATGCAGGCGCGGCAGCGACGTTAGTGGTGTCACCCACCCTACGCAGCTGGATGTCGCGCTTTGTGAGAGTTCGGGTACCTGATCTCGCGGTGCTCTCTTATACAGAGATACCAGATGATCAGCGCATTCAGGTTCAGTCCAGTATCGGTGGTGAAGCGGCCATCGAGGGGGAAACGGAGTAATAGACCATGCGGCTTGTAGTAGAAGAAGCGCAGGACCATAGCACCTGCATGGAGATTGTACGGCAGCGCCACGGCGCGGACTGTGTTGTCGTGCACAGTTTCAGGGTGGAAGACCAGTACCGCATTGTGGTGGCGCTGGAAACGGAATCCTCGAGACCGGCTTTGACCGCGCTGAATGATGCGGTGAGAGATGTCATTTCGCCCGCCGCACCGGCTGGCCACATAAAGTGGGATACGTTTATCGACGATGTCAGCGAAGTGCCGCCTGTCCCGGCGCCCGTGATGGCCGAAAGCGTGCAGAGTGAACCGCCCAGCGCGGCTGCTCCAATCCGGCCATCGGCCGAGGTGAGTTCTGGCTTAATCGCGCTGGCGGCACGTATCAAGGCGCTCGAGGCGGCCCATCAACCCTCCGTTCTTGAGCCAGAAGCAGAGGAATTTCGGACGGTCGTGTTCTCGGACGTGCTTGCTGACGCTGTTGCAGCAGACAAGATGGACACCGAAACGGCACAGCCGGAGCCCCTGTTGAGCGCAGACCCCCTCACTCGATGGGTCGAAAAGGCGGCACAGACTGCAGCCCTTACCCCGTTTGAGACGCCGATGGTCGCCAGCAAGGACCTCGAGTGGACGCCTTCAGCTGAATTCGCCTTTGTCGGTGCAGAAATGGATGACCCGGTGGTACCCAGGGTGTGTACTTCCGAGGGTGCAGAAAACTTCGCTACGCTTTTATCTGGTTGTATTGCCGCCGCCAGCAAATCCATGTCCCTTTCGGCGCAGACTCAGCTTAAAATAGTGGCTGGATAGGGTATTTAGGGTATCCGCCCACCAAGTGGGCAGAGATCACCACAGCGAGAGGCAACCTCATGCGTGTAATTGGCGTAACGAGTGGCAAAGGAGGCGTTGGCAAAACCACTGTCTCGGTTAACCTCGCCGTAGAACTTGCTAAGCGTGGTAAAAAGGTCGTTTTGCTCGATGGCGACCTAGGGCTGAGTAACGCACAAATCCTCCTCAATGCACGGGTCGAATACAGCTACGGACACGTGCTCTCCGGACAAAAAACCCTCGAAGAGATTATGGTGCAGTCGGAATACGGGGTAACGCTGGTACCGGGCTCCAGTGGTTCATCTGCCCTGGCCAGGCTTACCCGCCTGCAATTGTTGGGCCTGATTCACGCGCTGTCGGCATTGGATGACTGTGACTATCTGGTGGTAGATACCGCCGCAGGTATTAGCGACAACGTCACGGTACTGTTTGGCGCCTGCGACATCAAATTGCTGCTCATTCAAAATGAGCCTTCTTCCATTGCAGACGCTTATGCGACGGTGAAAGTACTGCAGCAAGAATTTAATCTCTCTGACATCATGTTGACACCCGTGCAGGTGAGCAACGAGAGAGAATCAGAGAATATTCACAAGCGCATCAACAAGGTTACGGCGCAATTTCTGGGTCTCTCTTTAGACTACGCCACAGGCATACGAAAAGATCCGGTAGTGTTAAACTCGGCCCGATTGGGGCAGCCGGCGATTCTTCATGCTCCAGAGAGCGATATTGCAACAGACATCAAGAGGCTCGTTGATGTCATAACAAAAGCGCCCACCAAACCGGCCAACTCTAGTGATATCAGGATATCGGTAGGCGCCAAGGGCTAAGCCATGTCCAAAGGCTATCAGGCATACGCGGACGCGTTAGCGGGCTCCGAACCCAGCGGAGAGAACGCCGCTGTGCTGCAGCACATTGGCCTGGTACACAAAACGGCGCTACACATTAAGGCCAGACTGCCGGATCACGTTGAGCTCGAGGAGTTGGTTCAGATTGGTATGGTGGGCCTTCTGGAGGCGGCCAAATCCTATGACGCCTCACAGGGCGCTGACCTTGGCACTTTCGCCAGCAAACGGATTCGGGGCGCCATACTCGATGAGGTGAGAAAACGTTCACCGCTATCGCGGACCGATAGCTCGCATATCAAAGCCGAAGAGCAGGTCGTGGAGCAGTTTTTAGCCAAGTACGGCAGACCGCCGACGGCCTCCGAGATCGCGCAGGAGCTGGATACCACGCTGGACGAATACCAGAAACAGCGCGGTCGCTCACAAAAATTTCGGACCACATCCCTGGACGAGCTCGAAGAAAGCGGTCAAACCCCATTTTCCGAAGAAGCGGGCCCTCTGGATGAGGTGGAAGCCGCAGAAACCAACGAATGGCTCGCGGGAGAGATTGCCGGTTTACCGGAGCGCGAGCAAATCGTACTCTCTTTGTATTACAACGATGAGATGAATTTAAAAGAAATTGGCGCGATCATTGGCGTGAGCGAGTCCCGAGTGAGTCAAATACTGACCAAAGTCGTGGGAAAACTGCGCGAGCGGGTCGCGTTTTAAGGTACTGGCAGGATCATGTTTGGAAAAAAATCAAAGCTCGAGCGCGTGAAAGCGGATGCAAAAGCCGATTATCTGAAGTGCGGAGCACTCGATCAGGAAGACCGCTTGCACCGCGTGTTCTCGGCGCGTATCGCGCAAAGAGCCCGGCTGAATCTGGATAAAATTTTCGTTCAGGGCGCCAAAGCGGAAGAAAAGCGCCAACTGGAGTTGGTCGAGGCGCTTAAAGCCGGGAAAGAGCTGCCGCCCAGGATCGTGCACGAGGGCTATAACCAGTTACAGGGTGTTTCGGGATCGGTTGTGTCATGGGTCCCCGAAGAACTCGCAAATAAGATGTTCAATCTGGGTGCGGATTACCAGATTCAGGAAGTTAGCGCGCTTGAGGCATTGCAGCAGGCAGACAAAATTGCCGAATGCGTGATCGAAGATCTACAAACCACTCAAACGATACAGCTTCTGGGGCTTCTCAGAGACGGCGAATCGTCAGAGAACGATGATTAATCGGGGTGGGGCGCATGATCGCGGAGGGAATGCATAGTCATGTCTCTTGAAAACGCGGTTATCGCGATCTCACTGCTTTTGGGCATCGTTCTCCTGATACTGATCATTTACCTGATCAGCCGCGTCAATGATCTCGAGGCGAGGGCCTTTTCCAATCTCACTGCAACTTCCGGTGAAAAAAAAACCGAGGCGGAACCGCAAAAAGTATTTGGCGGGCTTAGCGGGCGAGAGCTCTGGGACGAATGGGTGGCAATGGCCAATGGCGCGGAGGACCAGTACCGCATTACGGGCGACCGCGAACGCTTTCTGGCGCTACTCGAGCTGCACATCCGTTCGATTATTAAAACAGGAAGGGAGCACGGCCAAACGGGCGTTAATGAACCGCCGTCCAATCCCCTGAAAATAAAAATGCTACGGGGTGAGTTTGAGTCCTATCTTCCGTCTTCCCAAGCAAATCGTCTCTACGCGCTGGGCCGGGAACTGGGTGCCACCGAAGACAGTCAGCAACGTGCCTCGCTCGCTGCTGCTATCAGAGAAACGATCGATGCAGTCTCTATGGGCATCGATGCCGGCTCGTCGTTCGTGGACAGTGCCATGCGGGATGTAACCGTAGCCTCGGAAGAGACTGACAGCCGCGAATTGGCTGAAATCTCCTGACTTTTCCTTTGCCCTACAGGGGGGGGCGTTACTGCCGTGACGCGGGCAGCGGATAGACAATCGCACCCTCAGGATAAGTTTTTTCCGGAACCAGCACTTCCTCGACGTTCATACCGTCGCTGCTCATTTGCGCCTGTTGTAACGCCAACTGGGCTTCGAATAGCTCCGTCAAGTTATCTCGCTCAATCTCGATGAGGGTGGCAACCTCGCGCTTGAGTGCGGCAACATCCCTCAAGCCCGATTCCAGCTGGGAAATCCGTTGCGTCAACGACGTCAATTGCTCAGCTTGCCGGTCTAATTGCGCCACCATTGCACGGCTGGACTCCACGCCGCTGCGCGTCACTTCGCTGGTATCGGTGACGGTGGACTGCACGCCAGACATCGACACCTCGATGCGCTCTGCGAGGGTTTTGCCATCGGCGTC
>CAXPKH010000009.1:0-15044 GCA_964217615.1 Luminiphilus sp.
GGGCTTTTTATTATCTACTGAGTGCTACTGCGGCGACCGGATAAGTCAGAGCTGTCGCCTGTGATGCGCGATGCATAAGCAAGGCGTGTTGCGTCCGGCAGGAGGGTTCACTGAGCTTTGGACACAACGGCATTTAATTTCTATTAATCAGTTATTTATCGATATGCGGTTGTCGCTTGCGGTTCGACAGTAACACCGGTATGGTTCCACGCCGAAGAAATGGCGCTTGAGCCCCTGTCAGGTGTAGAACGACAAATATCCATGAGAGAACCACGACCCATGAAGAGATCACGTAATCAGTTGTATCAGTTGGTGGCTGCCGTTTGCTTGCCCGTTAGCTTGACGGCACAGGCGCAGCTCGAAGAAGTCATTGTGACGGCGCAAAAGCGCGCCGAAAGTCTGCAGGACGTTCCAATTTCGATCAGCACGGTGAGCGGCGAGAAGATTCAGGACAATACCATCCTGAATTTTGCGGCGCTGGCTGACTTCGTGCCCAGCCTGCACATTGCCGATGCTCCGGTAAATACCAATATCTACATGCGCGGCATTGGTTCAGGGAACAACCGCGGCTTCGAGCAATCGGTCGGCATGTATCTCGATGGCGTTTACCTTGGTCGGGGTCGTCAGTACAGATCCGCGCTACTGGATATTGAGCGTGTCGAGGTGCTCCGCGGACCCCAGGGCACGCTGTTTGGTAAGAATACGGTCGCGGGTGCTATCAACATCACGAGTGCCTCGCCCGTCGTCGGCGAGGGTGCGTCAGGTGAGATCAATGTCTCCATCGAAGAGAATGGCGGGAGTATCGCAGAGGGCTTTATTCAAGGCGGTGGCGAAACCTTTGCGGTTCGCCTTGCTTTGCGCGGCCGGGAAACTGATGGCTACGTTTACAACGCTTTTCTGGAGCAGGATGAAGGCGCGCTCGAGGAGTTTGGTGGCCGCCTCACATTGCTTTGGGAGCCCAGCGATACGTTCTCGGCTAACCTGAAATACACCTATATGGAGCGCGATCGTGATGGCGCCGCCAGTGCGACCTGGCGTTACCTGAGCCCAGGGGAGCGGAACGCGCAGGTGCCTAATCGCAGTGCTTTCGCCAATACGGCATACGCGATAATGGACGTTTTCTTCCCCGATTTTCCTGGCATCGCTGGTAAAGAATTCACCACTTACAAAGACAACAACTATGGTCGCAGCAAAGACGATGGTTTTGGCATTGGTCTGAAGCCAGAGAATAGTGAAGACGAAATTGAGAACCTTTCGCTGACGCTGACCTGGGAATTGGGTGGCGGCACGCTGACCTCGGTAACCGGCCTTGCAGGCTATGAGTACTTCGATGATGTCGACGTGGATTGGTTGCCGCTTCAATTTATCGACCGTTCGGATATCCATGATTTTGAGCAGTTCAGTCAGGAAATCCGTTGGTCTGCGGATATCGGTGATCGCTTCACTTATACGTTAGGTGGTTATATCGATGAGAACGAGCTGGATATGCAGGGCCAAGTTGTTATCGACACCAATTTCGACGGCCTATTCCCCACTTTTGTGGCGTTGGCAAATGGCCTGCCTGCGGAGGCTGCGCCGCTGATGCCCCAGAACCTGATTACAGCACTAACGGCGGACAGCCCGCTGAATGGTATCCCCGGCTATGGTGTCTATACCCCCAATCAGGTTTCTCGTAACCACGCCTTTAATCAGGAGACTGAGTCCTGGGCATTGTTCGCCCAAGGCACCTATGACCTCACCGATGCACTGCGTCTGACTGTGGGTGTGCGTTACACCGAGGAAGAGAAGGACGCCATTAGTGATCAGAAGCTGGGTGACAGCCTCTGTGGTATCACAGGTAACCTCGAGGGCGGGGTCATGGGCCAGTGTGGGGCTTATAACAATTGGCTCGCAGTGGTGCAGGCATCCAGTTTTAACACTTACAACAAGTACTGGACCGGTAGCCGGAAAACCGACGATTTTTCACCCTCGGTGAATCTGCAGTGGGACGTCAGCGACAACACCATGCTCTACGTCACATATTCCGAAGGCTTTAAGTCCGGTGGTTTCAGTGCTGCGGACGACGGCAACCCCGGTAACTTGCCAGTCGGCGTGCCACCCATCCCGCCCGCTGTCGACAATGGCTTTCAGGCCAACGGCTTTGTCTCGACCGTACCCAACGAAGACTTTGAGTTTGACGATGAGTCCGTAGAGTCTATCGAGATTGGTGGTAAGCACGAGTTCATGGATGGCCGTATGCGTTTGAACTGGGCCGCGTTTTACTCAGAGTACGATGATCTCCAGACGACAATCTTTAAGGGTGTAGGCTTCTCAGTGAAGAATGCGGCCTCGTCTGAGGTTGAGGGTATCGAGGTCGATTGGTTGTTCCAGATGACCGACGGCATCCGCTTGGGTGTTAATGCCGCATACCTTGATGCCTCTTACGGTGACTTCAAGGACGGACCCTGTACGGCGATTCAGCTGGATGCCGACGCCGCCTGTGGTACTCCTGCGGGTGCGACCGGTAATGACTTGACCGGCACTCGAACGCTCTATGCCTCGGAATGGAGCGGTAACGCTTTTATCGATGTCCGTATCCCCATGGGCAACCTCGAGTGGTTTGGTGGCGTTGACGTGAATTACCGCAGTGAGTTCGACTCAGCCGGCGATGCAGATCCCTATGACGTGATTGATTCTTACACCAAGGTCAATGCCCGGATCGGTTTGATCGGTCAAAATTGGGAGGTGATGGCTTACGGTCGAAATATCTTTGATGAAGCGGCGCTTCAGCAAAGCTTCGATACGCCGGTTTTGGCTGGCAGCCATACCTTTTACATGGACGAAGGAGCGGTCTTTGGCGTTCGGGGAACCTTCAAGTTTTGAGATTCCTATAAAGGGATAAAGTTGAGAAGCCCGGCATCGTCCGGGCTTTTTTTTGCCGGTGTAAGCAGTTTTGAGGTGTGAGTAAATCGAGTTAAGCGGCCTTGGAGCCCGGTTTCTTCAGGGCTTTTTCGTTGCTTGATTTCAACAGTGGGGCCAGAAATCGACCGGTGTGCGACCGGCCATTGACCGCCACCTCTTCGGGCGTGCCGGTGGCGATGATCTGGCCGCCACCTGAACCACCCTCTGGCCCCAAATCAATGAGCCAATCAGCGGTTTTGATGACATCAAGGTTGTGCTCAATGATGACCACCGTGTTGCCGCCGTCCCGAAGTCTGTGCAGTACCTCGAGTAACTGCCGGATATCCTCAAAGTGCAGACCCGTGGTGGGTTCGTCGAGAATGTATAGCGTCTTGCCGGTGTCGCGTTTAGAGAGCTCTTTCGATAACTTGACTCGCTGCGCCTCTCCACCGGATAGCGTGGTCGCCGCTTGACCGAGCCGGATGTAGGACAAACCGACATCCATTAGCGTCTGGAGTTTGCGTTGGATCGCAGGAACGGCATCGAAGAAAGCCAGTGCGTCTTCGACAGTCAGCTCGAGCACCTCATAAATGTTAAGGCCTTTAAAGCGAATCTCTAGCGTTTCCCGGTTGTAGCGCTTGCCTCGACAGACATCGCAGGGCACATAGATATCGGGTAGGAAGTGCATCTCCACCTTGGTGACACCGTCTCCCTGACAGGCCTCGCAACGACCGCCACGGACATTAAAACTGAAGCGACCAGGTTTATAGCCCCTCGAGCGCGCCTCCTGAGTTCCCGCGAACAATTCTCTGACGGGAGTAAAGATACCGGTGTAGGTCGCTGGATTGGAGCGAGGGGTGCGCCCGATCGGGCTCTGGTCAATATCGATGCATTTATCCAATTGCTCGAGCCCCGTGATGTCATCGTGTGAGGCTGCCTTCAATGTGGTGGCGCCGTTCAACGCAGTGGCCGCAAGGGGGTAAAGAGTGCCGTTAATGAGGGTCGATTTTCCGGATCCGGAAACTCCGGTGACACAAGTGAGCAAGCCTATCGGCAGATCCAGTGTCACATTCTGAAGGTTATTACCCTGTGCGCCCGAGATAGAGATTAACTGCTGCGGGTTTACCGGGTGACGCTTTGCGGGAATGGGAATGTTCTGTTTGCCCGATAAATAGGCGCCCGTCAGTGAGTCCGGGTGTGCCGTGACATCCTGCAATGACCCAGACACCACGACTTCGCCACCATGCACGCCCGCGCCGGGGCCAATATCAATAATATGGTCAGCGTTGCGAATGGCATCCTCGTCGTGTTCAACCACCAGTACGGTATTACCAAGATCGCGAAGGTGGATTAGCGTATTTAGCAGGCGTTCGTTATCGCGCTGGTGCAGGCCAATCGACGGTTCATCGAGGATATACATGACCCCCACCAAACCCGCTCCAATTTGGCTCGCGAGCCGGATCCGCTGGGCGTCACCGCCAGACAGCGTCTCGGCACTTCGGTTAAGCGTCAGATAATTGAGTCCCACGTCCACCAAAAACCGATAGCGGGCGCGCAGCTCCTTCAGAATTTTGTCAGCAATTTCGCCTTGCCGGCCCGGCAGTTCGAGTGCGTCGAAATAGGCCTGTGCCTCTCCGACGGGCAGGGCGGTAATGCTCGGTAGCGTTCGATCGTCGACGTAAACGCTCCGTGCGTCTGCGCATAACCGGGTGCCCTCGCATGCCTTGCAGGCGGCGGTCGAGACGTACTTGGCCAGCTCATCACGCACGGAGGAAGACTCCGTTTCGCGATAGCGTCGATCCATATTGGGTATGACGCCTTCAAATACGTGTACCCGCTTGAATACTGTGCCGCGGTCATTGATGTAAGAAAATTCAATCTCCTCGGTGCCACTGCCATGCAAAATGACGTCGCGATGATGTTGGGCAAGCTCGTTGAAGGGCTTGTCCATGTCAAAGCCATAGTGGCTCGCAAGCGAGCGGAGTAGGTGAAAGTAATAAACGTTGCGCCGATCCCAGCCGCGAATGGCGCCCTCTGCAAGGCTCGCTTCGGGATGTAGCACGACACGGCTCTCATCAAAAAATTGCGTCACGCCCAGGCCATCACATCCGTCACAAGCACCCGCGGGGTTGTTAAACGAAAAAAGTCTGGGCTCCAGTTCGTCGATCGAATGGCCGCAACTGGGACAGGCGTAACGCGCCGAAAAAAGCGTCTCGGGACCTTCCGTATCCATGGGCGCGATGGCTGCTACACCGTCGGTAAGCTCCAGCGCGGTCTCAAAGGATTCTGCGAGTCTCAGCCGGATATCTTCCCGTACCTTGAATCGGTCGATGACCACATCAATCCGGTGCTTTCTTTTTTTATCCAGTGTGGGCACATCGTCCAGATCGACCACAATGCCATCTACCCTAACGCGGATAAAACCAGCGGCACGCATCTGTTCAAAAATGTGTAAATGCTCGCCTTTTCGGTCCCGCACCACCGGCGCCAACAGCATGAGTTTGCTACCCTCCGGCAGCGCCAGTACCGCGTCCACCATTTGTGTGACCGTCTGAGCCTTCAGGGTCACCCCGTGCGTCGGACATCGCGGGTCCCCGACCCGGGCAAACAATAAGCGCAGATAATCGTAGATTTCCGTGATGGTGCCGACCGTGGAGCGCGGGTTGTGCGATGTGGATTTTTGTTCGATCGAGATGGCCGGCGAGAGCCCCTCAATATGATCGATATCGGGCTTTTCCATCATTGACAGAAACTGGCGCGCGTAGGTCGAGAGAGATTCCACATAGCGGCGCTGCCCTTCGGCATAGAGCGTATCGAAAGCCAAGGACGATTTTCCGGAGCCCGATAGCCCGGTGATCACCACCAGTTTGTCTCTGGGGATATCGAGATCAATATTTTTGAGGTTATGAGTGCGCGCGCCGCGGACCTCAATGGTGTCCATGAAATTGCCTACGGGGATTTCTGCCAACACGACAGTATACGAGGATCCGAGGGCGGCGGACTGTCGCGGACGATTTTTTACCCCGTGATACACTGAGGACTCGCCCAGGCGACCGATATTGTGCTGTCCAAAGAACCTTTTAATGCTGTCGAACGCCGCGCGGTCACCGGGCTGGCGTGTTTGTACTGCCTGCGCATGCTGGGACTGTTCATGGTTCTGCCTCTGTTCGCGGTATATGCGCGGGAGTTGGCGGGTTCGAGCGCTGCCAGCATTGGACTGGCCTTGGGAGCATACGGATTGACACAGGCCTTGCTCCAAGTGCCGCTGGGGTGGTTGTCTGATCGCGTCGGACGTAAGCCGGTGATTGTGGGCGGGCTGTGTCTGTTGATTTGCGGCAGCATCGTTGCGGCTTTGGCCGAGACGCTCTCGGGGCTGGCCTTGGGCCGGCTCCTCCAGGGATCCGGTGCAATTGCCTCGGCCACCATGGCCCTCGCGGCTGACTACACCCGAATTGACCAGCGCACCAAAGCGTCTGCCATTATCGGAGCCAGCATCGGCCTGTCCTTTGCGCTGGCGCTTGTTATCGGGCCCGTATTGGCAACCTGGGGGGGGCTCGCGGGTGTATTTGAAGTGACTGCCGCTATGGGCGCCTTGGGCCTGCTGGTTGTGGTGTTCTGGCTGCCCGCGACGCCTGAACTGACCGAAGCGGGACGGTCGCATCTGGCCGATCGCGAGCGGTTGGGGGAGGCGCTATGGGGCCGCGGCTTGGGTATCCTCTATGGCAGCATATTTTGTTTGCATTTGTTGCTGATGGCCGCCTTTACTGCGATTCCGTCAATCATGACGGAACAGGTGGGTTTGCCCGCAGCGCAACATGCATGGATGTATCTCGTCACGTTGGCTGTGGCGTTGCCCGGGGTGGCGTTGCTGATTCGGCGCCGCGGTGAACTGCAGGATCCCCGGCCAGTGATGGCCCTGACGATCGTGCTAGCGGTGGGCGGCCTGTTCATGGCGTTGGAGGCTGGGTCGCTGACACTGCTGGGTTTCGGATTGGCGTTATTTTTTGTCGGCTTTACTGCGCTGGAGACCCTGCTGCCCGCGTGGGTATCTATTTTTGCTCCCGTATCGCTGCGGGGAACTGCGATGGGGGTGTTTTCCAGCGCGCAATTTTTGGGCGTTTTTAGCGGCGGCGTTGTAGGCGGCGCAGTTTTGCAGTGGGGTGACGTGGGAGCCCTTTTTGCGCTGCTCTCTGGACTTACCGGTCTTTGGTTGGCTGGTGTATGGCGGTTTGCCAGAGCGCCGACTGTCGCGTTTTAAGAGCGCAATTGTCTGAGATTGATGTACCCGACGAGCGGTAGCGTTGTTATAGTCTCGGGAATGAAATAGAGAATCAGAGGCACAGGGAATCAGGTGCCTCTGCACAGTTTTGGAGAACCCTATGGCCTCGCGTGGCATAAACAAAGTGATTTTGGTCGGGAATTTGGGTAACGATCCTGAGCACCGGGTGCTCCCCTCCGGGGGCGGCGTTACCAATGTAAGTCTTGCCACGTCGGAGAGCTGGCGAGATAAAAATACCGGTGAGCAACAAGAGAGAACGGAGTGGCACCGGGTGGTCTTTTTCAATCGACTGTCCGAAATTGCTGCTGAGTACCTCAAAAAAGGCTCAAAAGTGTATGTGGAGGGTTCGTTGCGGACCCGCAAATGGCAGGATCAGTCGGGGCAGGATCGGTATACCACGGAGATTGTTGCGCAGGAAATGCAGATGCTCGACAGTCGCGGTGGAATGCAGGACGGCGGCGCCTACCAGCCCGCCCCTGCGGCAGCCGCCCCTGCTTCAGCGTCTGCCGGTAATCCCGCACCGATCGATTTTCCGGAAGACGATATCCCCTTCTAACCTATGGGCATTTTAATGCCCGCTAATGGATCGCTCTGATTCCCGTGCGTGTCTTGGTTCTCGGTTTAGACTCCCCCTTGGGTTTTTCGCTAAGGGCATTCGCCGCGCCGCTCATGCGTCACGAAATCATCGGCGTGGATATGGACGCGACGCGGTGGCGGCGTGAGCGACAGGTAAAAAAGCTGATTCGTCGGCAAAGCGTTGATTTGATTCTGGATGCCCGCCTTGTCACCCAGATTGATGGCGTGGACCCCGTGGGGCAACCCGATCTGGAGCGCACGCGCTGGCTGGCCAACTTGGCAGCTCGAGACGCTATCCCCTATTTTTTTCTTTCCAGCGCCCGGGTCTTCTCAGGCACATTAACCCGTCCGTATCGAGAGACCGATCAACCGGATGCAACGGATCCGGTTGGCCGGACCCTCGTCGAAGTCGAGCAGGTGTTAACCGGTGCGCTGGATGAGGTTTTCATTTTGCGTCTGGGTCTTATGTTTGGTGGCCGCCGGCCCAACCCGCTTGCCCGCGCATTGGATGCACTTGCCAGAGGAGATCGCGTTAAAGTCAGCGAGCAGATGAGAGGTAGTCCGGTTCATGTCGCAGAAGTGGCGCGGGTGATACACGGTGTTATTGATCAGCTAGGCGCGGGAGCGCCGAGAGCGGGGCTTTATCACTACAGCGGTATTGGTGAAGTCAACGCCTACTCTTTTATGGAAACTGTTCTGGCCAACGCCTCGCAATACGAGCCCTTTAAAGACGCGAGGGAACTGATGGAATTGACCAGTGACGGCACTGGCGTCACCAATAGTCTGAGTCTCGATTGCGCTGAGATCCGCCATCAATTTGGTATCCAGCAACTGGGTTGGCGGGAATTTGTCCCAAGAGCAGTGCAACGCTACATTGAACTTTATGCCGAGGGATGAGTAACACACCATGAGCACAGCCTTAACCGCAGCCGTACTGACCGTGAGTGATACCCGCACTGCTGAGAACGACACCTCCGGGGCTTATTTGGAGGAAGCGCTTCGTGCAGCCGGGCATGACGTGGTCGATCGACAGATTGTGATTGACGACATTTACCAGCTCCGGGCGGTACTGTCTCGGTGGATAGCTGATCCGGGGGTGGAGGTTATCCTGACAACGGGCGGCACCGGTTTTTCCGGGCGTGATTCCACGCCAGAGGCGGTAGCGCCGCTGTTTGACAAGGTCATAGAGGGTTTTGGGGAGGTATTTCGGGCGCTCAGCCTGAGTGAAATTGGTTCTTCGACGATACAGTCGCGCGCGCTTGCGGGCATGGCGAATGGGACCGTGATTTTTTGTATGCCCGGATCGACCGGTGCCTGTCGCACCGCATGGGAGGGTGTTCTCCGCGACCAACTCGACAGTGAGCACCGACCCTGCAACTTTGTCGGGGTGTTGCGGGGTCACTGAGCATGCCACTCACCCCCCTCGGCGACGCGCTCGAGACGATCCTCAAAACGGCGGACATGACGCCTGAGGCTGAGCGAGTGCGACTTCAGGATGCGCTCAATCGGTATGTCGCCGAGGCTGTCTGTGCGCCCCGGCCGGTGCCGCCAGCCGATAACAGCGCGATGGATGGCTATGCCGTGCGCAGTGGCGAAGTCCCCGGCCTGTTGCCCGTAAGCCAACGTATCCCGGCGGGATCCGTCCCTGCGAATCTGGAGCCCGGTACGGTGGCGCGTATTTTCACAGGTGCAGAGATCCCGTCTGGGGCGGATGCGGTCATTCCGCAGGAGGCGGCGGAAGAGACCGGCGCCGGCATCCAATTGCCGTCAGCGGTTGCCGGTCAACACATCCGGCGTTGCGGCGACGATATAGAGCCAGGCGATTGTCTGGTTGCCCGGGGCCACTGTTTGCGACCCCAGGATATTGGCTTGCTGGCCGCTGTCGGCATTGATTCGGTATCGGTCTATCGGCCTCTCAAGGTGGCCGTGCTCACAACGGGTGATGAGTTGCGCGATCCTGGAGAAGGCGAACTCAAGCCGGGGGAAATCTTCAACAGCAACCGATGGACACTGAGTCATCAGATTCGTGCGCTGGGATTCTTAGTGACCGATGATCGTCATCTTCCAGATGATCCTGCGCAAATATCTTCTGCGCTGAAAAGCGCCGCCCTGCAGGCTGATTGCATCGTGACTGCGGGCGGTGTGTCGGTGGGGGAGGAGGATCATGTTCGGGCTGCAATTGAGCAGCAGGGGTCTCTAGCGCTCTGGCGGTTGGCGATTAAGCCGGGCAAGCCACTGGCATTCGGCGAGGTGCAGGGGACGCCGGTTTTTGGATTGCCCGGAAACCCGGTATCGTCCTGGATCACCTTTGCACTTATTGCCAGACCCTGGTTGGTGAAGCGCCAAGGGGGGATATTGCCGGCCCCACCGCGTTTTCCTGTGCAGGCGGGGTTTTCGTTGCAGCACCCGGGGACGCGGGAGGAATTTCTGCGCGTCCGGCTTGTCGGAAAGGGCCTAGCGATGCGAGCGGAATTGACGGGTAGCCAAAGCTCTGGGGTCCTTACCAGTCTGGGGCAAGCCGACGCAGTGGCGGTCATTCCCGCCGGCCTCACGGTGCGGGAGGAGGATTGGCTGGAAGTTATCCCCCTATCTGCGTTGTGGCAGCCGGGGTTCGGCTAGGGTCAGGCCTGATACCGCCGAAAGATCAGCGTGGCGTTGGTGCCGCCGAAGCCAAAGCTATTGGACATGACCTGCTCAACCCCTGCGTTTTCTACCCGCTCTCTGGCGATAGGCATTCCGGCGGCGCCGTCATCCAGCGTATCGATATTGGCAGAGGCCGCAATAAAATCATCGCGTAGCATCAGGAGAGAGTAAATTGCCTCCTGAACACCGGCAGCACCCAAAGAGTGTCCGGAGAGGGATTTGGTCGAGCCAATCACTGGCGCGTTGTCGCCGAATACGGTGCGCATGGCATTGAGTTCCTGGATGTCCCCCGCGGGGGTGCTGGTGCCGTGGGCGTTGACATAATCAATGGGTCCTTCGAGCCCTTGCATCGCTTGTTGCATACACCGCACCGCGCCTTCGCCAGATGGCGCGACCATATCGTAGCCGTCCGAAGTCGCGCCATAGCCCACTAACTCGGCAAGAATGTTGGCACCTCTCGCTTGCGCATGGCTTAAAGATTCCAGTACTAACATGCCGCCGCCACCGGCAATGACAAAGCCGTCCCGATCCGCATCATAGGCCCGCGATGCACGCGTTGGATTGTCGTTATATTGGGTCGACAGCGCCCCCATGGCGTCAAATAGCGCGCTCATGGTCCAGTGCAATTCCTCTCCGCCCCCCGCAAAGACCACATCTTGCTTACCTAATTGGATGAGCTCCATGGCGTGGCCAATGCAATGGGCACTCGTGGAACAGGCAGAAGAGATCGAGTAGTTCACCCCTTTGATTTGAAACGGCGTCGCAAGGCAGGCAGAGACGGTGCTCCCCATCGTCTGCGTCACGCGATAGGGTCCGACCCGACGGATGCCGCGGTCGCGAAGGATGTCCGCCGCCTCGACCTGATTGGAAGACGAGGCGCCTCCGGATCCCGCCACAATGCCAGTGCGAGGATGCGACACGGCGTCTTCGGTGAGCCCTGACTGCGCGATGGCTTGCTGCAAGCTGAGATAGGCATAGCCCGCTGCGTCGCCCATGAAGCGCCACTGTTTTCGATCGATGTGCTCGGAGAGGTCGATCTGGGGAATCCCTGCGATGTGAGAGCGCATACCGGCGTCGATATGGGCCTGACACAGCGCGATGCCGGATTTTCCTTCGAACAAGGCATCCCTGACGGTCGCCGCATCATTGCCCAAACAGGAAACGATGCCCATCCCAGTGACGACTACACGCTCGAGCATCACAGTGTCTCCGTATTCTGAAAGAGGCCAACCCTCAGGTCGGTAGCGGTGTAGATAACTTCACCGTCTACGGACACCGAGCCATCGGCAATCCCCATTACCAATTTGCGCTCAATAACTCGCTTCATTTGAATGTGGTAGCGCACCAGCGAGTGGCTCGGCAGAATCTGCCCGGTGAATTTCACCTCACCGGATCCCAGCGCGCGCCCGCGTCCCGGGTTACCCCGCCATCCCAGAAAAAATCCCACCAGTTGCCACATGGCGTCAAGGCCCAGACACCCGGGCATCACCGGGTCGCCGGGGAAATGACACGCGAAGAACCACAGGTCCGGATGGATATCGAGCTCGGCAATCAGCTCCCCGCGATCCGCCATACCACCCGAAGAACTGATGTGCGTTATTCGGTCAACCATCAGCATGTTATCAACGGGGAGTTGGGCATTTCCGGGCCCGAATAGTTCACCCATACCGCACACCACCAGTGCAGCCTTGTCGTACTGGGGCTGGGGAACAAAGGGCGAGCGTTCAGTCATGGCCTGGGATTTCCGTAAGCGGGTTGGCGGTCATTGGGGGGTCTGCAGAGCCTCGAGGTGTGGCTCTGTCTCGGGGCGGCAATTGTAGAACAATGCACCGACAGGATCCATACAGAAGAAGTGTTTCGAGGTTTCCCCAAAGTTAAGGGTTTGCCGAGGCCGGTCGCGGCGCTCCAGAGGTGAAAAATCCCGGCGCATCCAGTAGCATCGCCCCCTCACTTTGACTGATAGCGCCCATGCTGGTTCCTGTTTTACTTTCCGGCGGTGTCGGCAGCCGTCTCTGGCCCGTCTCCCGCGCGGCGCGCCCGAAACAATTCCTGCCCCTAGGGGGTGAGGGCTCCATGTTGCAGGAGACCGTACGCCGCCTGCGGGGACTTGGCTGCGAGCCGCCGGTTGTTGTGTGCAATGCCGAGCACCGCTTTATGGTCGCCGAGCAGCTGCGCGAGGAGTGTTCGGTGCATCCTGAGATTATTCTGGAGCCCGCGGGGCGCAACACGGCGCCAGCCATTGCGCTGGCCGCACTCCAAGTCAGTCAGCATCACCCCGAATCCCTGCTGTTGGTGTTGCCTGCGGATCACCACATTGTTGACCCAGCCGAGTTTTGTGCCGCGGTATCGCGTGCGGCTGTTCAAGCCCAGCAGGGCGCTCTCATGACCTTCGGCGTGATCCCCACTCGAGCAGAAACCGGCTACGGCTATGTGCGAGCGGGCGACAAATTCGCCGATGGGTTATTCCACCTTGCCGAGTTTGTCGAGAAACCGGATCTGGCGACGGCGCAGTCCTACCTCGCTTCGGGTGATTACTTCTGGAACAGCGGCATGTTCCTGTTCCGCGCGGATCGATATCTGGAGGAGTTGGCGCTGTACCAGCCAGCCATGCTGTCGGCCTGTGAGGCGGCCATGACGGGCGCTGAGCGAGACCTGGACTTTATTCGTCCATTGGAGGCCGCTTTTCTCGCTTCTCCCGCCGACAGCATCGATTATGCCGTGATGGAAAGGACCGCACATGGCGGTGTGGCGGCGCTCGACTGCGGGTGGAGTGATGTGGGCGCTTGGTCGGCGCTTTGGGAGTTGGGGCAGCGCGACGCGCATGGCAATGTCACTGCCGGTGACGTGGTGCTTCAGGACGCGCAAGGCAGTTATGTGCGCAGCGAGAGCCGCCTGGTGACCGCCCTGGGTATTGAGGACCTGGTGGTGGTGGAAACGCCAGATGCGGTCATGGTCAGCCCCAAGCACCGCATTCAAGACATAAAACAACTGGTGGATACGCTCACCCAATCAGCCCGATCCGAAGCGACAGTGCACCATCGCGTTTTTCGGCCCTGGGGCGCCTATGAATCGCTGGTGACAGGGGAGCATTTTCAAGTCAAGCGCCTCACGGTTAATCCCGGGCAAACCTTGTCGCTGCAGTTACACCATCACCGCGCGGAGCATTGGGTTGTGGTATCCGGTGTAGCGGAGATCATGCGCGGTGAAGAGCAGTTGACACTGGGTCCCGATGAATCCACGTATATCCCGCTCGGTATGAAACACCGTTTGGCCAATCCTGGCGAGGAACCGCTGGAAGTGATCGAGGTTCAGTCTGGTTCGTATCTGGGCGAGGACGATATTGTGCGCTTCGACGATATCTATGGCAGGGAGGGTGAAGCCTCGTGATCAAAAAATGTTTGTTCCCGGTGGCGGGATATGGCACGCGCTTCTTACCGGCGACCAAAAGTATGCCCAAGGAAATGCTTCCTGTGGTGAACAAGCCGCTGGTTCAGTACGGCGTTGAGGAGGCGATCGAAGCCGGCATGTTGAACTGCGCCTTGGTCACGGGGCGGGGCAAGCGAGCCATCGCCGATCACTTTGATATCAGCTATGAGTTGGAGCACCAGATCGCTGGCTCTTCAAAGGAGCAGTACCTGCAAGGGATTCGCGATGTGATCGAGCGCGGTGTATTTACCATGGTGCGACAGCGCGCGATGCTGGGATTGGGCCACGCGATTCTGACAGGAGAGCCGTTGATCGGCGATCAGCCCTTTGGCGTGGTGCTATCAGACGACCTGTGTCTGAACGACAGCGGCCCCGGTGTGCTGGCTCAAATGGCAGCCCTGTATGAAGAGTTTCAATGCTCCATTGTCGCCGTTCAGGAGGTGCCCCTGTCGGATATCGAACAGTACGGCGTGGTGGCCGGCACCACTGAGCGTGAGGGGCTCACCCGTGTCACGGCAATGGTTGAGAAACCGCCCCCCGAGGAGGCGCCGTCAAACTTAGCGGTCATCGGCAGGTACATTTTGACGCCTGATATCTTCGAGATTATCCGCAGTACGCCGCCTGGAAGAAATGGTGAGGTCCAACTGACCGATGCCTTGCAAGTGCAGGCCCAAGAAGGGCGGGTACTGGCTTATCAGTTTCAGGGGCGGCGCTTTGACTGCGGCAGTGTGCCGGGGTTTGTGGCAGCAACCCAACACGTGTACGAGCATTATTACGGCCGCGACGCATGACTGACAGCCTCGATTGTTTCAAAGCCTACGATGTTAGGGGGCGCGTTCCAGGCCAACTGAATGAGGACATTGCTTTCCGCATCGGTCGCGCATACGCCGAGGTCATTCAGCCGGGTACGGTGGTGGTGGGGCACGATATTCGACTCACCAGTGAGTCGATCAAGCAGACATTAATTGACGGCCTTCGCACCCAGGGCGTATCGGTACAAGATATCGGCCTTTGCGGTACCGAGGAGATTTATTTTGCCACCGCGCATCTCGGTGTGGGCGGCGGCATTGTTGTTACGGCCAGCCATAATCCCAAGGATTACAACGGGATGAAATTTGTCCGAGAGGGTGCTCGCCCCATCTCTGGGGACTCGGGGCTGGCAGATATCCGCTCGCTGGCAGAGCAGAATGAATTTCAGGCGGCCGCTTCCCGCGGGGGGTACGTCACGGCCGACACCCGC
>CAXPKH010000010.1:0-3085 GCA_964217615.1 Luminiphilus sp.
GAGAGATCCAGCACCAGTCGGGTATGGTCTGGCGCTCGCCATAATCTCACCGCGCCGACATCAGCCGCCATGACCTCGGCGGGGAAGAGACCCGTCACCAACAGCACGAACGAGATCACAAGCGCCATCACCGACCCGTCTGAGTCGCCGCCGCACCCCCGCCGGGCTCGCGAATAACTGCTGTGGCTGCTCATCGCCATGTCAGAAAGCCAGCTCATCCAGCAGCGCCGCATCACTCGCACGCACTGTAATCCCTCGCCCTTCCTGCTCCGCCACCAGCGTAATCTGAACGGTCGGCGAGGGTAAATGTGACAGGGCCCGTTCCGGCCACTCGATCAATAATATTGCCTCTCTGGCGAGGTAGTCCTCTAACCCTAAATAAGCGAGCTCTTCGGGTGACCCTAGACGATAAAGGTCGAGATGAAAAACGGGCATTGCAGCTAAAGTTTCATAGGGTTCTACAATCGTATAGGTCGGACTTTTTACAGAGCCCTTGTGTCCACGGCCTCGCAAAAAGCCTCGGCTGAAGGTGGTTTTTCCTGCACCCAGCTCCCCGCTCAGGTAGATCACGACGGGAGTGGTCAGCAGCCCCCCCAACTGCTCACCCAGCGCCAGTGTTTTCTCCTCGTCAGCGAGGAATCCGGTTCGCATGGCGTGCAGTTGTGGCGGCATGACGAGAGTGTACCGCGCCCAGTCCGGTATCTGTCACAATCTCGCCATGAATCCACCCACTCCCATCGCCAGCGACCACGAGGGTGAAGGTCCCGCGTTGCTCGAGCGCATTCGCCAGTGGGGAGAAGCGCTTGGCTTCCAAGCGCTGGGGTTTACCGGGATAGATCTGCAACAGCATGAGGACTACCTGCAAAAATGGCTTTCCGCGGGCTACCACGGCGACATGGAGTGGATGGCTCGCCATGGCGATAAGAGAAGCCGGCCCGATAAGCTGATTCCCGGTACCTGCACGGTTATCACCGCCCGCATGGATTACCTGCCCGAAGGCGCCGACCCCGAGCAGGTTTTGTCACAGTCTGAACTGGCGTATGTGTCGCGGTACGCGGTGGGCCGCGATTACCACAAGTTGATGCGCAATCGACTGGCTAAGCTCGCGAGTCAGATCGAGGCGCAGTTGGGTGGCGGTCAGTATCGGGCGTTTGTCGACAGCGCTCCGGTTCTCGAACGCGCGCTGGCAGAAAATGCCGGTCTCGGCTGGATTGGAAAAAACACCATGTTGCTGAATGACAAAGCAGGATCATGGTTTTTTCTGGGTGAGATTTACACCGACATTCCCCTGCCGCTCGACCCACCGCAAACGACGCAACATTGTGGCTCCTGTCAGGCCTGTCTCGATGTCTGTCCAACGCAGGCATTTGTGGCACCGTGGGTACTCGACGCTCGCAAATGCATCTCTTATTTGACGATCGAATTCGATGGCATGATTCCGGAGACTCTGCGTCCGGCCATGGGTAATCGCATCTACGGCTGCGACGACTGCCAGCTGGTTTGCCCCTGGAATAAATTTGCCGCGCACACCGCCGAAGTGGACTTCGCACCGCGCCACGACTTGGATAGCATCACACTAGTGGACTGCTTTTATTGGGACGAGCCGACTTTTTTGGCCCGCACAGCAGGCTCCGCTATCCGGCGCATTGGCTACGCACAGTGGCGCCGTAACGTCGCAATTGCGCTGGGCAATGCCAACACTTCCGACGCCGTAGTGCAGGCGCTGCAATCAGCCGTCGATGACCCGTCGGCGGTGGTGCGCGAGCACGTGCGTTGGGCGCTGGCACAGCACGCCGGCTAGGCCTTCGCTAATCCGGCATGTGGGCGGATTGTCTACTGAGCTGAGGTGTCGGCATCTACCCGCAAAAAATGGGCGCGATAGTGGCGCAACTCCTCGATGGATTCGCGGATATCCTCCAGCGCCTGATGGGCACCTTTTTTCGGTGCCGCCGGAATATCGGGTCGCCACCGCTGCATCAGGATCTTGAGTGTGCTCACATCCAGATTGCGGTAATGAAAGAAGGTCTCGAGTTCCGGCATGTGCCGCGCCATAAACCGCCGATCCTGACAGATCGAGTTGCCACACATCGGTGATGTGCCGGCCGGCACCCACTCAGCAAGAAAGGCGAGCGTTATCTCGGCAGCCGCTTTTTCGGAAAACGTGCTCGCGCGCACCCGCTCTACGAGGCCTGAGCTGGTATGGGTCCGCGTATTCCACTCGTCCATTGCCTCCAGTGTCGCGGCATCTTGATGTACCGCAATCACGGGTCCCTCAGCCAGCACGGTGAGATTGGTATCGGTGACAATCGTGGCGATTTCGATGACGCGATGCTCCTCAGGCACGAGCCCCGTCATTTCCATGTCTACCCAAATCAGATTTTGGTCACTGACCGCCATGACTTCTCTCCCTCTACTCCGAGCACGCCGCAAAGCTGCGAGCGGCATGGCTTCGAGTGACATACACTATCACGATGACCAAACGTCGCCTCACCGACCAACAGACGCGCCGAATAAAGGCGCAGCGCGCCCAGCAATCTGCCGAGACTGCGGGGGACGATGAAACCGGCATCGTCGTCGCGCGTTACGGCAAGCAGGCCTTGGTTGAAGGAGCGCAGGGCGACCGGGTGCTGTGCCATTTACGCTCCCATCTGGAATCACCCGTGGCGGGTGATCATGTGATCTGGGCGCGCAGCGAGGAAGCCGGGGTGATCACCGCGGTAACAGCGCGGCAAAACGTGCTCCACCGGCCCGATATCAAGGGGCAGCTTCGACCGGTCGCAGCAAATATCCAGCTGCTGCTCGTCGTTTTCGCGCCCGAGCCGGCGCCTCAGGCCAACCTGCTGGACCGCTATCTCGTGGCGGCGGAACATATTGGGATAGAGGCTGCGCTGGTCCTTAACAAGGCAGACCTGCTCAACGACACCTTTTGGCCAGAGCAACTCGAACAGTATTCGGCGCTCGGATATCGTACGCTCACCACCCATCACGGCATGCCAGATGGATCTGATTTGGCCAGCCTGATAGGAACGTCCACCGTGGTATTGGTGGGGCAGTCGGGCGTTGGGAAGTCCTCGCTGATTCAGCG
>CAXPKH010000011.1:0-6502 GCA_964217615.1 Luminiphilus sp.
CTCGGAATCCACAATCTCCCAATCCAGCCGTGAAATCACCCGCTGCGGTTTTTCCCTCGTAAAGATTGCGGTCCCCGCGTAACCAGGGCGCTCGGCCTCATTGTAAAAGCAGTGGTAGCCCTCGGGATAAAACACGGCGTCGGTTAACTGCGCCTCTTTTGCCTTAATCTCCTGAATACAGACAACATCGGCATCTTGTTTGCTCAGCCAAGCAAAAAACCCTTTTCGCGCTGCCGCGCGGATTCCATTGGTGTTGCAGGTGATCACTCGGTACATGGTCATTTAAAAGCTCGTTGGATTTCCTCGGGCGGCCGGCGGAGGAACAAAAAGAAAAAAACATGGCACAGACCGCCACGCTACCCTTCGATAATTCGGCTGCCCGGTTCTGTTAAAACGTGACAGGAGCCTCCCCTACCCCATGGGCCCTGAGACTTCGGCTCGTCATGAGACGACTCTGTAATACTCTCAACACAACAATATCAGAGTAGGCTTCGGCGGTGCCAATGTCGCCGAACGCGCTTGGCCGACCGGCACCTCCCACCTATGATAGCGCGCACTAAACAACCCAGAGTCCGCATGCGCATAACCTTTCTTATCAATCTAGACCTCTATAGCAACTATGCGCTCAACCTGCTGTTGCCCACGCTGTCAGAGCAACACGCAATCAACGTATTTTTGTCGAGCCACGTCGGAAGCGCACCCCAATCCCCTGCCCTGCGACAATTGGCCTTTTTTGAGCAAATGCTCCCCAATCAGGTGCTGTTTCCGATCATTGATCGATCTGAGCAGCAAGGAGAACTCCTCACCTTTGCCGGTCTGTCGAAATACCTGGTAGCGCCGATGGAAGCGCTCAACGACCCAAACAGCGCAATCGGTTTGAACCAACTTCAACTGACACGGCCGGAACTGGTGATCAGCATTCGTTACGGGCGCATATTGCAGGCCGCGGCGATTGCGATACCGACCCTGGGCGTCATGAATTTGCACTCGGGCAAGCTACCTGAGTATCGCGGCGTTATGGCAACTTTTCGTGCCATGCTAAATAACGATTCCGAAATTTTTAGCACCTTGCACTGGATAAACGACCCGTCGATAGATACGGGCCCAGTGCTCAGTCACCAGGGAATTCCGCGAGATCCGACACGCTGCTATCTGGGCAACGTGCTCAGTCTTTACGATGTCGGATGCCCGGCCGTATTACAGGCCATAGAAACGCTCAATCAAAAGCTAACACTTAACTCCATCGTCACCTCCCGGGCAGGTACCTATTACTCGTTCCCTACCGAGAGCGAGATCACCCGCTTTTGTGACGCGGGCCACCAGTGGGTTGAGACAGAGAGTTTCGGCGCTCTGCTGTCCCGTTTTAGCGCGATTTAGTGACCTCCTAAATACTGCAATTACGGCGTGAATCGAACCGGTAAGGCAAACGAGGAGATAATCGCATATTGCAATATAAACGTCGGCCCCCCGGATATTTTTGCATTATGCGGCGTTCCCAGAAAATATATTGACTTTATATCGTTGTTTTATATGCAATTTCTATTTATTGCAAAGAGAAACAAAATTCTTGACTTTTATTGCAAATCGCGAAATACTGGCACCCAGCTAGGACAGCGGCGCGTTACAGGTGGCCAAGGACGGCCTCACTACCCAGGCCTGAGACGCCAACTTCGGGGGCACGGATTGCCCCCTCTCTTTTATCTCCACAGCAAACCCGGCTACTACCTCGCCGAGAGCGCTTGACACACTGTCTCCTCGGGACTGACTGGGCACGCCAAAAAGCGAAAAGGGGAAGTGGGGTGGCTGACGGGTCTCGAACCCGCTACCTCCGGAGCCACAATCCGGTGCTCTACCTGGTGAGCTACAGCCACCATCAGATCGGACGCAAGCATTTCGCCTGACTCAACCCGAGGGCAATCTACGCCTCCCCTGTGGCATCGTTGAGGAGGTGTGGTCGGGGTGGAGGGATTCGAACCCCCGACATCCTGCTCCCAAAGCAGGCGCGCTACCAGACTGCGCTACACCCCGAAAACGCGGGGTTAACCCTCGCGCGGCGCGCAGTGTACCCACATTGCCAATATTGGGCAATGTCGCAGAAAAACACTTCCTTCGACCCAGAGACTCTGCAAGAATCCCCGACTTTTTAGGGGAAATCTGGCATGCCAGCACTCGTACTTGACGGAAAGCAGGTGGCGCAACGGTCTGAATCGGAGCTGTCTGCGAGGGTAGCCGCCCTGAAGGAAAAATCTGAGGGAAGAACACCGGTGCTGGCCACCATTTTAGTTGGGGATGATCCCGCTTCCGCCACCTACGTGAAAATGAAAGGCAACGCGTGCCGCAGGGTTGGCATGGAATCCCTCGCCATGGAACTCCCCTCCACCACTCGCACCAATGATTTGCTGAGAGAGATAGAGCAACTCAATGCCAATCCGGATGTTCATGGCATCCTGCTTCAGCACCCGGTACCCGCCCACATCGACGAACGCGCATGCTTCGATATGATTGCGCTGGAGAAGGATGTCGACGGCGTGACCTGCCTTGGCTTTGGTCGTATGGCGATGGGCGAGCCCGCATACGGGTGCGCGACGCCACAGGGCATTATGCGCCTGATTAACCATTATGAATTGGAATTGCAGGGCCTCCACGCTGTGGTGGTGGGCCGCAGTCCTATACTGGGAAAACCGATGGCGATGATGCTGCTCGAAGCCAACGCGACCGTCACCATCTGTCATTCTCGCACGCGGGACCTCGAGCATCACGTTCGACACGCTGATCTTGTGGTTGGCGCAGTGGGGCGTCCTGAGTTTATTCGCGCGGATTGGATCAAAGATGGCGCCGTAGTGATCGACGCCGGTTATCACCCGGGCGGAGTGGGCGACATCGAACTGGGCCCGCTCGCTGACCGGGCCAGCGCGATCACGCCAGTCCCGGGTGGTGTGGGCCCGATGACCATCAATACGCTGATTCAGCAGACCGTCGAATCAGGCGAGAAAGCGCTGAGCTAAGTGTTTAACCTCGACGGCGCCACTGGGTGCCGTCGGGACCATCCTCCAGCAACACGCCCTGGGCCTCAAGGTCATGTCGAATCTGATCGGCGCGCTGGTAGTCGCGACTCGCTTTGGCAGCGATGCGCTCCTCGATGAGCAAATCGATCTCTTCAGCGGTGGGCCCTTCCTGCCCCACCGCAGCGGTAAACCAAGCCTCTGGATCAGCCTCAAGCAACCCCAGCAGTCGGCCGCCCACTGTCAGCTCTGCCTTGGCCATCGCAATTTCCTCAGGGTTTTCTGACTTATTCAAGGTGCTTGCAGCGGCATGCAGTATGGCAATGGCCTCGGGTGTATTCATATCGTCCAGCAGAGCCACAAATACGCGGCTGTCTTTCACACGGAGCTCTGCAGGCTCGGCGTCTTTGTGACGCCGGAGCGCACCATAAAACGTATCCAGCGTGCCCCGGGCGGCGGTTAGAAGCTCACCTGAGAAGTTAAGCGCAGAGCGGTAATGTGCGGAGAGCAGAGCAAAACGGAGAACCTCGCCAGGAAAGCGCGCTAGGAGCTCTCGCACCGTGCGTACGTTGCCCAGCGACTTGGACATCTTTTCACCATCCATGTCGATAAAAGCGTTGTGAATCCAGTAGCCCACAAAATCGCCACCATAAGCGCAACAACTCTGAGCACGCTCGTTCTCATGATGAGGGAAGATGAGATCTCGGCCGCCGCCATGAATATCGATGGCCTCCCCAAGGTGCGCTCTAATCATGGCTGAGCACTCGAGGTGCCAACCGGGTCGCCCGCGTCCCCATGGACTCTCCCAGCCGGGCTCGTGATCGGCAGAGGGCTTCCAAAGGACAAAATCTCCCGGGTGACGCTTATAGCTTGCGACCTCTACTCGCGCGCCCGCCATCATGTCCTCAAGTTTCCGCCCGCTCAGCGCGCCATAGCCCGGCATGGATTCGACCGCAAACAAGGCATGCCCGTCGGCCTCGTAGGCATGCCCTTCGGCGATAAGCCGTTCCGTCAGGGCGATCATATCCTCGATATGCTCTGTGGCCATGGGTTCGATGGTGGGCGAAAGCGCATTGAGCGCCGCCATATCCTCTCGATACTTCTGAGTGAACTCCCCACTGACCTCGGCAATACTCGAACCCCGTTGTGAAGCGACGTCTATGATTTTGTCATCGATATCGGTGATGTTTCGCGCATAAACCACTTGGGGGTAGAGGGCACTCAATAGCCGGTACAGGCAATCAAAAACCACCACCGGGCGGGCATTACCGATATGGACGTAGTTGTAGACCGTGGGCCCACATACATACATCGTCACGCACGCCGGATCTCGGGGCGTAAATACCTCTTTCGCACCGGTTAATGTGTTGTGGACACGGAGTTCAGGCATGCGATGTTGACCACGTGTCGCGCAGGCCAATCGTCATATTGAAAACAGGTCGCTCTGCGGTGTGATCGTAACGATCCGCTACGAAATAGCCCTCTCTTTCGAATTGAAACACCTGCTCCGGCTTTGCTTGGCTCAACCCGGGCTCTACGATTGCCGTCTCAACCACCTCGAGGCTCTGGGGATTGAGCGCTGCTAGAGGATCCTCCTCGCGACCGGGGTCGGGCACGGCGAATAGCCGCTCATATCGCCTAATCGTTGCGGGCAAGCCATGCTCGGCAGACACCCACTGGATCACACCCTTCGGCTTCACGCCATCCTCGGGATCCGCACCCGGCTCTGACGTCACACATCGGGCCAGTACGTGCGTGACATTGCCATCACCATCTTTCTCGCAGCTCTCCGCCTCAATCACCAGACCCGCGCGGAGTCTGACCCGCTTACCCAAGACCAAACGCTTAAAATGCTTATTTGCCTCTTCGCGAAAGTCCGCTCGATCAATGTATAGCTCACTGCTCATTATCAATGCACGACTACCAAATTCTGGATCGGCCGGATGATTGGATACAGCAAGCAAAAGCGGCTGTGTCAGGTTGGTCAGGGTCAGGCGAAGTGGCGCCATAACACACATCGCCCGGGGCGCGTGCTGATTGAGGTGATTCCTCACGGCACTCTCCAGCATCGCCACATCGACCGTCCCATCTGAGCGGGAGGTGCCGACCTCCTCACAGAAGTGCCTTATCGCGGCGGCGGGATACCCTCTCCGCCGCAGGCCCGCAATCGTCGGCATGCGCGGGTCGTCCCAACCGGCCACTCTATCTTCATCAACCAACTGCTTTAACTTGCGCTTGCTGGTGATGGTATAGCTGGTATTCAACCGGGCGAACTCGATTTGCCGCGGCGTATGGGGAACGGGCAAATGTTCAAGGAACCAATCATAGAGCGGCCGGTGATCCTCGAACTCCAGCGTGCAAATCGAATGTGTGATGCCCTCTATGGCATCTTCCTGACCGTGGGCGAAATCATACGTGGGATAGATGGGCCACTGATCGCCGGTTTGATGGTGCGTGGCATGCCGAATACGATACAGAATAGGATCACGAAGATTGATGTTTGGCGACGCCATGTCAATCTTCGCCCGCAGCACTCTCTCGCCATCCGCATACTCCCCCGCCCGCATCCGGCAAAAAAGCGATCGGTTCTCCTCCGGACTACGATCACGATAGGGGCTGTTCTTGCCGGGCGCGGTCAACGTTCCGCGATACTCCCGAGCCTCCTCTGGCGACAAATCACAAACGTAAGCCAAGCCTTTGTCGATCAGGTGCAAGGCCCACTCGTAAAATTGATCAAAATAGGCGGAGGCATACCGCACCTCTCCAGACCATTCAAAACCGAGCCAACGAACGTCTTCCTGAATCGAGTCAATGAATTCCTGGCTCTCCTTCTCGGGATTCGTATCGTCGAAGCGAAGGTGGCACCGACCACCAAATTGTTCTGCAAGGCCAAAATTGACGGTAATCGATTTAGCGTGCCCGATATGCAAAAACCCGTTGGGCTCTGGAGGAAATCGAGTGACCAACTCACTGACTCGGCCCGCGGCCAAATCATTTTCAATCTGAGTGCGTAAAAAATTACTGCGTAGTTCCGCGGACATGCTGAACCCTGAATCCTGAATCGCGATCGGAGAGCGCCGTACTATATCAATTGGTGGTCCTGCGTGGCAGATCGGTGTGTTTAGTAACATCAATAAATTCGGGATCGTCATCGCCCGCTGACTCTAGTAGGATGCGCGCTTTCCCATGACCACCTGAGGTTCTCATGCCAACAGCACAAGTATTGATGACGACCACCGTCGGGCCGATTACGCTCGAGCTAGATGCAGAAAATGCCCCCAAGACCGTTGAGAATTTCCTCTCTTATGTCGCTGACGGCTTTTACGACGGAACGATATTCCACCGCGTCATCGACAATTTTATGATTCAGGGCGGCGGCTTTTCTGTAGATATGGAACAAAAAGAAACGAAAGCGCCGGTAGAGAACGAAGCGAATAATGGCTTAAGGAACAATCGTGGCACCATTGCCATGGCGAGAACGCAGGATCCGCATTCCGCCA
>CAXPKH010000012.1:0-11026 GCA_964217615.1 Luminiphilus sp.
CTGATGGGTAGTAGCAGCCATCCCTCAAACGTCAATCGCTGCCTAATGGCACTTGAGTCGGTGCTCACGAGATAACCATCTGTTGGCTATCTCCACTCCCCTTGAGTTCGGCTTTGAGAGTCAGTCAGGAGCGGTAGCTCGGCGCTTCTTCGTCCAGAATAGCCCTGAGTTCTGCAAAGTGCCGCTCGGCTTGCTCAGGATAATCTTCTAACTGTTGTGCGGTCCTCTCGGCAATTTCATCACTTAAAACGCGCAAAGGTTGCCCTGTCCACAGTGCTTTAATGTAAGTTTCTGCCGCGCGCTCGAAATAAAACAGCCTGTTAAAGGCTTCCGCCACATCACTGCCGATGACCATCACACCGTGGTGGCACATGATGAGCACTTTCTTGGTCGGATCGGCAAGGTGCTGGCAGCAACGTTCCGCTTCGTCCTCCAATGCCAATCCACCATACTCGGTATCTGTGGCGTATCGGTTAAAAAACATGGCGCAGTTCTGATCGAGAGGGGGTAGGCGTGGGTCTTCGAGCGTCGATAGGATGGTTGCGTGTATTGAGTGGACATGGAGTGCAACCCGCGCATGAGGGCATTGTCGGTGCAGCGCGCCATGGAGACCCCATGCAGTAGGGTCGGGGGCGTCAGGGCGGTTCATGGTCTCAGGGTCCATTGCATCGATGAGGATAAGATCAGAGGCCTTGATGCGCGAGAAGTGCGATTGGTTAGGGTTCATCAAAAACTGCGTTCCGTCCTCGTTGACGGCTGCAGAGAAATGATTGGCCACCCCCTCATGAAAATTGAGTCGTGCGGCCCAGCGGAATGCGGCCGCGAGGTCTTCGCGTTCGGCGCGATAATCCAATGAAGTGTTGGGACTTTGGGCAGCGCTTGCGCTGAGTCGTGTCGTCATGTGCGGAATCCGAGGCACCAATCGCGACTACCTTAGCATTGGCCCATCGATGTGTGACCCCACGCACGACTATTTTCAGGCGTAGTTGGATGCTCCTGTATTGCAGCGGTGAGGTTATCGATGGCGCGAAGGCCCGCGTTATACTCCAGTCAGAAAACCGGTTAAGGATGCCAGCAGCATGCTCCCTCGTTACACATCCGATACTGATGTCTCTCGCGTGGTGTCGTCACTGGAGCAGACGGGCGCCGTTATCATTGAGGATCTCTTGCCGGAGGCGGTCATTGACGGCCTCTCGGGAGATTTACGCCCCGAATTCGAACGCGAGGGACATCTCTATCAGAACGCCTTCAATGGGCATCAGACGCTGCGCGTTGGTGGTGTCACCAAATACTCCCCCCATTTTTCCGACTTTCTGTTGCATCCCACGGTTCTCGCGGTAGCCGACGCGGTTCTCAAGCCTAATTGCGAGGTGTATCAGGTAGGCAGTACGACTGCGATTGAGATTCTGCCCGGCGAACAAGCGCAGGTGCTGCACGCGGATGGCGCCTGCTATCCCAGTCATTTAGTGCCTTTTGAGCTCCAGATTTCTGCGTTGTGGGCGCTTGATGACTTTACCGAAGAGAATGGTGCCACACGGGTCGTACCAAAAGAGTGTGGTGTGCGGGAGCCAGAGCAGGTCCGGGAAGAACAGGTAGCGCAGGCGGTGATGCCTAAGGGCTCGGCGGTGATTTATTTGGGCTCAACACTCCATGGTGGCGGGGCCAATAGGAGTCGCGAGCCCCGTAAGGCGCTGGTCAACACTTACTGCTTAGGTTGGCTGCGGCAAGAGGAGAATCAGTACCTCACGCTGACGCGGGACGAGGTCGCCTCTCAGTCAGAAGCGATGAGGAGAATGCTGGGTTTTCAGGCTCATGGTCCCTATCTGGGTGTCTGGCCAGAGGACCCCGATGGCCTGTGGTATGAAACCTAGTTCGCTTTTGCTGAGTCTTAGTTAACACTCGCCGGCGGGGGCCTTTTGCCTGACGAGTTTGTCGTGACCCTAGTGGCGATAGCGCAACAGATACAAAACTGGCCCTGATAGAAGGGCAATCAGCCCGGCCACGCCGTACCAGCCGATCTCAATCCCCAGCAAGCCGAACCGATCATAGCCCCAAAGTGTCACGCTGTGATCTACCAGCGTAATGGTGATCATGAAAATGATTAATGACAGGGGCGGAAGGATGAGCAAGACGAGCGTTTGCTTGCCCCCCGGGATTTTGAAGGGGCGCGCCAAATCGGGTTCTAGGTAGCGTAATCGCACTGCGGCAAGAAAGATGAGGGAATAGGCGCTCACAGTTAGAAGGACATCGATGATAACCAGGCTTTGGAAGGGGCCAATGATCAGCACAGCATTGATTGCTGCGATCAGCAAAAGCGCACGCACGGGTGTTTGGTAACGCGAATTGACACGGGTTAGTGCGGCAGGGAGCAACCCATCGCTTGCGAGGGCTTGAAGTGGGCGGGCACCCGATGCCATGTAGTCGAGGTAAAGCGCCAGATTGCCCAGTACTACCGACGCCAACAGCGCATGACCCAAAGCCGTTCCGCCCAGCGCTCGACCGATGTCGACGAATGACACTTTGCCGTCGCCGCTATCCACGGAGAAGAGCTCCCACTGGCCAAAGGCCGCGATACTTGCCGCTGTGGGGAGCAGATACATAAGCGCGACAAATGGCAGGGCCAGCATGAGCGCTCTCGGAATAAGGCGCTGGGGGTTTTCAATTTCGCCAGCGATCGTCGACATCGATTCGTAGCCCGAGTACATCCACATGCCGATACTCAGTCCTACAACCAGCGCCCCATCGCTACCCAGCAGTTGGGTACCGGGGGGTGTGACTGGCGTCAGCGGGTTGAACTGCCAGTTGGCGAGTCCTATTGCGGCGAGTGCCAGAATCGGGGAGATGATCAATATCGCGAATAGCGTCGAACCGAGTGCTACGACCTTAATGCCGAGGATATTGACCACAGTAAACGCGACAATGATGGACCAGCAGATCAGGTAGTATGCTGTGTCGCTGAACCCGATCTGGTTTTGTAAGTAGGTTGCGCTGAGGACGATGTACAGCGACGTATCAACAAGAATCGCGAGAGACCACCACCAACCGGCTTGAAAGCCCCAGAATTTACCGAGGCCTCTGCGGGTCCAAACATAGAAGCCGCCATTTTCTGGTATGGCTGAACCGAGCTCGCTGGCGATGAGCGCCATAGGGAGCGCCCAAAAAACGGGCAGTAGCAGTAATAGCATCAACGTCAGGCCAGGGCCTGCGCTCGATACCATCTCTTCTATGCCAAAGGATCCACCTGAGACAAAGATATAGATCATGAAGAACGCGCTGAATAGCGGAACGCGGGCACGTTGCTTCACCGAGTTTGGCATCGGCGCGTCGCTTCTCTGTTCCAAGGTAGCCCCCTTGCTCACAAGCGCCTATGAACCCGAGCGCGTTTGCGCTGATATTGGACGCCTTTGTTTGCAGAGTATATGACGCTCATCCGACCAGAGAGGTCCGATGAGCCGAACCCCGACTCGCGCGGTCAGTGCAGGTTCGCCTCCAGAGAGTGAAGATACCAGCGCACAAATTGCTGCAACGTGAACTCAAATTCGGGGTGATAAGGTCCCGGCTCAAAAAATCGCGAGTTCACACCAGCGGCATTGCGCGTAATGATGTACTCATCCTCCAGCGTGGTGTGGTGCCAGAGCCAGATTAATTTATCCAGATCGTAATCTTTGCCTTCCTGCGCATCCTCTCTAACGAACCACACGAGCTCCATGTCGGTCTCGGTCAGTGAGCGAGGGAGGAACCGATACAGCACGCAGTGATCGGGATAGTTGAGCATGAAGGTCAAGGGGCCCATTTGAAAATCACCCGCGCCACCGTCGTAGTCTTTGATCTTGCCCATCAGCGGTGCAACGGGCTGACCGTCCTCGCTGCCCGTTACGAACCCCTGAAATAAGCCATAACGCATGGTGTGGGCGCAGGCACCGAAGCTCGGTGCGTCCAGATAAATCTCGGTGTGTGTTTTTGATATACCCGGGATGCCGGTGATGGCATCGGCGTTCTCCAGCATCTTCTTCACAACCGGCGCTGATTTTTCTTCAAGATCCTTCAGCGTGTGCATTTTGGCGTAGGAACGGTGAGACGTCGCGCAGTGGTAGCACTCCAGATAGTTTTCGATGGCGAGTTTCCAGTTTGCGTCCACGCGGTAGGTTTTGCGGTGAGCGACTTTGGCATGATCCAGATCATAGGCGCCCAGAGGCTCACGAATATTCTCAAGTGACGCCAGCAAGTCACCTGCCTCTGGGTCACAGTTGATGAATACCAAACCCATGTAGGTCACGCATTTGACGGGTTTTAATCCATGGGTCGCCGCATCAAAGTCAGGCATCACATGGGTTTCTCGGGCGGCTTTCAGAGAACCGTCAATGTTGTAAACCCAACCGTGATAGGGGCAAACATACGTTTTGCGGTTCCCGGCCACTGCTTCGCAAACCCTCGCGCCCCGATGGCGACAGATGTTGTGCATCGCGGTGACCTCACCGGTTTCAGTTCGCGCGACGATAATCGAGTCCTCGCCAATCTCAACGAGTTGGTAGTCGCCGGCAGAGGGGATCTCGCTGGCGTGAAGCGCATAAATCCAGCTCTTGAAAATCAGATGTTCGAGCTCCTGCTCATGCACGAGATGCGAGCGATAAAAATAGGGGTCCATCGCATGGTGAGGCCGGCGTTTCTCGGCTTCCAGCTTGTCACGCATGCGCGCAAATGAATCGTCTACGGAAGTCGCTATGGTGTGCATCGCGTCTCTCCAAGCACCTGAGCCAAGTTAGTGGGGTGGGGCAGGTGTCTGCCAACGCTTCGGGGACTTGAATATCGGCGCGTCAATCACCTTGCAGGGCGCCAGGAGGCGCGTCCAATGTAATTCTCGCTGGTAGTAGATCTCCGCAATCAACTCGTCCCCGACCGCGCCGTGGGGCATCTCGATTTGCGCATAGGCGATATTGGCCTTTGCCGTGGGGCACCAAGCGGCAGACGTGACGGTGCCCACTTGTTTATCGCCCTTGAGAATAAAGGAATGTTCGGCGGGCTTGTTGCCCTCCACGTCAAGTAAAGCAAACCGATAGCGAGAGCCTTTGGCTTGTTCTCGAAGCAAGGCAGTGCGACCGTTGAACAGCGGTTTGGAAAAGTCCACTAACCACCCCAGGCCCAGTTCAAATGGGCTCCTTGATCGACCGACGCGGACGATCTCTTCGGCGGGCATAAAATCCACATTTGCCTGAAGAAAGCCTGCTTCGATCCGCGCGAGCTCCAGCGCATAGGAGCCGATGGGCTTGATCAAATAGTCGCGACCCAACTTAAAAAGTTGGTCCCATAAGGCTTCAGCGGACTCAGGGGGGACCCAGACTTCGTATCCCAGATCGCCAGTAAAACCTGTGCGGCTCACCATCATGGGCCGCCCTTCAAAGGTGTAGTGGGTAATACCAAACGGCTTTAGTTGGTTGAGATCTGCACACCCCAGCAGGGTTAGAACAGTGCAGGAGGTTGGCCCTTGCACAGCCAGGCCCGCCACGGCCTCGGACTCATTTTCTATGTTGACGTTAAAACCCAGCGTATTCCACGCCAGCCAATCGTCGGCCCGCTGGTAGGAGCAAATGCGAAAATCCTGCTCACCCAAGCGGAAAATTGTGCCGTCATCCATGACCTGACCGTTGTCGTCGCACCAGATTGCGTAGCCCACACGATTGATGCCGATCTTGCTGATGTCTCGGGTAATCAGACGATCCAGATAGCGCGCAGCATCAGGACCGGTGACGCGGTACTTGTTCATCGGAGACAGGTCAAAGACGCCGGTGGTGCTCCGAATCGCGAAGTACTCCAACTCCACGTCGAAGTAGGCATTGGGTGTTGTGTAACCCATCCAGTTGCCCCAATCATTGAGATCGCACATTGCCTCAACACGCGAATGAAAGGGCGTGGTGAGTAGCATGGTGTCCCGGCTGACGTTGCTCATGACAGCGCTCCTTGCTTGAGTATTTCTTTGGCGGCGTTACGTCCGGGCAGCCCCTGTAGCCCGCCCCCGGGATGTGCGCCCGCGCCGCAGAGGTATAGGCCATTGACCGCAGTGGCGTACTGGGTGGACCCGGGGAATGGCCGCATCATCAACGCTTGATCGATCGAGAGTTCGCCATGATGCCAACTACCGCCCGTCATACCATGTGAAGCCTCAAGGTCTGAGGGGACCGCGAGATCACTGGCGATGACCAGTTCGCTGATCCCCGGTGCGAAGACCTCTAACTCACGCAGTAGCTGATTGAGGAGTTGGGGTTTTCCCGCCTCCCACCCGATATCGGGGGTGTAGGGCACATAGTGCACAATGGCTGAGAGGACATGCTGGCCGGCAGGGGCCAGCGCGGGATCCTCTAATGTGGGAATACTGATGTCAAAGGTGTGCAGGTCACTCAGCTCCATGTATTTCATGGGGTTGAGCGCCGTCTCCATGCCATCCATTGATGGTGTAATCACCAGCCGCTCAGTCAGTTGCGCTTCTGTAAGTCCTTTAAAGTTAGGCACTGCGCTCAGTGCCAGATGGAGTTTTGCCGTGCCGCTCCGCGAACGATAATGTTCAACGCGCCTGGCCATGCCGGCCTCCATCTGGTGATAGCCCAGCAGATTGCGAAAAGTGGTCGTTGGGTCAGCGCTGGAGATGACCAACTTGGCCGAGATCGTCTCACCCGACGCGAGCGTCACACCAGTGACTCTGTCATCGGTCTTTACAATGGCAGTAACCGGCGAGCCGAGCCGAAGGGTAGCGCCTCGCTTTTCGGCTGCGTTGGCGAGGGACTGACCAAGAGCCCCCATTCCACCCATCACTTGAGTCGTACCGGTTTGTGCAAGGTGTTCTCCCGTCGCCCGATGCAGGTAGCTATAAACGGTGTTCGGCGAACGCGGCCCCATATTGGTGCCTGTAATGGCATCCAATGCAATGGCGCTTTTGACTGCGGCATTTGCAAAATGCTCATTCATGACATCGTAGATATTGATCATGACGATGCGCATGAGATCCCTCAGGCGTTCGCGGCCCAGCAGTTTGAGTCCTAACCCCAGCTTCATGAGCGTCAGTCGGTCGGCCCAATTCTGTTCAACCAGCTTGGGTGGCCGGCTGCGATATAGAGTTGTCATTAGCTTCGCAAAGCTGCGCACCATGTTTTTGAAGTCGCGGTAGGCCGTCTGGTCGGCTGAATCGACGCCGGCCCCGGTGATGGTGTCGCCATCGAGAATCAGGTGATTACTATCCGGTTGCAGTGCGATGGTTGCCTTGGGCTTACCCAGGCTTAAGCCGGCACCGGTGAGGTCCAGATCTTTGACAATGCTTTGATCAAACTGAGACAGCCATTGCGCACAATCGGAGACGCGGAAGCCCGGGGTGAATTCTCGGGTACTCGCGCACCCGCCAGGCTCGGTGCGGCCGTCAACAACGAGTACATTTTTGCCAGCCTTGACAAGATACCCCGCGCAGACCAGTCCGTTATGGCCGGCGCCTATGATTACTGCGTCATAGTCAGTCATCGGCATATCCTCCCGGCACGGTATTGGGCCGCTTCAGATCGGCCAGAATTTCTCGCGCAGCGTTAGCGCCCGGAGCGGCCATGACGCCACCACCGGGGTGGGTTCCTGAGCTACACATGTACATCCCCTTGATTGGCGATCGGTATTGGGCGTATCCGGGGAAGGGCCGGTTGAAGAGTAATTGGTCGAAGGTGAGTTCGCCCATGAAGATGTTCCCTTCGGTGAGTCCAACCTCGGCCTCTATTTCGCGCGGGGTACGAGTTTCGCAGTGCAAAATCAGGTCTCGGAAGTTTGGGCTGTAGTTGGATATTTGATCGATCACAGACTTTTCGAACCCGTCTTTGTCTGCGTCTGTCCACTCCCGACCTTCAATTTTTGGCGGTGCGTACTGCACAAATACGGACATCATGTGCTTCCCGGGTGGCGCCATGGTCGGGTCGGTCAGCGACGGGATCATCATGTCGAGGTAGGGGTCTTTGGACCAAGTGCCTGCCTTCCAATCATCGTACGCGCGTTCCTGCCGCTCCAGCGAGTCACTGAAGTGCAGATCTCCTGCCATCAAACGGTTCTTGGGGTCGAGGCCATGGAACACGGGGAGTCCATCCAGCGCGATGTTCAGCTTGCCCGAGGATCCACGGATCTTGAAGTTAGTGGCTTTCTTGAGGACGTCCTTGGGTAAATCGGAGGGATTGATGATGTCCAGAAAGGTACGCTTTGGATCTAGGTTTGAGACTACGATGGGTGCCCGATACTCCCTGCCGTCTTTCAGCGCGACGCCGGCTGCCTTACCGTTCTTGACGATGACTTCATCGACATTGGCATCGCAGATGATTTCGCCGCCGAAGGATTGAAAAGCTTTAGACAGCGCGTTGGCAATGGCGCCCATGCCCCCGCGGGCAAAACCCCAGGCGCCCACATTGCCGTCGACGTCGCCCATGTAGTGGTGGAGCAACACATAGGCGGTGCCTGGCGAATACACCCCTAGTGCAGTACCAATAATCCCACTGCCTGCCATGTGGGCCTTGATCACGTCAGTTTCGAAATACTCGTTGAGGTAGTCTCCCACGCTCGCCGTCCAGAACTTGATGGTGTCGAGTAATTTCTCTTCGCCCAAATCCATAAAAGAGCGTGCGAACTCGAGGAGGTCACGGAGATCACGGGGCTTCAGTGAGGTCGGATCTGGAGGGGTGCGCATGAGATAGGGTCGGATCAGCTTGGTCTGCAGGCTGGTATCCGCCGCGTAGCGATCGTAAGCGTTGGCGTCGCGCTTGGAATGTCTGGCGATCTCGCGATAGTGGCGGCTATGATCGCTGTAGTTGCCAAAATAATCGCCGTTGCGCATGAAGGTCGCGCCGCCGCCAAAAGATACAACTTGCAGGCCATGGCGCGGCAACTCGAGATCCCGTGTGATCTCTGGCCGCAGGAGACTCGCCACGTAAGAGCAATTTGAGTACCACCAGCCTTTGTGTAACTCGCGGCTCACGGTGGCACCACCAATATAGGGATTGCGCTCCAGAACGGCGACTTTCAGTCCGGCTTTGGCGAGGTAGGCCCCATTGGTGAGGCCATTGTGGCCTGCACCAATGACGATCGCGTCGTATTGGTTCACTGCTCTCTCCGGTGAGTCAAGCGGAGCAAAATAGTGCCATGGTAGGCACTGAGCGTCTACCTCAGAATGAATGATTGTTCATTCCCGATTGAGACTTGAGTCGGAAGCCCTTAGACTCGATTCAGGAAACCCAGAGAACCTCCATGAGTGACGCATCTGCCACGGCGGAAGACACTTCGCCGGATACGGTTAACAAGCGGCGCCAGATCCGACCCAAAGCGGAACGACGGCAGCAGCTGATCGATGCAACGATCCGGTGTATTGCACAGCACGGGCTGTCCGCGGTGACGATGCAGATGGTGACCAGCGAAGCCGGCCTCAGTGCTGGAATCGCCAATCTGCACTTTGAAAGCAAGGAGAATCTGCTCAGGGAGACACTGCGTTTTGTGGCAGAGGAGTATCACGATGGTCAAATTGAAATCATGGAAGGCTCAAGAATTCCTAACCTGAGTGAGCGACTCGATGCGCTGCTCGACTTCCAGTTGGGTCGCGGTGTCACGCAACGCCAAAAAATGTCCGTGTGGTTTGCGTACTATGGTGAAGCCGGTGCGCGCCCGGTGTATCAAAGAATTGTCTCGACCGTTGACCGCTTGGCTGCGCAAAAACTGGAGGCGTTTTTTACCGAAATTATTCTTGATGGGCAGTATCGCGACGTGGATCCCCGTGATTTGGCGACCGGTTATTCAGCGCTCATCGATGGACTACATCTGGGCTTATTGGTTACCCCGCGAGAATTAAGTAAACGGCGCGCGCGATCTGTGGCGCGGGAGTTTCTGCGTAGGGCGTTTCCTCAGCATATTCCCTGACGCTCAGCGAGTGCTCGGCGTTGGAAAACCGGGCGTTAATGGGATCCGCGTAGACGCGTCACCCGGCAGTCAGACTGGTCAGAGGCGGTGGCTGAAAGTGGGTGGGGTCGATAGTGGTCTCAGCGCCGGATTTTTGTCGGCGGAACGTAATCGAATATAAAGTTGATCCTGCCCTCGTCGCCCTTGTTCATCACGCTGTGTTGTTTTTGGTTATTGATTTCATACACGTGCCCAATGGGCATGTTCTGGGGGCGACCGTCAATCATGAAGCGCACTCTGGGGTTGGTATAAATCGGTATGTGAATGCGATGTCCGTAGTGGAACGAGGGGTGTTTGTCGGTATGGGGCTTGATGACGCCACCGGCCTCCAACCTTGCTGCCATGGCGCGAATGATAGTGCCGCCCGGCGGATAATGATCCTCAAGAATTTTGTGCATCAAAGGCACTGCTTCTTCGGCAAGCACGTCCCAACCTTGATCTTTGGATACTTCGATATTGGGCCAGCCTTCACCGCTGGTGAATACTAGGACGATCGATTGCGTATGTTGGTGGACCTCGTACTCTAATTGCCGGAATTGATTGCCCCACCATGCTTCCTCGGGCAAGCCCATAATTTTGGTCTGCAACGGTTCGATGTCGTAAGCCCCAAGGTCTTTAATGGGGACGCCTATGTCCATGGGATGCACCAGATAGTCAGTCAAGGTGTACAGATGATGGCGAACTCGCCGTTACGGTTCAACTCGCTGCGATACCGTGTCTGGGGACTTGATTACTGTGCCGTCTTTCATGACAACCGCCACGTTGTGCAAAACGGTGGGGTCGGTGAGGGGATCGCCTTTGACCGCAATGATGTCGGCCGCTAGCCCCGTTGCTATCGCACCCACTTCATCTGCCAACCCCATATGTGCTGCGGCGACCGAAGTTGCGGACCGAATCGCATCCATCGGCGCCATACCCCGCTCGACCATGATCGCAAACTGCCACCCTCCCATATCATGCGGCAGCACTGCAGCGTCCGTTCCATACAGTAGCGTGACGCCTCTTGCGTAGGCTTTTTCAAAGACCACGCGTTGAGCCTCGGTAGTTTCGGTATTGCGTTTGAGAAACACCG
>CAXPKH010000013.1:0-17638 GCA_964217615.1 Luminiphilus sp.
TATCCGGGCGCCCTGCGTGCACGCTCACAACCCCTAGTGCATGACGGCGTGATCTTTGTTGGTTCGCAGTCAGGCGATATTTACGCGCTAGATCTCGAATCAGGATGTGCGCACTGGACCTACTCGGCCGGCGCCGAGGTCCGCAGCAGCCTGTCCCTCGGTCTGGTGCCGGGCCGCAACGACCCGGTGCTTTACATGGGTGATTTCAGTGCCACGGTGCACGCTATTGATGCGAGTGATGGCTCCCTAGTGTGGCGCGCGTCAGTGGGCGACCATCCCGATGCGACGATCACCGGGTCCCCAACACTTCACGACGGGAGCCTTTATGTGCCTATTTCCTCCTCAGAGTGGGCCAATGCAGCTGATCCAGGCTACGCCTGCTGCACCTTCCGCGGTGGCGTGGTCTCCCTGAATGCTGTTTCGGGTGAGCTCAATTGGCGTGCTCATGTCATTGATGCGCCCGCGGCAGAAACCGGTGAGACGAATCCCTTTGGTGCTGCGCGAAAGGGGCCCGCCGGTGCGCCAGTCTGGAACAGCCCGACCATCGATGCCGCGCGCGGCGTGCTGTATGTCGGTACCGGAGAGGCCTACACCTCACCCGCGGCAAACACCAGTGATGCGGTATTGGCGTTTTCCTTGAAGACGGGTGAGCGTCAATGGGCGAAGCAGCTGCTTGGCGGAGATGCCTGGAATATGGCGTGTTTTATCGGCGAGGCGGCCAACTGTCCAGCGGAGGACGGACCTGATCTTGATATCGGCGCTTCCACGGTTTTGTGGTCTGACGACGAGCGCGATTACCTATTGGTGGGCCAGAAAAGTGGTGACGTCTATGCGCTCGATCCTGAAGAGGATGGCGCGATTATTTGGCACAACAAAGTTGGCCGCGGTGGCTTCCTCGGTGGCGTTCATTGGGGCATGTCAGTGAATGATGAATCCTTGTTTGTACCGATCGCTGATACGACGATCACCGGGCGCTTTACCGGACCGGTTTCACCTGGTATCCATGCGTTGGACCCGATGTCAGGCGAAGTTCGCTGGTACACGCCCAGTGTCGCTGACTGCGACGGCAAGTCGCCGATTCCTGTCTGTGATCAGGGTATGTCTGCCGCGATTACCAGTACGGAGCAGCTGGTGTTCGCCGGAAGTCTGGATGGCAATCTCAGAGCCTATGACAGTCTCTCAGGAGAGGTCATATGGTCATTCGATACTTTTGGTGATTTTCAATCGGTGTCAGGTGATGTGGCGCTGGGCGGCTCGATCGAATCTGATGGCCCCGTGTTGTATAAGGGGCATGTCCTCGTGAATTCGGGGTACCAATTTGGTTCGCGCATGCCGGGTAATGCGTTGATGGTCTTTTCATTGCAGCCCAGCGGTGATCTCGCGCAGAGTGCTACCGATGACTGAGGGGCTGGATGCGGTGACGATCCCAAAGTGGGGCATCGAGATGACCCACGGCACCATCGTCGCCTGGCATAAATCGGTGGGTGATGCGGTCGAGGCTGGCGAGGAAATCGTCGATATCGAAACCGATAAAATCGTGAACAGTTTTGAGGCGCGAAGCTCTGGGAACTTAGTGCGACTGTTGGCTGAGGTGGGGGACGAGCTGCCGGTGGGTCATTTGATCGGCGTGATCGCATCCGAAGCTGTGACAGAGGACGCGATTGATGCGTTTGTTGCTGCACAGCGCGGTGCTGCCGAGGCTCCGCCTGCCGGTGAGAGAATATCGGCCTCCCTCGACGCGAGTGGAGCCAAGGACGCGGGGGCTGAGGCTACGCGTGTAGCGCCGGCTTTGCGGCGTAAGCTCGAGGCTGCAGGCATCGATCCGGCTCAGGTCACGGGCACAGGGCCACACGGACGCATCGTCAAAGCCGACGTCGATCTTGCGATCGCGCAAGGCGTCGCTGGCGGAGCCTCCACCGATACCGTGTTTTCAGGTGGACAGCCGCTGTCCTCGCAACAAGCGACGGTCGCGCGCAAGCTGACTCATGCGCAATCGACCCTGCCGCTTTATCACGTCAGCATGGACGCCAACGTCGGGGATGCGCTGGGAGCCCTGTCAGGTGAGGCGTCCATCAATGATCGAATTGTTGCGGCGGTTCAGCAGGCGCTCGTCTCTCACCCGGAGCTCAATCAGACCTTTGACGGAGAGCGCTTGACCCCAGTTCAAGGACAGCCGGTGGGTATTGCCGTTGCAACGGATGCCAACATTGTCCTGGCACCGGTGGTGCAAATTGCTGCGGATGCGGGCCTTGAGGCGCTGGCGAGCCATTCACGTGAACTGATTGGCCGTGCTCGTGGGGGGCAGATGACGGCGTCTGATCAGGCGCCGGCTGCCATTACCGTGAGCAATCTGGGTATGTTTGGTGTGACGGCGTTTACCGCCATGGTCACACCGCCCCAGATCATGGTGCTGTCGGTAGGCGCAGTGCGTCGCATACCGGTATTCAATGACGCCGATACGGTGGAGGCCTGTTCGGTGATGACATTGACCTTGGGCAGTGACCACCGGGTGGTCAACGGTGCTCAGGCGGCAGCCTTTCTCTCAACGATTCGGTCCCAGTTAGAAACAGCCTGATCTCAGCAGCGTTTAGCTGGGGCTCACGTCAAGTTGGGCGCTCCCCTCGGCGACCGCTTTCAAGGTCTGGACATTCATGACGTAATCGATGTCCCCGTCGGGCGTGAAATAAGTGACTGCGCCTTCGCCCATAAACAGCATCTCTGTCTCTACTTCGCATCCCGCTTCATGGTGCACCGCAAAAATAGGTTCAAACCCATAGGTGCCGGCCGGGGCTGAACCCACGTCATAGATCAGCTCGCCTTTCGTGATAAAAAATTGGCCCCACCCTTCGTGCCGGTGCGGTTGAAAGCGGGCGCCCGGTTCCATGCGCACATACAGCACCCACTGAGCTGTTTTCTCGCAGAGACGCAGGACCTTGAAATACGAGCCGCCACCCACGTCCAGCCATTCCATTTCATTAACGTTGGCGAGAATATCGCCGGCGGGTGTGATGACCATGGGTGCATTCATGTCGGTGTCTCCAAAATAAACTCGAAAGCGCTACTGAGGTGGGATAAGCGTGATCGGAAGATACCCCGAGCACCATGATTGTTGGCAGCTGGATAGGATCAACAGTTAGCCTTTCATCACTTACCTAACCACTACGGGTTCGCCTGATGTGGGCGTTACATTGTGGCCATGGCCAAATGGCAAATTAAATCCGTCGGGCAGATCCTCTGTCATATCGAGTACGGCGGCCAGACGCCCCACCCCAACATAGAGAGCACAATGCATCAGCAATTCCATGATCTCAGCTTCAGAAAACAGTGCGTTCAACTTCTCGAAAAATGCCCCATCGATCGACAGGTGGTCGCAGGCAAAGCGGTCGCCGAGTTCAACCGCCAGCCGCTCTCGGTCATCCAGCGAGGCCGCTTCTTGCGGTTGCTCCAGACTGCAGACGTCTGCCTCAGAGACGTCTGCATTGGCGGCGCGGTAACGAATAGCCATGCAACTACGGCATTGGTTGTGGAAGGCGACGCGCAATCGTAAAAGCTCTATCAGGCGCTCGGGAAGCGTTCTCTTGGTTGTCATGGCGCCGCCAAAGCCCAGCAGTCCCATGGCCAGCTCTGGCGCATGGGCCAGCATCCGGGTGATACCCAATTCAAGATCGGTTGCGCTGTCGGCGGCCACGAACGTTCGGAGCTCTTCACTCCACTCGGAGGTCGGTACAAAGCTGATGCGACTCATAATTTGCCCTCTGTCTTTTTGTTTTTAGCGGTCTGCTCGCATTCTAGAACGACGGCGGAGGGCTGACCACTCGCTGCCGACAGAGGCCTGACCCGTTAATGGGAACGGGGGCTCCACCCCATATGCAACGCCAGTAAGTTCCGACCGAATAAGCTGGGCTGATATTCCGGTGCGGGGTGCTTGGGTAGTAGCCAGAAGCGATCGTAGCGATGGGTCACCGCTCGGAATGCACTGGTGATTTCTTGACGCGCCAGCGCGGCACCGACGCATACATGTCGGCCCATACCAAATGCCAAATGACTCCCCGGTTTGGTCCTGTGCAGATCGATTTGATCCGGGTTAGCGAATTGGTCCTCGTCGCGATTCGCCGCGCCAAAGCGAATGTTAAGCAGTTCACCCTCGTCGAGCTGCACCCCCGCAAGCGTGCTGTCATGGGCGCAGCGCCGGAACATGCCCTGAGCGGGTGACTCGAGTCGCAGAATTTCTTCGGTCAGCGCGGGTATTCGCGTGGGGTCCGCGACGATTTCATCCACGGCGATCGGATCTTCGATGAGTAACTTCATACCGGAGCCAATCGCTGCAGTTGTGGTTTCATTGCCGGAGGCGAGCAGGTCAATCGTGATGATGGTCATCAACTCCTGCATCGTGAAGGCAGTGCCCTCGGCGTCGCGGTGGGCAATGGCTTCGGAAATGAGATCATCCCGGGGTCGCCGCCGCCGTTCAGCGACCATTTCCGCAAAGTAGCCCTGCATCTCGACTACAAGTTGCGCGCACTCGATGCGCCGCTCCTTCGAGGCCATCATACTGAACGGCTCTACAATGGCGTCTGACCACACTTTGAACTGCGCGATATCAGAGCGGGGCACGCCGAGTAAATCGGCAATCACCATCATTGGCAAAGGGTGGGCGAAGTCGCCAACAAATTCGATTTCTGTCTTGCCTTCAAGCTCATCGAGCAGACTTGCGGCGATGTTGTCGATCATGGGCGTCGCGGCTCTGACTCGCTCAGCAGTAAACAGTTTTTCGAGAAAACTGCGCACGCGCGTGTGCTGGGGTGGATCCGACGTAGAGCAGGATGCCAGCGGTAACCATCCACCGGTCTCGTAGATATCGATGATTTCTTGCGGGATGCCGTCATCCGCCAGCGCCATGGGACTGACGCTACTGAGGTATTGATCGGGTGCCCGAATCACTTCCCGCGCCAATGAATAGCTGGTCACGAGATGAAAGCCGGTAGATGGCATTTGGTAAAGCGGGCTCGAGGCTCGCAGTTCGCGATAGAGCTCGTAGGGACACTGCTGCACCGCAGGGTCCATCAGATCAGCGTCGATCGGGTTACTCAAAATCCGACCCTGAGTCGGGAGCTGGCTTATCCAAGTTGCGCGATAACATCTCCAAACAGCTCCTCGTCAGAGGGGATCACTTTATTTTCGGCCAGAGGCATGGATACCCAGGTCTCGTTGATCAGGTCCCGCCAGGAGATATTGTTGTTGGTGCCATTGCCGCCCCAGGAGCCACAGCCCAGTGAGAAGGTCTGGCGCATCCCGTTCCAGACATTGCCGCTATTTGACGCGGCTTGTGGTTGATTCACCATCACCCGCGAGGTGTAGGTATTTTCCGCCACCTTCATGATGTTGGCGTCGCTGTTGGAGTAAATGCCGCAGGAGTGCCCCTGACCCTGGTACGCCTGAATATTCTGCGTGAGTTCGATCGCGTGATCGATATCGCGAGCGCGATACAGCGCCATGATCACCGACAACTTCTCTCCTGAGAACGGATGGTCAGGTCCGTATCCGTCCTCGGGCACAATGAAAAATTGGACGCCCTCGGGAATGGTCAACCCCGCCATCTGCGCAATTTTTTCCGGTGGCTGAGCGACGATTGCCGTATTCAGATGGCGTTCTTCATCCCAAAGTGTTGCCTGCAGTTTGGCTTTTTCATCTGCGTTGCAGAGGTAGCCTCCCTGAGCCTGTAGCTTGCCCAACATTTCGTCGTGGATGGCATCCAGCAGTATTACCGAGTTGTCGGAAGAACACGATGCTGCCAAATCCAGCGTCTTGGACAGTCGAATCTTCTCCGCGGCTGCGTCTAGATCGGCTGTATCATCCACCGTGATCACCGCATTGCCCACGCCGACACCCAAGGCGGGCGTGCCACTGGAGTAGGCGGCATTCACCATCGCGCCGCCGCCGGTTGCGAGTACCAGATCACATTGCCGCATCAATTCGTTGGTGGTCTCCAGGCTGGGAGTTTCGATACCGATCACCAGATCTTCCGGGGCGCCCATTTTCTTCAGCGCAGCGCGCATGAGGTCGCAAATTTTCTTGTTGGTCAGTTTTGCTCGCGGGTGCGGCGCAACAATGATGGAATTACGGCCCTTAACGGCGTGAATTCCCTTGATGACCGGGGTGGCCTCCGGGTTGGTCGAGGGCGCCAGCGCCCCAATAACGCCCAGCGGCTTTGCCAACACACGAATATTCCGCTCTGGATACTCTTCAATCACACCGACGGATTTATCGTGGATGATATCCAACAGGGTGGCGCGGGTTTTGCGCTGGATTTTGAGAAATTTACCGTCGTAGTTGCCCAACTGAGTCTCATCCACGGTGAACTGCGCAATCTCTTCGGCAACACCGGGGCGCGCCACTGACCACACCATTGCGCGAATCAGGGCATCAACCTGTTCCTGAGAGTAGTGCTCGATTTGTTTTTGCGCCGCCCTTGAGCGTGCAACGAGTTCAGCGATAAACGCTCTCGCATCATTATTCTCTTCTGACATTCCGCTTAGTCCCCGAGGAGCTGTGTTAGGGGAGCTAGGGTAAACCGCAGGGCGCTATCTTGCCAATCAGTAGATTGCGTAAAACTCTGCAGTTACGGGCTTTTAAGGGGCTGCCCCGCGCGAGACAACGCTGAGGTTTACCCCGAATCCGTTTATACTTACGGGCCGCATCAATGCGAGGCTGGGCCCTAGGCAGTGGTGGTCGCGGTATCCATGTGATGCACCCGCATACCAAGACAGGGCGCAAGCGGCAAAAGGCCGAGGTGAAGCGGAGATCGCGCTGGAGGTTAAGAGTGAACAGCAACTGCGGTGGAGAATAAAGATTGGATTTTGAACTGAACGACGAGCAGCAGGCCTATATTGCCAGCGCGCGCGCGTTTTCAGACAACGAGCTCGCCCCGCACGCAGCACACTGGGATGCCGAGTCCATTTTTGCCAAAGAGGCGCTGCGCGCGGCGGGTGAATTAGGTTTTATGGGCATGTACACCCCTGAAGCGGCGGGGGGTCTGGGCATGGGCCGTTTGGATGCCAGCCTGATCGTTGAAGAACTGGCCAAGGGGTGCACGACTACCGCTGCCTTTTTGACCATTCACAACATGGCGACCGCAATGATCGGCAAGTATTGCCATCAAGCGGTGATAGACGCGTGGTGCCCGGAACTCGTGATGGGGGAGAAACTCGCGTCCTATTGCCTGACTGAGCCGGGTGCTGGCTCGGACGCCGCGAGCTTGCGCACCAGCGCACGTCGAGATGGAGACGAATACATCGTCAACGGGAGTAAGGTATTTATTTCTGGTGCCGGCGAAACCGACGTTTTAGTAGTGATGACGCGCACCGGAGACAGCGGGCCTAAGGGCGTCACCGCACTGCTGATCCCGGCCGATGCTGAGGGTGTCCAATACGGCAAGAAAGAACACAAGATGGGTTGGAATGCGCAGCCAACGCGCATGATCACTTTCGATAACGTGCGGGTACCAGTGGGTAACCGCTTGGGCGAGGAAGGACAGGGTTTTGCCATCGCTATGGAGGGGCTCGACGGCGGCCGCATCAATATCGCTACCTGCTCGGTGGGAACTGCCCAGCGCGCTATCAGCGATGCCACTGCCTATGTTAAGGATCGCAAGCAATTCGATACGGCGATTGCAGACTTCCAGAATACCCAGTTCCGTTTGGCGGATATGTTGACTGAGCTTGTTGCTGCACGGCAGATGATTCGACTGGCGGCCAGCAAGCTGGACAACAAAGACCCGCAGGCAACCACCTACTGCGCTATGGCCAAGCGCTTTGCTACCGATGTGGGTTTCGCCGTCTGCAACGATGCGCTGCAGTTATTGGGCGGGTATGGCTACATTAAGGAGTATCCGATGGAGCGCTACGTGCGCGATACGCGGGTACATCAAATTCTCGAAGGAACCAATGAAATCATGCGCGTCATAGTCGGCCGTAAGGTACTGATGGACGGCGCACTGGAGGTAATTCAATGAGCATTAGCCCGTCTGAAAAAATCAAAGTGTCGATTGATGGCAGCATTGCCACGGTCATCATCGATAACCCTGCCGCCAATACCTGGGATCGCGAGAGTTTGCCTGCGCTCAAGCAGGTGGTTGAGGCGCTCAACGAGGATCGTGCAGTGTATGCCCTGGTGCTGACCGGCGCCGGCGAGAAGTTTTTCTCCGCAGGCGCGGACCTGAACCAATTTGCCTCAGGCGATGCCGACGTGGCGCGAGCCGTGGGCGAGGCTTTTGGTGAGGCATTCGAGACGCTGGCAGATTTTCGGGGTGTTTCGATCGCGGCGATCAATGGCTTTGCCATGGGCGGCGGTCTTGAAGTGGCGTTGGCTTGCGACATTCGCATTGCTGAGGAGCAAGCGGCCTTGGCATTGCCCGAGGCGCGGGTGGGACTGCTGCCTTGCGCCGGCGGTACTCAGCGATTGACCCAATTAGTCGGTGAGGGCTGGGCCAAGCGCATGATCCTGTGTGGCGAGCGTATTGGTGCCGAGCAGGCCAGAGATCTTGGTTTGGTCGAGGAAGTGGTGGCAAAAGGCGAAGCGCTGGCAGCGGCAACCGCGCTGGCGGGCAAGGTGGGTAATCAATCCCCTTCATCCGTGGCGGCCTGCAAGCGCTTGATTCACTCGGCGCGCAATATTGCAATCGCTGACGGACTCGTCGCCGAGCGTGACGAATTTGTCGCATTGTTCTCGACAGAAGATCAGCGGGAAGGTACCAACGCATTTCTCGAGAAGCGTGAGCCAGCGTGGAAAAATCAATGACCGATAGCGTTCTGGTTGCCGAGCTCCCGGCGGGAGACCGACTGATCGGCCAGCTCACGCTAAACGTTGAGAAAACGCTGAATTCTCTGACCCGCGAGATGGTGGAGGTGATTACCGACCGTCTTGAAGCTTGGTCAAAAGATGACAGCGTCGTTGCAGTGGTGATTGATGGTGCGGGCGAGAAGGCCTTCTGTGCAGGCGGCGATGTGCAGGCGCTGCGCAATTCATGCATCGAAACCCCTGGCGGGCCTTGTGAGTATGCCGAGCATTTTTTTGCTCGCGAGTACCGCATGAATTACCTGCTTCACACTTATGCCAAGCCGTTGATTTGCTGGGGGCACGGCGTGGTCATGGGGGGTGGTTTGGGTATTTTGGCTGGATGCCGGTATCGGGTGGTCAGTGAACGCACTCGGATCGGCATGCCTGAAGTCACGATCGCACTCTTTCCCGATGTGGGGGGTAGCTGGTTCCTCAATCGGATGCCGGGTCAGGTTGGGCGGTTTTTGGCGCTCACTTCCTCCCATATCAACGCGGCCGACGCGCTCTACTGCGGTTTGGGCACGCACTTTCTGGGCAACGACCAGAAGGCAGAAGTACTCGCCGCACTCACCACTCAGGATTGGTCGGACGGCGCGGCATCGAACCACAGCATTGTGGCGTCAATGCTCAGCGGTATGGTGGCGAGCACCACTGTACCGGACCCGCAAGTCGAATCCCATATCGTCACCATCAATGAATGGATGGCGGGTGATGATCTCGAGGCGATTTACGCCCGTGTCATGGCTTGGAGCGGCGAGGATGTCTGGCTGGGCAAGGCGCGTGACGGATTTGCCCATGGCTCGCCATTGGCGGCGAGCTGGATCTTCCGTCAGTTAAATCAAACACGAGACGCCAGCCTCGAGGATGTTTTCGAATCCGAGTTGGTGCTGGGCTGCAATATCATGCGTCACCCGGAATTTGCCGAAGGTGTTCGTGCACTGTTGATCGATAAGGATCGAACCCCTGCCTGGACCTATTCCGATCTTGCTTCGGTACCTGCCGATGTTGTCGATACTTTTTTTACTGCGCCAGAGGCGATGCCGGCGCTCGGACTGCCGGAGTAAATCATGGCAACAATTGCTTTTTTGGGCCTGGGCAACATGGGTGGCCCTATGGCCAAAAACCTGATCGCTGCGGGCCATTCGCTCACCGTTTTCGATCTCGTTGAAGCGGCGTGTGCCGCGCTTGCCGAGGAGGGGGCTGCAGTTGCGTCTTCTGCGGCCGATGCGGCTGCGGGAGCGGAGGTCATTATCAGTATGTTGCCCGCGGGCAAACATGTCGCGGGAACCTTTCTTGGCGAGGCGGGTTTGCTTTCGAGTATTTCCCAAGACACCTTGATTCTGGATGCCAGCACGATCGATGCGGCGACCGCGCGGGAAGTCGGTGAAGCCGCTGCCGCGATGGGTATCGATTTTATGGATACGCCCGTTTCGGGTGGTGTCGCTGCCGCTGCCGCCGGCACCTTGGCCTTCATGTGCGGTGGCAGCGCCAGCGCTTATGCTCGGGCACGACCGATTCTTGAGGGGATGGGTAGCGCTGAGAAGATCTTTCATGCAGGTCCCGCGGGCGCCGGTCAGGTCGCCAAGGCGGCCAACAATATGCTCCTTGCCATACACATGATCGGTACCAGCGAAGCGCTTGCAATGGGCAAAGCTCACGGCCTCGATCCGGCCGTTCTGTCGGAGATCATGAAAGCCAGCTCAGGGAACAATTGGTCGCTTCAGGTCTATAACCCCTGGCCTGATGTGATGGAAGGTGTGCCCTCCAGCAACAATTATCAGCCGGGCTTCATGGTGGATCTCATGGTTAAGGATCTCGGGCTTGCCTGCGAGGTCGCCGACAGTGGCGGCGTGGATAACCGCATGGGTAAACTCGCGACAGCGGCCTATCTCTCGCATCAGGCAGATAACAACGGTGCCCGCGATTTCTCCTCGATTCTTGAATGGGTAAAAACGCCCGGAGACTGAGGCGCTACGAATGGAACTCGATCGACCATTCCTGCAACTGCCTTTTTTGTTTGATGCTTCCGTGCTTGCCCACGAGGTCAGTCGGCTCGCGCCCGACGCTTGGTTGCCCCATCCCTCTGGGCTGCCGGGTAATACGGCGTTGCCGTTGGTCGCGATAAACGGTGAACCCAGAGATGGCTTCGATGGTCCGATGGCAGCTACCCAAGCGCTCCTCGGCTCCCCGTATTTGTTGCAGGTGGTCAGTAGTTTTGGCGAGGTGGTAGCGCGGAGCCGGTTGATGCGGTTAGCACCGGGTGCGGAAGTTCAGGAGCACGTCGACTTTAATTATCACTGGTATAGCCGAGTCAGAATCCACGTCCCGATAGTGACGGAGCCGTCGGTCCGCTTTTATTGTGGCCATGACGAAGTCCACATGGCACCTGGCGAGGCCTGGCTGTTCGACTCATGGCGACGCCACCGGGTGGTGAATGGCAGTACTAACGATCGTATTCATCTGGTTATCGATATTGCGGGATCAGCAGATTTCTGGCGGATGGTACGTGCCGTGCAGCGCGCGGCCACACCGCCTGCGCCCTCGATCGTCTCCTTTGCCAAAGATCTGAGCCCAGAGTTGATAACCGAGCGTTTTCCCGCGGCTCCGGTGATGGCGCCGGGGGAGATGTCAGCTATCGTGGAAGAGTTAATTAGCGACTGCTCCGCTAACCCGAACAACGATCGTGCTGAATTGCAGTACTATCACGATCTCCTGTTTGATCTGGTACATGATTGGCGCAATCACTGGTCGCTCTATGGCTTTATGGAAGCCGGGGTCAGCGGCTATCAAGCGCTCTTGCAAAGAGCGCAGGCCGCGCTGAAGCCGGATCCCCGGGTACTGGTCACGCATTCGAATAATGTGGGTATCAATCCGATCATCAATCAGCGCTTACTTGCCGCGGCGTTGAGGCCGCGTCGGGCAGCGGAGTTTTTTACGGGGAGTAGTTGAAGGTCGAAAAGTCTTGTTCGTACCGCTGCCTCAGCGCGTCTTTTAATTCGTTATCCAGCAGATTTTGATAGGCATCGTGTTCGGAGCTATTGCGGCGCGGAAGCACGACTTTGGTCAAGCCGAGACGATCGCAAACGGTATCAAAGTCTGCTTGCAGTGACTCGTAACGGCCAACAAAATCGAGTGCAACAACTCCCCCATCATCAGACAGTAAAGAAAATTGAGGAGCGGCCAGCACGCGCTTGCAGAACTGCGGTCGCTGCAGCGCTTGTTTCATCCAGTCGGTAGGATTTTGGCGATAACCGGGGTCGGTTCTGGCTAAAAAGGCACACACGGAGACGAATCGATCGAAAGGGTGTCTGACGAAAGCGAAGCGAAAAAAACCAGCCAGTGCGTCTGCGCCAACGGCTCGGCAGAGTTGCTGATAACTCACGTGACCGTGATTAACTGCTGCGATCTCGGGCAGCGGAGAGAGCTGCTCTCCATACCTTAGCTGTTGCTCCCAGTCGGCCTCGCCCAGATGAGGACGCAGCGCCTCTCTAATGGCATGGGTGCCGGTTTTGGGCACCGCAAAAAAAATAAAACCGCGGGACTGAGAAAAAATCATGGTGGCGGCGCAATGCCATAAGCGTTGATGAGCTCTTCCCCAAGCGCCTGTTTCAGCGGGTCGAGATATGCCTCAAAGTTGCGCCATTGGTCCAAACCAGATCGATAAATCGGTTGCCGCACTTGTTCTGCACTGGGGGTCCTTACGGTACGGTCAGTTTTGTGAAAGTCCAGGCAGGCCGTTTCAAAGGGCAGGCCACAGAAATCCAAAAGTCGACGTACCTGACCCTCGAGATCATCGACAACGTCCTCATGTTGCACGCGAAGCACAAAGCCGGGAAGGACTTTATCCCAGTGCGCCATCAGGCGAACATATTGTCGGTAGTAGGTGCCAATCTGCTCCAGGCCATAGGAGAACTCCTGACCTTCTCCCCAGAGCTGTTTAAAGCCGCTAAAGCAACAAGCCATGGGGTGGCGTCTGGCGTCGATCACCTTCGCATTCGGCAGGATTAACTTGATCAAGCCGATGTGGAAAAAATTATTCGGCATCTTGTCGATAAAGTGGGGCGCAGTCGATCGGTACACCCGTGTTTCATCGATAAACTGCTGACCGAACCGTTGGAACATTGGCGGTTCCAGCTCTTCCAGAATGCGAGGGTAGCGCGGCTCGGTCTCGGTTCCCGCGTCGCGACCCCGCAGGCGTTTTGCCAAGTCGAGAATGTTGTGCAGCTCCATCGTCCCGTCGACCTGAGAGTGCGAAGCGAGAATCTGCTCCAACAAGGTGGATCCCGCTCTCGGAAGACCAACGATGAAGATCGGGTCGGGTGCGTTGAGGCCGGTTTGGGCCCGATCGGCAAACAGGTCGGCCGTGCAAACTGTTATTTGCGCTTCGACGCGTCGTGTCAACTGTTCTATGTCGAAGTGTGTCGAAGGGAGTTTGAGTCGATTGCCACGGGCGTAATATTCGAATGCTTCGTCATACAGGTGCGCGTCTTCCAACGCTTTTCCCAGTGCGAAGCAAATCTGTATGCGGTCGAGCTCACCAATATCTATGCGTTGCTCCAGCTCCTTCATCTGTTGAATTTGAGCTTCTTCAAATCGGTACGATTTGGTGTTGGCGAGGCTCCAGTAGGCGTCTCCGTGATCGACCTTAACTGCCGCGCTGGCCATAAATGAATCGATAGCAGCTTCGCGATCACCCTTCGAGTTGAAGATGTGTCCCTGGCTGATCGGGATCAGGTGGTCCGCGGGGAACTGCTGCCTAAGCTGCTGATACAGTTCTTCAGCTTCGGTGATTCGACCGACGGCAAAACAGGCGGCGGCGTAGGCTTTTTTTATCTGATCCTCGTCGTTCGGGTATCGCGTCCTCAGCTTCTCCGCAATCTCGAAGGCAGAGTGAAACCGCTGTCGGCGCATAACAACATGAAATAATTGGATCGCTGCTGGCAGGTTGTCAGGCTCTAACTCATGCAGTGTCTCTAAAATAAACTGCGCTTCATCCAAGATGTTTTTTCTTGTGAGAATCTCTGCCAGTAGCCGCATCCCCTCGGCGTGCGTTTTGTGCTCTCGCAAAAAATATTTGCAGAGCCGCTCGGCGTCCTGAAGCTTGCCAGCAGATAAATAGCCGATCACCGTGCGTAATTCGGTGGGAAGAGATTTCAAAAAGCGGATCTGATCTTGGGTTGCACCCAGCTTTTCTGGTGCAAATGTCCGATGCAGGGGTTCGAGTAGCTCCCAGGCTCTGACTAATGAGGCGTCTAGAGCCACCGCGGATTCGGCCGCCCTAAGCGCTGCCTTTGGCTCATTCACACTCAGCGAGTTGAGTGCTATCTCCTGGTGTGCGCGCGCCATATCGGGGTAGCGGCTTGTAAGGTCAGTCAGCAGCGTTATTGCTTGAGATGGCTCATTTGAGAGCCGGTGGTAGAGGGCTTTGAGGTAGCCCAGATTTGGGTCTTCGAAAAAATCATCCCAAAGCTTTTCGATCACCGCGCCCGCTTCCGACACAGCCCCATTTGCCAGCTTTGATTGAATATCCTCCAGCAGATTGCTGGGAGCGAGAGTCGTCATGGTGATGTCTCTTCAAAAAAAAGGGCGATCGGTTGATCGCCCTTTGTCTGACACGTAAGCCTACTCAGAACGAGTACCCGAATCGTAAACCCATGGTTCTCGGACGCAACATGCTGGATTCCGGCGTGAACTTACCGGCGGGCTGGACCACGTGACCTTCCTCTGAGGAGAGGTTATTCACGTAAAGTTCGGCCGTCCAGTTATCTCGACCGTAGCCGATCCCCAGATTGATGGTCGTGATCGATTCGTTCACGTAACGTGAGTTGGACGGAATGTTGCCCTCAGACGTCGCCACCGTGCCAAACGTACCGCCTTCATCCTGAATACCAATGCCCGGGTCGTTTCCATAGGCCAGGTTATGAGTGTCGTCCATAAAGGCCGCGCTGCCCACGATTCCGCTGACCGTTGAACCCCGGTGCACAAGCGCAGCGTTGATCCAGGCGTTGCCGTTCATGAATTCAAAATCATAGCGGGCGCGGATATTGCCAGAGAAGCTGGGTGTGAGTGGTAGTTCAGACCCCACCGGAACGCTGACACCTTGGAGCTGTTGGTTGATCCTTGTCAGTTCAGTGTCGAGGAAGCTAGCGGAACCCGCCAGCGTCAGTCGCGCCGTCGCTGCCCACATCAAGTCGACATCGAGACCGCGGGTCTCTGCGTCGCCAACGTTTTCCAGAAATACCAGGAATGCGACGTTCGATGGATCAAAGCGGGCCACCTGAAGGTCGGTAATTTCCGTTTGGTAAATCGTCGCGTTTAGGCGTAAGCGGTTATCCAGTAGCTCTGATTTTATCCCGAACTCAATATTTTCGAGTTCGTCGGTGACCGCTACTGCAGGTACCACGTAGCCCTCGTAAATGCCCGACTGATTGCTACCCAGCTGTCCGGCATTACGGTTCTGCGCGGCAGGTCGGTAACCTTCAGAGTAGACACCGTAGAGCATGATGTCGTCAGTGATACGCCAGTCGAGAGACACGCGGATGATCGTGTCGTCTTCCTCGGTCACACCAGAAGCATTGATGGTAGAGATATCGAGACGCCCTTCCTTGATGGCCTGAAGCGTCGCGGCATTGCTGCCACCGCCTCGGAACATCTCTTTCGCTCGCCCGCCATAGGTACTGGCCGCGCCGGGGTAGTTGAGTAGTGCGAGGAACTCCGCATCACTCATGTTGCCCGTGTTGTAGGCGCCCAGAGCCAGGAAGCGATCCGTGGGGCTGTTACTGAAACGATGGCTGTTACAGAAGCCATCACCCGCACCGCCGCCACCATTACCGCCGTACCGGCAGCCGAAGGAGAAGTTAGACGCGCCTTGCAGCTGCGTCTCCAGATCATATCTTCGCGCGCCGATGGTTGCGGTCAGATTGTCAGTGATGTCGAAAGCGAGTTGACCGAAGAACGCGAGTTCCTCTTCTGTTCTCGTATAGTCATTGTAGAAAGTTGTGAGAGGTCCTGTCGGCCCAACCTGATTAGTGCCCGCTACTCCGGGAATAGTGTAGTTGGCAAGCTGATAGGGGGATTGAGCAGACGCACCATAGTACTGAACCTGAAAATCACTGAACGCGTCTCCGGTGGAGTAGTACTGGAACTCACCAATGGTCGTGCTTTCTACATCGCTAAAGTAAACACCCGCCATGACGCGCCAGCGGCGATCAGGGTCCGTACTGATGCGAAGCTCATGTGTGGTGCGCTCATTGGTGGTGGTGTCTCGATACGCCTTCGTGGGGTCGAAACAGGTGTTTTGGTTGGTGGGTCCGGGTGCTGCGTAAATGTTGCCGCTGCACAGGTAATACGTGATGTAACCACCCCCGTTGTTGTAGTGGGTGTAGTCGATTAACGACTCAATTTCTCGATCGAGATAACCGCCCGCGTAGACGATGTCCAGACCGGCAATGCGGCCCTCAATGGTCAAAGTCGTGAGGTCAAACTCATCCTCGTTGTACTCTGGCTGAAACTTGGCAGAGGTGGTGTCGCCCAGGCTTGGGTCGACGAGGAAAGAGCCTTCAACATCGAGCTTCTGTGAGGAATGCTGGACCAGTGCGCTCCAATCGTCGGAGATATCCCACTTGAGACCAATACGGTACCCCGTATAAGTCGCCTCGTTCCAGTCATCTTTCACCACGTCATCGTTGCTGGTCGAATTGACGACCGTGTCGGGGAAGTTGCGGAAGTAAGGCCCGTAGCCGATTGAGTTCCGATCGATCACCGGACCGGACGGGGTGAATGTGGATGCCGCGTTGTCTATCCAACCCCCTTGCCGGTTGTTGTAGCCAACAGCACGGATCGCCACGTTGTCGCCGATAGGCACGTTGATCATGCCTTCGATGTTGCTGCTGTCGTCGCCGTCATGTGTGGTTGACATGCCGACATCGACACGGCCTTGCATTTCACCCAGCACCGGTTTGTTGGTGATCATGCGGATGTTACCGGCCTGTGAGCTCGCGCCGAAAAGCGTGCCCTGAGGACCCGAGAGCACCTCAATGCGCTCGATATCCGCGGAATACACGTCCAGGTTACGTCCGCCAAAGGAGACGGGGGTTTCGTCGAGATACAGTGCGACACCTGGTGCAGAACCCTGGGCGGATGACACGGTGACCGAGGCCTGCTCGGTTGCTGAACCACGGATGTAAATTTCTCGCTGACCCGGGCCAATCCCCGCGTCTGTCACGTTAGGCAAGAAGTTGACGTAATCGTCAAAGGTCATGATGCCCTGCGCGCGCATGGAATCGCCCGACAGTGCGTTAACGGAAATCGGAACGTCCTGGAGGCTCTCGGCTTGTTTGGTGGCGGTAACCACGACCTCTTCAAGCTGAGCGTGAACAGGACTGGCTACCAGCGGTAGTAGCGCAACGCCTAGGGCCGCGGCCAAAGGTGTGCGTTGAAAACGATGGGGATGAGACATGCTGACTCCCTTGTATGTTGGCAGAAAATTAAGATGTTTTTATTGTTTACAACCCACACCCTACCGATTCTAGGCGCGACCTGCAAATTGGCCGCTTGTCAGCGACAAGTAATTTGCGTGGTTGTACTGCTGCTTGCTGCGAAGACGACGTGCTCTCCCTGCGACTCAGTCCGCCTTCCGGGAGCCCGCGGGATGAACGATTGCTATCTTCGGGTACACTGCCCGAGCATGCCGGACAGAGAGACCGATGTCTGAGTCGACCCCGCGACGCTGTGGCATTGATAAAGCGGTTTTGTATCCCGCCTTGCTCCTGTTGTGTGGCGCCATTTTTTTGTTGCTGGTGATTGC
>CAXPKH010000014.1:0-4219 GCA_964217615.1 Luminiphilus sp.
GCGAGGTGCCGACGCTCTGTCACGAGATGACGCTCGGCGAAATGTCGTACGGCAGCATCTTGAGAGATGGCGAGAATACCGCGGTAAATCATCACCGCACCGTACTCGCCCGCATGATCAGAGCGCAGCTCTCTGGCCAACCAGCTTGGCATCTCGTTGAAGCGGGGCCACGTCATACGGTTGGGCGCCTCACTGTGAAAATGAGACATGAACGATGCCTATTGGTGGGGGGAACCGAAACCATAGCGAAAGTCGCGGCTCAAATCAGGTTGACGGCTGGCCGCCTTGGATAGCGTAGGCATAAGGGTTGCTGCCGCGCGCAAAGGCGATTGCCCCCACCGCGCAAAAGGCGAGGCTGGGGAGCAGCGCATAACGGATTGAGAGGGCACCCATTGCGCTGTAGACGTCGCTTAACCAACCCACTACCAGCGGCCCAAGTCCCATACCCAACAGATTGAGAATAAACAGGAGCAAGGCGGCTGCCTGCGTGCGCCAATGGGCGGGGACAAGGTTTTGTACCGCCGCATAACTCGGCGCAATCCAGACACTGGCAAATATGGCGCTCAAAAACATAAATACCAGCGCCACCGGGAAAGCCTTATCCCCCAGCATCCAGATGTGCTCGGCGGGCCAGAGCAAGAACAGCATCTGCGTTGGAATCGATATCAGAACCCCTAACATCGGCAAGCGTAGCTGCCACCGGGCATCCCGCTGGGCGAGCCGATCAACCAGTACCGCGCTCAACAGGGTGCCAAAAATGCCACCGAAGACCCCAATCAACCCGAGATAGAGGCCCGCATCCACCAGTGACAACCCATGCACCCGCATCATAAAGCTGGGGGACCATACCCCCAGACCATAGCCCGCCACCGCGGTCATCCCCACGCCGAGCGAAATCATGGGGAACGCCGGCAAAGCGCTGATACTGCGCACTGCCAGCCAAAGCGAGCGATCTTCATCGACGGTTTCTTGGTCTCGGAATGGCTCCCTGATCGTGGCCCGAATCAGCACGGCCAGTAGCACTCCTGGGATGCCAAAGATCCAGAATACGCTGCGCCAACCATAGGCCTCGGCCAGCAGCGCACCACCAAATAATCCAACTAACACGCCAACATTAGTGCCAGACGCCAATACACCCTGCGCGAGGGAGCGCTGCTCGGGGGGGAAGTAATCGGCCAACAACGATTGCGACGGTGGCGTGCCCCCCGCCTCGCCCACACCCACGGCGATGCGATACAAAGCCAGTTGCCCGAAACTGGATGCTGTCGCACATAGCGCCGTCATAGCACTCCACACGGTCATGGAAATTGCCAGCACATTCCGTCGAGACCAACGATCTGCCAAGCGTGCCATCGGCACGCCTAAGGTGGCGTAAAACAAGGCAAACGCGAGGCCGGTGAGTAGCCCCATCTGAGTATCGGTAGCGTCGAATTCGGTCTTAATGGGCTCTAATAGGATCGTCATTACCTGACGATCCACAAAATTAAAGATATAGCCCAAAGTTAAAATGAACAGGGCATACCAGCGATAGCCCGCCGAAAACTGATCGTGGGTAGAGGTTGCCACGCTCAACGACGTTACAGCGCTGTCAGATCGATGACAAAGCGATACTGCACATCACCGTCATGAAGCCGATGCCATGCCGCTTCAATCTCCTCGGGTTGAATCAGCTCTATCTCAGCGCCGATCCCCTTCGCGTGCGCAAACTGCACCATCTCGCGGGTATCCGCGATGCCACCGATGAGGGACCCCTCCAAACTCCGGTCACCAAAAACGATCAATGCAGGAAACACCGCCAGCTGCTCAGTCGGCACACCCAGCAGACATAACTTGCCGCCTCTTCGCAGCAACGGGAACCATTGGTTAAGGTCATGGGGGTTGGAGATCGTATCGACGATCAGATCGCACTGCCCCATCCACGCCTGTAGATCGTCCGATTCAGGGTTCAACACTTCGTCAGCGCCGAGTCTCCTCGCATCAGCGCGCTTGGCCTCGGACCGGGACGCCACCAGCACCTTGGCTCCCATCGCGCTGGCAAACTGGATGGCCAAATGACCCAGCCCACCGACCCCCAATACACAGAGCGTGGTATCCGGACCCACATTAAAGCGTTTTAGCGGTGTATAAACCGTGATGCCCCCGCAGAGTAATGGTGCCATCCGCGCAAGATCAGCGCCCTCTGGGATGGGCACCAGATAATCGAAGTCGACCACGTAGTCAGAGGCATAGCCTCCATAGTTGACCCGCCCGTCTCGGTCTTTGCTGTTGAAACTCAGTGTGAAGCCGGTCTCACAGTAGTGCTCATCCCCCGATTCACAGGAAGCACAGGTGCGGCAGCTGTCTGCGATACAGCCCACCCCGACAGCATCGCCGATGGATACCCCAGTGACCTCTGCACCCATCTCGGTGATCACACCGACCATCTCGTGGCCGGGTACCATGGGGTACATACCACCACCCAACTTATCGCTCGCCGCCACCAGATCAGAATGGCAAATGCCACAGTATTTCAGTGCCAGCCGAACATCGCGCGGCCCCAAGGGTCGCCGCTCGATAGTCGTACGGCTCAATCGCGTGCCGGCTTCCGTCAGTTGATACGCTACGGTCATATGCGAGTCCCTTTTTGTTGTGTTGTTATTCGAAGCGACGTTTCCAGAAATTTCGCAAAAGCCATCGCTGCCTCAAATCTCACAACGATCGTAGCAGTGAGCGCTAGCACTGGCGACGGCCGATCAGATTACCAGCGCGTCCGGTTCACGATTGCCACGAGTGACAACATGACAGGCACCTCCACCAGAACGCCAACCACTGTTGCCAGAGCAGCACCGGAGTGAAGCCCAAATAAACCAATCGCCACGGCAACTGCCAACTCAAAGAAATTGGAAGTCCCGATCAGCGCACACGGCGCCGCAATGGCGTGCTCTACCCGCCACCACTTAGCCGCCAGATAGGCCACCGCAAAAATGCCATAAGTCTGGATTAGCAGGGGAGTCGCGATGAGCACGATATCCAGCGGCTGGGAAGTAATGGTCCCCGCTTGCAAACCGAAGAGCAGCACTACCGTCGCCAGTAGGCCCACCATTGAATAGGGCTTAAGTTTCGTCAGCAGGGCGTCGAGCCGTCTGGTTGTATCGGGCTGACGTAGCACTCTGCGAGTCAGCACGCCCGCGACCAGGGGGATAACCACGTACAGCACCACAGAAAGCACCAGCGTATTCCAGGGCACCACAATGTCCGTTACCCCCAGTAGAAAAGCAGCCAGCGGCGCAAAGGCGAAGATCATGATGACATCATTCACCGAGACCTGAACCAGCGTGTAGTTGGCATCACCCTCGGTCAGCTGGCTCCAAACAAATACCATGGCAGTGCAGGGTGCGACCCCTAACAAGATCATGCCGGCGATGTATTCTCCGGCGGTTTGCGGGTCTACCAGATCAGCGAACAGAAACCTGAAGAAGACCCAGCCCAGCGCTGCCATTGTGAAAGGCTTGATCAACCAGTTAACGACCAGAGTGATGATCAATCCCTTGGGTCGGGCACCGATGCTGCGGATGGATCCAAAATCAACCTGCACCATCATCGGGTAGATCATGATCCAGATGAGCACCGCCACCACCAGGTTGACCTGAGCGACCTCAACCCGGGCCAACGCCTCAAACACTTGGGGCACAACATTACCTAGTGCGACCCCGGCAATAATGCATAGCCCAACCCAAATACTGAGATAGCGCTCAAACAACCCCATATTAAAAACCTACCCCGATGACCCTATTTGCGGAAGTCATTGGGCGCGCACCTCACCCATCCACTCGTCCACCTTATTCTCAATTCTTTCAATCACTGACATGAAGGCGGCACGAACGATCTCGTCATCCCCTTCAACACGCGACGGGTCGGGAAGGCCCCAATGCATTTTCTCCACATCAGTCATCCATAGCGGACAGGCCTCGCCCGCCGCGGTATCACACACCGTGATTACGCGGTCGGGCTCAAAGGCTTCAAGGTCAACCCAGGACTGGCTGGCCAGGCCAGCGGTGTCGTAGCCACGCTCCTGCAAAAAACGCAGCGTAAGAGGGTGCACCGAATCCACCGGTGCGCTCCCCGCGCTCGCCGCGGTCAAAATACCCCGAGCACGCTGATTAGTGATGGCCTCACTGAGGATGCTTCGGCATCGGTTGTGAGTGCATATGAACAGCAGTTTCATGCAAGGCTCCCTCGC
>CAXPKH010000015.1:0-7502 GCA_964217615.1 Luminiphilus sp.
CCATGTGGCGCGTCAGGAAATTTCATTGCCTGATAGCTAACCGACGGCACATTTTTCAAGGTGACGCCACGTCCGCCGAATAAATTGGCCGAGCCTGGCAAAATTTGCATCGTAGTGACGCCCCCCGCCAGTGCGCGGATGAATCCGGGGTCCTGAGGCCAGACGCTGTGCTCGGCCCACACCTCTGCTGTTACGGGAGCGGTTGCCTCGTTGCCGTCACTATGTGCCGCGACACCGGGGGAGGGGTAAACCCCCAAGTGGGAATGGACGTCGATGAGGCCGGGGGTAATCCATTTGCCTGCAGCATCGATCACGATGGTATCTGGAGAGACATCTCCGTCACCGACCCACCCGATGCGTCCATCCTGAATGTAGAGGTTAGTGCCGTCTGAGCGCCCGCCATCTCCGCTGAGGATGGTGGCGTTCTCGAACAGGACGGGGCGGGCGTCTGGCGGCGCATAGGTAGAAGGAAAGACATCCGCCCGAGATACTGGGCTCATGAAGACAACGAGTACTGCCGATAAGCTAAGGACGTTGCGCATAGGCTGTTTTCTCCTTGAGGCGGCGAGAGTAACGGCAAGTCATCATTTTGCCAAACGTTATTGATCGTGCGCTAATCTGTGTCTTACCCGAGCTGCGGAAAAGGAATGAGGGCATGCGCCGTTTTGTCGATTTATCGATCTATTTGGAAAATGACGTGGTGAGCGATCCCCCCGCAATGAAACCGAATATTGATTACATCAAACATGACGCCGGCGCTCAGCAGATGGCGGCGTTTTTCGAGGGCCTGACCACTGATCAACTGCCAGACGGTGAGGGGTGGGCAGTCGAATTTGTGCAGCTATGCACCCACAACGGGACGCACCTCGATGCGCCCTATCATTTTCATCCCACGATGAACGAGCACACGGGGACAAAGGAGCGTGCCATTACCATCGATGAAGTGCCGCTGGAGTGGTGCTTTCAACCTGGCGTAAAGCTCGATTTTCGTCATCTGGACGACGGTTATGTGGTGACGGCCGCAGACGTTACAGATGAATTGGAGCGTATTGGCCATGTCCTCTCGCCGCTGGAGATCGTGGTGGTGAATACCGCTGCGGGTGCGGCCTATGGGCAGGATGACTTCGTCAGTAAAGGCTGCGGCATGGGCTACGAGGCAACGATGTTCCTCTTAGAGCAGGGAATTCGCGTAACCGGGACGGACGCATGGAGCTGGGATGCGCCCTTTGATAAAACGGCGGAGCGGTACGCCGAGACGGGCGATGCCAGTCTCATTTGGGAGGGACATAAAGCGGGTCGCCATATTGGCTACTGCCATCTTGAGAAGTTACACAATCTTGAGAGTTTACCGGCCAGCGGTTTCACGGTGAGCTGCTTTCCACACAAGATCCGTGGTGCCTCTGCAGGATGGACGCGGGCTGTGGCTATTATCGATGAGTAGCGCGATCACAAATTTTTGAGGGTGCCGTAAGCCATCAGCGCCGCCTCGCGGGCCGTTTTGTGATCAACAATAGGATGTGGGTAGCTCTCACCCAGGCTGATATTCGCCTCAGCGAGAATATCGGCGGGTGCTTCCCAGGGTTTATGCAGATATTTATCGGGCAGTGTCGCCAGCTCGGGCACCCAATGACGGGTGTAGAGACCCGCTTTATCAAATTTTTCACCCTGTGCCACCGGATTAAATATCCGAAAGTAGGGCGCCGCATCGGCGCCTGAGCCGCCAACCCATTGCCAGCTGCAGGCGTTAGATGCGAGGTCGGCGTCTAACAGACAATCCCAAAACCAAGCCTCTCCTTCGCGCCAGTGAAGCAGGAGGTGTTTGGTTAAAAATGATGCGACCACCATTCTCACGCGATTGTGCATAAAGCCGGTTTGCCAAAGCTCCCGCATCCCTGCATCGACAATCGGATAGCCCGTTTGTCCCTTTTGCCAGGCTTCAAGTCGGTGCTGATCCTCCCCCCAGGGAAAGTAGGAAAATTTGGGGTTGAAGGCCTCGTCGGGCATGGTGGGAAAATGAAATAACAGGTGGTAACAAAACTCGCGCCATCCAATTTCGCTGAGAAATTTGTCGACAGTCGCGTCGAGGCCGGGTTCCTGTGATTTAGCATTTTGAGATGCGTGCCAGACCTGACGCGGAGAAATATTACCGAAGCGCAGATAGGGTGAAAGTCGAGAGGTGTTGCCTTCTGACGGAACGTCGCGACCGCTGCCGTAGTGCTTTACTCGGTCCTTCAGAAACTGCGTTAGCGCGTCGCTAGCGGCCGTCTCGCCGGGGGTCCATAGCGATTCCCAACCCGCCGCCCAATTGGGCGCACTCGGGAGCAGGTTCCAGTCGATGAGTGACTCTGAAGCCACCGATTCATTCGGCGCGGAAAAGTCGGGTATCGGCAGTGGCGGCTGTGGAAGCGGTGCTCTATTGCAGGCTCGCCAAAAAGGTGTGAAGACTTTAAAGGGCGTGCCAGAGCCGGTCGCGATGTCTTCCGGCTCATGAAGTAGCGTCCCCGGGTAGCGCTTTAGCTCAATGCCGGCGCCGGCCAACCCGTCGCGTAAGCGACGCTCAAGCTCACCCGCCCACGGCTGGTATTGGCGACTGCAGTAAACGCGTGTCGCCCCCACTTCTTTGGCGATCTTGTGAAGGACGTTGGGTATCTCGCCAGTTCGCAGGATTAGCGGGACTCCGCGCGCAGCAAGGTCTTGATGTAGTCGATCTAGGCTGTGGTGCAGCCACCATCGAGTTGCGCCGCCCGGCTTCCACTGGCCACCAAGCTGATTGTCTCGGATGTAAACCGGCAGCACCGACCCTTGGGCAGCGGCGGCTGTGAGGCCTGGAAGGTCTGAGAGGCGGAGATCATCTCTGAACCAGTACAGTGAGATATTAGGCATAGGTCGGTTCCGATGAGCGCTCCATTAATTCGGCAGCGCAGCGCTCGAGCAGGGCGAAGGAGTCACTCTCGTATTTGCGTTGGCAGAGGGCGTCTGCTCGTGTTGGGCCTTGATTGAGAATAATCAGGCGTTTTTTCTGATCTGCCGCATAGCGACAGAATCGGAGCCCCGAAAATACCGACAGCGATGTGCCGATGACTAACAGCCCATTCGTGGCGTCAATTAGTTCAAAACCCGCTTGGGTGATATCAGTCGGCACACTGCCACCGAAAAAGACGACATTGGGCATCAGCACGCCTTCGCACAAGCTACACTTGGGCACGACAAAGGCATCAATAAAAGTCGAGGGGAGTTCGGCGTCACCGTCGGGTCTGACCGTTACAGATCTCAGATGGGGTAATACGTTCTGTTGCTCCAACCATTCCTGGATGACGGAGCGGAGAAACACGGTATTACATGCCAGACACCGTACCTGATCCAGCCGGCCGTGCAAATCGATGACGTTATCAGTGCCAGCGCGCTGATGCAGGCGGTCGACGTTCTGCGTAATCACCCCATTGAGCAGGCCCGCCTGCTGCAAGGTTGTAAGAGCGAAGTGGGTTGGGTTTGCGGTTGCTTTTGCCACTCTGGGCCATCCCAGCGCAGATCGACACCAGTAGCGGCGGCGCTTTTCCTCGTCATTGAGAAATTCCTGGTGCTGGATGGGTTGTCCTCCCAGCCATCGACCATCGTGGTCGCGATAGGTGGGTATGCCCGATGCAGCACTGATACCGGCGCCCGTTAGAGCAGTCCAGGGCCGATGAGCGAGCAATTCTTGCGTCAATGACTCAACCGAAGCTTCCATAGTGCGTATACGTTAGCGAAACAAAGCGGATCCCTAGGCGAGGCGCGCACCATGCATATTCTGATTACTGGTGGTACAGGTCTTATTGGCACGGCACTGTGCGCGCAGCTGGCCGCGCAGGAACACGTGGTTACGGTGTGGACGCGTCGTCCTCGGGTGTCTGCTGGTGGCGTGGCTTACGTAACGTCTCTGGAGGATTGCACGCAGCCTGTGGACATCGTGGTTAATCTCGCCGGTGCTAACTTGGCGGATCGGCGATGGAGTCGAGCGTACAAGGCCGAAATACGAAGCAGTCGCATTGATTTAACTCAGCGTTTGGTGACGTGGATGGGTAGTCATAACGTGCCTCCTGGTCGATTGATCAGTGCCAGTGCGATTGGTTACTACGGTGCATCGAGTGAGGCGACTTTTGACGAGGCTTCACCGTGTGGGCGAGGTTTTGCGGCATCATTGTGCGAAGAATGGGAGCAGGCCGCGCTTGGCGCTGCAGAGCAGGGTGTTGGGGTGGTGATACTCCGGCTGGGGGTCGTCCTTGCCGGTCGAGGTAGCGCCCTGCAAAAAATGACGCAATCTTTTAGATTTGGCATCGAGTCATGGTTGGGTTCAGGAGAGCAGTGGCTGAGCTGGATCCATCTCACCGATGTGCTCCGCGTGATTGCTTACGCAATGACGCGGGAGAATCCAGCATCGATGTATAACGCGGTGTCGCCAGAGCCCGTGTGTCACCGAGCATTTGCTCGCGAAGTGGGACAGCAAGCTGGTTCGCTGCTGAGTCTCCCCGTACCCGGATTTTTGGCAAGCGCGCTCGCCGGCGAAATGGCCGAGGAACTTTTGCTAAACGGACAACGCGTGCTGCCTGATGCACTGCTGGGTGAGGGTTTCCAATTTAACTACCCCACGCTCGCACTAGCACTACAGGATCTTCTGGGCGGCGACCCAGACTAGACCGCGGTGCCGACGGTCTGGTAGTCGACAAATGCCTGCTGTACGCCATCTTGGTTTCTCAGCTTCTTGAGTGCCGACCGCTCCAGTTGGCGCACCCATTCTCGACTCACCCCCAATCGGTCCGCGATTTCGGAGCGCGAAAGAGGTGGTCCCTGGTGCAATCCCCACCGGGCCACCACAACGGCTTGCTCGTTGGCTTCGAGCTGCTCCACCGCCTCACCTAGAAACCGATGCAGGGAGTCGAGCTCGGCATTACTCGTCGTGTCGCCAAACTGATCTGTGGTCAAGGTGTCGACCAGCGCGCCTTCGTCGTCATCGAAGCGGGGGGCATCCAGTGAGATCGCGAGGTTCCTGACCTCGAGGATTTCCTTGGTGCGCTGTTTGTCCATGCCCAACTTCTCTGCAAGTTGTCCGGCATCGGGTTCGATCCCGGTTTTGGCCTGCTCAATAGCGCGCTCGCGATAAACCTTATTGACTTGATCCTGCACATGCGTCGGGAGCCTGATTAAGCTGCCCGTGTCCCCCACATACCGACGAACGGCCTGAGTGATCCAGTTAAAACAATAGGTGCTGAAGCGATATCCCTTTTCAAACTCGAACTTTTCAGCGGCGCGAATCAGCCCCAGCGTTCCTTCTTGAACCAAATCTAGGTAGCCAACACCCCGTCCTTTATTCCGCCCGGCAATAGAGTGCACCAGCCGAAGGTTGTGCATAACCAATGCATCGCGGGCTTCGGTGTACTCTCGAAGAGCAAGTCTGATCCCAGACAACACGTCGCGCTCCAGCGCGAGCCCGGGAGCCGGTTGCGCCCAATGCCGCGACCAGTGCCCTATGGCGTCCGCCACCGCATCCGGAAACTGGCCGCCCGCCCGTCGTAACATGAAAACGGCGATGCCCACGGTGAGACTCGCGGGAATGCTGAGGTTTTGCACGCACTCCCGATGGCGCTGCTTGCTGGCCCGTTTCTTTAGCGCTGCCGCAGCTTCCCTCGCCATCTCTGCCAGGTTTCCGTCGGCGAAGTAAGGTGCGAGTTCCCGCCGCAGAGTAAAATGCTGCTCCCGGCTGGGGAACCGCTTCACTTTCGGCGGGCTGTCAAGTGAGTTGATGAGAAGGTCCGATAGCGTTGCTCGCAGGTCTGGCGTGTCGGCAATGAGCTCCGTGAGGCGGTGAACCGCACACCACTTCTTACTGTCGATCTCCTTTTCTTGCTCCGCGGTGAGCAGAGGGTACCGCCGAATCTCTGCAAACATCAGCTCGAGATCGGCTTCCTCACTACTATCCATGGTCTGCATGTCGTCTTCCCCCAAAAAGACTCGTCCTATGGGTATACGCCACGGATTCATGATGAGGTTTGCCCAAATCGCTCGTTTGTTCAGGTTTTATATAGACAAAACCTAGACAACAAAGATAACGGCTGAACCAATCGTGAATTGCAGCCGTAAACCTAGACAAATACCGAACAGGATGCCTCCAATGAATGCGCCCGCCACTCGAGCTCGCTTACTCGAACCCAGGCCTCTCTACGGTATTGGTACCGTTGCACGGCTCACCGGCCTGAAATCTGACACGCTGCGGGTCTGGGAGCGTCGCTATGGGCTGGGGGCGAGTTACAAATCCGCCACTGGCCGCCGTCAATATACGCAATCGGATCTGGATCATCTGCAACTGGTCGCGGCTCTGGTGCAAGAGGGTGTGCGAATTGGCGAGATCGCTTCTTCTGACCGTAAAACTCTCGAGGTCATGCTAGAGCGGCAGACCGGGGGTAACGGATCACGGGTGATACCACCAAAAAAATCAAAAGTGGTGTTTGTTGGCGCTGAATTGTGTGAGTGGCTAGATGAGCATCAGGGATGTATATCCGGCGTATCTGCACTGTTGGCCAGAAGTCCGGTTGAAATTGCAGTGAAGGAATTGACTATGGCCGATGAGGCCGATCTGTTGGTGGTCCACTGCGCATCACTCACGCTACAGCAGATCAGGGGTGTCGAGGTTTTGGTGGAGCGGTTAAGGGCCTCGCGCGCGATTGTTCTGTATCAGTTTGCGAATGAGCAGTGGCTAGCAGAGCTGGAGCGTGCGGGTCACTCGGCTTTATCCTACCCCGTTGAGCCCTCGCGCCTCGCATTTGAAATCGGGCGCACGCGGATCGAGCGAGAAACCGCCCAGGGTGTCGCAAATCTCTCGGAGCTAATTCCCGCCAGACCCCGAATTTTTTCTGATGAGGCACTGCGTGCCGCCGCCCAGGAGCAAATTGTGATTGATTGCGAATGTCCGCGGCATCTCTCGGAACTGATCCGCTCACTGAACGACTTTGAGCGCTATTCCAGTGCCTGCTCGGTTGATAATTGGAAAGACGCTGCGATCCACTCGAGTATTTATGCCTACACCTGCCAGGCGCGTCATTTAATGGAAAAGGCGTTGCAGTCTGCCTTGGAGGGAAGAACGTCAAAAACAGGCGTTATGCCTGAGAGGAGCCAGATGCGCGGTTGATGTCCGCGGCGAGTTGCTCCCAGAGAGGCGATCCCCTGAGTTGCCAGAACCAGAGAAATACGGGCGCTAAAGTGGGCATCAAGAGCACATTAAATTGGTAGGTGAGGGCCACAACATCTGCGGGCGGGACGCGAGGTGTATTTAGGAACAGGTCGCCTGCGAGCATCAGTAGATCTTTTCCTGCGATTGAAGCTAGCCCGATCGCCATAATGAGCCACAGCCAAAATAGGCCGATCGAAAATTTATACAGGGTGTCCTGCACGTTTGAGGCCAGCAATAATGCGCCGTAAAACGCAATTGAGTAGGACACTAGCCGCGTATTAATTTCCAGCGCGATTTGATT
>CAXPKH010000016.1:0-3593 GCA_964217615.1 Luminiphilus sp.
TTTTTTGGCAAAGGCGAGGTGGTCGTCTACTGAAAAGTCCTGCTCACGGAAAAAAATAACGCCGCGCTCGAAAAGCGCGGATTTGAGCATTGCAATTTGCTCTGTTGAGGCGTCAGCGAGTTGCACACCGGTCACTACAGAACCGCATCGCGCTGAGCAGTCTTCAAGCTTCATACGCTAGTTTAACCTGCCGCGACTGATAAAAGTTTTATCGTTAACCCTAATAAGACGGCTCGCTGGATGCAAATGAAGCCCGCATGCCATTTACACCGAGCGAGGGGCTGTTCGCTGCTTACCGATCTTTCTTGTCGTTCAAAGCCAGTCGCTTCTCCGATACCGCGAGGCAATATCTGCCTTTAGGTTGGCGGATCGATGACCTATGCGGGCTTTTCGCTGCAACTCACGTTATCTTTGGCGAAAATAAAATTAGCAGGAGTGCAGTAGGCATGAACGACCTCATTCTCTATCCCATTTTGTTCATGGGCGTGCTCAGCTTTTGCATGATGCTCGCGATGTACGCCACGCGCATTCCGGCGGCAAAAATATTGGAGGTGCAGGGGGTGGATTTGCAGGGTCTGTCACATCCCGCGCAGTTGGGGGGTGTCTTCCCCAGCCATGTAGAGCGCGTCGCAGATAACTACAATCATCTGTGGGAGCAACCAACGCTTTTCTACGCTATTGTCGGCGTTATCTGGGCCCTCGGCCATACCGATACGCTGCACCTTTACTGCGCTTGGGCGTACTGTGGGTGTCGTTTGATTCACTCGATTATCCAGATAACCATTAACCACGTTTGGCTCCGATTTAGTCTCTTTATGCTGAGCTGGATCGCGTTGGCAGCGATGTTGTTTAGAGAAGTTCTAGCCGCCTTGTCACTCTAGCCGTTCATAGGCGACCCGCTTTACCCCCCAGACGCGTGAGACCGACTTGGAGGGGTGCTCGTCGGCTGGTTTAAATGGCGGCGACGCCCAGCACCGCCAGTACGATGGCAGCGGTCAGCAAAGAGGCCGTTTCAGCGTGGCTGAGTTGAATGTGTTTCATATTGATATGACGTTTTAGGCGGGCCGGCTTATCCCTACAAATCGGTCTTTATGTATTTGGAAAGTCGTGCCCGGTTGTTACAGCAAACGTTGATCAGCCAACCGCTTTGCTTGTGCGGGTGAGGATTGCTATTGCTGCGTCGGCCGGGTTAACTCGTAACCAAAGCTAAAGGGAAGATCGTTTATGCGACTGGAAGGACTGAAATGTGTCGTTACCGGGGGTGCCAGTGGCATCGGTGCCGCTACTGTCAGCCGATTTGTGCGCGAGGGGGCGAGTGTCTGCATCTTGGATCGTGACCTTGTGTCAGCCGAGGCGCTCGTGAAGGAATGTGGCGGAGAGACATTCGCACTTGAGCTGGATGTCAGAGAGGAGCCTGCAGTAGCGCGGGTCGCTGAAGCGGTCCTGAGTCGCTGGGATGTGGTTGATGTGCTGGTGAACAATGCTGGCTCCGAGCTAAACAAAACCTACGATCAAACCACGTTGGAGGAGTGGGACCGGGTACTCGATACCGACCTGAAAGGCCCCTGGTTACTCTGTAAGCATTTTGTTCCCGCTATGGTGGCGCGGGGTTCGGGGAGTGTGATCAACGTCTCCTCACTGAATGGGTTGGTCGGGTTTCCGCTGTCTACGGCTTATGGCAGCGCCAAGGGTGGGTTGGTGGTGTTTACCAAGGATATGGCTATTGAGCTCGCTACCAGCGGAGTGCGCATCAATTGTGTTTGTCCGGGTGTCATTCAAACGCCCATGATGGAACGCTGGACAGACCTCATGCCCGACAAAGAGGAAGCCAAGGCCATGTTGCGTGGGGTGATGCCCATTGGACGCATGGGGACCGCGGAGGAGGTTGCGGGCGCCATTCTCTTCTTTGCGTCCGAGGATTCCAGTTTGTGTCAGGGCGCGGTGCTCAGTGTTGACGGAGGGTTTACCGCGCAGTAACTCAGTACGCGGCGAGATGCCTCAGCTGATCGCGCCATTCTGCCTCAGTTCGGCAAACCTCTCGGCGCCAATCCCAAATGAGTGCAAGGTTTTTTCAGTATGCTCACCGTGCGCCGGGGTTGGCCGCGAGGGCTCTAGTCGTTCACCGCTAAAGCGCGGGGGCGCCCTCACGATCCGTAGTTTTCCTAGGTGAGGATGCTCAACGATCGAGACGCTGTCGTTGGCCTCGAGCTGCTCTTGAGCAAGCACCTCGTCACGGGTCAAGCATTTGGCGCAGGGCACCTCGACCTCTCGCAGCAGTGCCAGTAGCTCATCGCTGGTGTATTCGAGGCATTTCTCTGCAACCAGACTTCGAAAAATGTGCAGGTTCTCCACGAGCTTGACCATGGTGTCAAAGCGCTCATCCCCTAAAAGATGCAAGAGCCCGATGGCGCTGAGCATGCGACCCTGCATCTCCTGATTAGCCGCCGCGACGGTGATGCCGCCATCCTTGGTCAGCGTGAGGTCGTAGAGCATATCGATCAAGAGGCCGCCGGGAATGGCATCCTCGTCGAGCAATGCATGGTTCTGAAACCCATCGGGGAACATAAAAAACAGCCCGGAATCCAGCATTGAAAGGTCGATCGACTGACCCTGGCCGGTTCGCTCCCGAGCGAACAAAGCGCTGGTGACCGCCTGACAGGCGGTGTAACCCGTGATCTTGTCGCAGACGAGGGAGCGGATAAAAGTCGGGGAGTCGTCGCTACCTTGTGTCGCCGCCATCCCGCATTGGGCTTGAATAATGGGATCATAAGCGGGGGCACGTCGCAGCGGGCCCTCGGTACCAAAACCCGATATCGCCATGTAGATCAGTCGCGGATTGATGGCTTGCAGCGTTGCAAAATCGAGGTTGAGCGTCTCCATCGTGCCGGGGCGGAAATTGTGAATCACGACGTCTACCTGCGGCATCATCTCGTGGATGATTTGTTGGCCTGCCTCAGATTTGAGATCAATAGCAACGGATTCCTTGCCGCGGTTACAGCCCGCAAAGAGCGACGAGATACTCCCTTTACGCGCGCCGATGTAACGCATCGGGTCGCCGGCGTCTGTCGGCTCTACCTTGATCACTCTCGCACCTTGTTCCGCCAGCATCATGCTTGCCAGCGCGGCGGTGATCATGGTGGAAAATTCGAGGATGGTGATGCCTTCGAGTGGTTTCATGGTATGTACCTTGCGGTTCAGATTATTTTCCGCGTGCAGGGCCAAGACAGGCTTAGCTTCTGTTAGTTTACGTCTTAACCTGATCTAGAATGTAACGCGACTCGTCGGAGCGTGTAACCCCAATGTCTCTTAGAGAAGGCTCAACCGGTGCAAGCGGATATACACAGATGCCATTATGGGTTTTCGGTTGCGCCATGGTCGCGCTGTGGATTTCCACAATCATTTCAGCGGCAACGCTACCGGATCCTCTTGAGGCGGGCTGGCAGGGTGAGTCGGTATGTGAGCAGCTCCACGAGACTCGTGAGATTCGTATTTTGCGCTGCACTTTCCCCCCAGGCGTCGGCCATGAGCGCCACTTTCATCCCAAGCACTTTGGCTATGCGCTATCGGGCGGGACAATGCGGATTACTGATGCC
>CAXPKH010000017.1:0-12080 GCA_964217615.1 Luminiphilus sp.
ACGGCGCGCGCGCACGCTGTTAAGGCAGTGGTAGAGCGGTTTTTCGTGGGCGAGTTGCAGCCTTGGCTGGTAAAGCTTCGTCAGCGCAAGGAGTTGCTGGCAGGCCCCGTCACCGCGCTGGAAACACGACTACTCAGCGCGCAATCCCCGCAATATCGGGATTGGACAAACCGCCGCGATACCTTGATGGAGAATCAGACAACGGTGATCAAGCAGCACGTCCGCGCTGTCCAGCAAGTCCTGTCTGCGTGCGAGGGGGCCTGAACCGCCTGCCACCCTCGCAATTGTCACTGAGCGTTCACTTCTCGACACAGGGCTTGGATAAAGTGGGCTGGCAGGTTGGCCAAACCCTGCTACATTGTGCGCTCGGTCGCGCAACAACATCTGTTTTGGGAGACAGCAATGCAAATTATCAGACTTTTATTGGCCAGCATGACGTTCACTTTACTGGCTGCCTGCGCCGCTAAACCCCCAAAACCGGCCGTCGATTATGCGCCCGACTATAACTTCGGCGAGACGCAAACCTTCGGGCTTTATGCCTTGAGTGGCGCTGTCACCGGGAACAGCCCAAATGACCTTACCGATTTCCAAAGGGACCGTATCAACGCCGCCCTGCGAGGTGCGCTCGAGGCAAAAGGCCTCACCTTTGTCGACAAAACCGCCGATGCCGACTTGCTCCTCAGCTGGCACCTGAACCTGATGGATAAAACTGATGTCAAAACCTACAACAACCCGTCCTACGGCGCATCTGCGGGATACAGTCGTTACAACCGCTACGCAATGTACAACTGCTACAACTGCATGAATCAGACAGAGGTGCGTGTTAGCGAATACACCCAGGGTACGTTCATCATTGACATGGTGGATCCCGATCGTAATGCCTCAGTATGGCGGAGCGTCACACAGTCGAAGCTGAAAGAGGACACTATTCGAGATCAGAACGCGCTAAATGAAGCCGCTGCGAGGGTGCTGGCTGATTTTCCGCAAGCGGGCGGCAACCCCTAAAGATTGAAGCGCCCTGACCCCGCGAACCATCCCTACACAAACCTGAGCCTGCCGGGGCGCTAACCCTACCCAAAAAGGGAGTTGAGACGCTCCTGATCGGTCTCTACTCTCGGTGCCAGACAGCGAGGGTCTCCCATGAAAGTGATTCGCAGCACAGTGCTCCCCAGCCCCTGCCCGATACCCGGACGACCCCCACGTTTGACATGCGTGGGCTTGGTTCAGACGCGATGGTACGAATCGGCAGAATTGCACCACGAGCAATTGCGTGATGGCGTCAGCGCCTGTGCAGAGGCCGGAGCGACGGTGGTCTTCCTCCCCGAACTCACGTTGAGTCGTTACCCTGCTGACAGCAGACCCAGCGGGGCCGCCGACGCGTCAGCTGAGGAGATCAATACAGGCGAGAGCGTGAAGTTTGCGCGTGCGCTGGCGCGAGACTGCGACGTCTTCGTACAGATTTCCCTGTTCGAGCGCTCAGGAGCCGACGATCACCGCGGTCTCAATACTTCGGTCATCGTCGCACCTAATGGCGATATCGTGGGGCGCACTCGCAAGCTGCACATTCCAGTTACCGAGGGCTACTTCGAAGACGCCTATTTTGCCGAGGGCCCGGCAGATGATCCCTATCCCATCCACACGCTGGCCCTCGATGGGCAGGATCTTCGCGTAGGAAACCCTACCTGCTGGGACGAGTGGTTTCCCGAGGTCGCTCGATGCTACGCACTCGGCGGAGCAGATCTCCTTTGCTACCCCACCGCGATTGGCTCTGAACCAGATTACCCCCAGTTCGACACTGGGCCATTGCTGCGGGCGGTGGTGTCAGGCCATGCTATCGCCAACGGGCTTTTCATCGCCCTGCCCAACCGGTTTGGTGCAGAAGGCCGCATCACTTTTTATGGCAACAGTTGCTTAATCGACCCATTCGGTCGCGTGTTGGCAGAAGCACCGCGAGACGAGGCAGCCGCGCTGGTTGCAGACATAGACCTCGGGCAACGAGATGACTGGCTCACGCTGTTCCCTTTCTTTGCGACACGCCGCCCAGACACCTATGGCGAACTGATCCAGGAGCGCGAGAATCCCCGCCAACCTGATGGCCGAGCACGAGACGGGGGCATACCGGGCATTAAACCGTGATTGCCAGCCATTACATGCCACCGGAATGGGCACCTCATGCTGCTACCTGGATGGGATTCCCCCGCGATAGTTACGCTGAAACAGGTCTCAGTCGCGAGGCTGTTCAACTCGCCTGGTCCCGAGTGGCAAATGCCATCAGTGAGCACGAGCCCGTCAACATGCTATGCCATCCCGACGACCTAGCTTTCGCCAGAAAATATCTGTCGGGCGCGGTTTCTTTGCTACCTGTACCCCTCAACGACGCCTGGCTCAGAGATATTGGCCCAACCTTCGTGATCGTCGACAACGCGCTGACGGCCATTGACTGGTCATTTAACGGCTGGGGCCAGAATACCGAGCTCGACTGGGCGCTGGATAATGCTATCGCCCGCCATGTCGGACAACTCGCCGGAGCGGCGATAAAAGCCGTGAGCATGGTCAATGAGGGGGGCGGCATTCATGTCGACGGCAACGGGACCGTATTACTCACCACATCGGTCCAGCTCGATCCGCAGCGCAATCCTGAAGTGACTCAGGAGTTCGTGACACAGGAAATTCACGCGGCATTGGGCACGACTCGAGCGATTTGGCTACCACGGGGACTGTGGCGCGATAACTTTCTCAACGGCACCAAAGGTCATGTTGATATCGTCGCCTGCTTCACGCCTGACGGGCGTGTTCTCCTGCACGAGCAGCAAGATACCCGTCATCCGGATCATGTGCTTTGGCCCGAACTCTGCGCCCCTCTGACCGATGCGGGATTTGAAGTCATACCGCTCCCCGCGCCAACAGTGCTGCGAGACAACCGGGATTGGGTCGACTACAGCTACATCAATCACTATGTCTGCAACGGCGCCGTCATGTGTCCAAGCTTTGACGACATTCGAGATGACCGGGCCCGAGAAATCTTGGGCGACGTCTATCCGGGTCGGGACATTCTGATGATCGAGGGGAGAGAGCTGTTTGCGATGGGTGGCGGCATCCATTGCATCACCCAGCAACAACCGCAATATCCCGCATAAACCGTTTTATACTATCGCTTTAATCAAACTCGGCTGACACAACGGCTCACCGAGGCTGAGCACCCGTTCAGGAAGGACTATGTTTACCTATATCAACCCGGAGATTCGAGAACGCCTTATCAATGACGGCAAACTCTTCCGCATCGACGGGGCGGGTAAGCCTGTGACGATGGCGGAATCCCCCGGGCCGGGACAACATCTGAATCTGATGGGGCCAATCCCCTTACCTTTGGCGCGCGGCGTTCGCCAACCCACAGTCAGATGGTATGCCTGCGTTCGCAGTACCGAACTCAGTGAGGTCGAGCATCTGGCCAGCACCCTGAGAGAACAGGGCGGACAACACCTGTTCTCCCACCTCGCTTCCAGCATGGCTGTGAACAGCGTCCTGGTCATTGGCAACCCGGAGGAGAGCGAGAGCCCACTGGTGCGAGTACATTCCAGCTGTCTCACCGGCGACGTCCTGGGCTCCCGGCGCTGCGAGTGCGGTCCGCAGTTGGAGGCGGCCTTGGATCGCATTGCCGATGACCCGGCCGGCGGGTATCTGATCTATATGGCAGGGCATGAGGGGCGAGGCATCGGGCTGTGGGCCAAAGCCGCGACCTATCTGCTCCAAGACGCCGGGGAAAACACCTATCAGGCGAATCGCTCGCTGGGTTTGCCCGACGATTCCCGAGATTTTTCCGATGCGGCGGTCCTATTGAAATATTTTGGCAGAGATAAGCCCATACGTTTACTGACCAACAACCCGAAAAAAGTTGAAGATCTAACCGCCCTGGGTGTCGCCTCTATCGAACAGGTAAAGCATGTGTGCGGTGTAGACGACTATAACCTGAGCTACCTCAAGGCCAAGCGGGATTGGGGACATGAATTAGCAGAGGATGATCTGTCGACTGGGGAACCCGGTCCGGAAGATTAATTTAGCCAGGGCGGCAACGGGTCGCGACCGAGCGGAAGCTCCATACAGTTATCTGCGGCTTCATGTTGGTGGCCCACCATCTCGTCGTACGCGCTCCGCTGACGGAGGAAAAAATCGCAAGCGAGCTTTTTTCGAAGGGCACGCTGCATTTCCAGAAGATTTCGCGTTTTCAGCACTCTCCCCCGGCGATCAGTAATCACGCGCTCCTCTTCACCAATCGTTGCGTGAGCAATGTAAAGACTGAGGTCCACGGACTCGATAACCACTCTCGCAACCCGATCATCGTCCAACTCATGCAAACTCACCTTCATTACCTACACTCGCCATTTACCCCTGCTATCAATGAGCTTTACGGGCTGAGTCGCCACGCGGTTCCCCGCAGAAACACGCCTTGCAGGTAACCACTGCGATAAAACTGACAAAAAGCGGACAACACCCACCATGGGCTGAAGGACGCGCGAAGATACCGCCATGGTTGCTGATCATCTAAAGCTGTCGCGCGCTGGCGTCACGATTGAAAGCCTACCCCGCTGCAGTGGGGTGTACCGCTTTTACGACGACAATGACGTGTTGCTCTATATCGGTAAAAGCGTGGATATTCATAGCAGAGTGGCACAGCACTTTAACGAGGGGCGTAAGCCGGGTCGTCATCAGCGGTTGATGTCTCAGGTAGGTCGCATCGACTGTGAGCTCACGGCAGGAGAAATTGGCGCCCTGCTGAGTGAAAATGCGGCGATCAAGGCCGAGGTCCCGCTCTTTAATCGCCGGCAACGTCGGTTGCGCAAATTGTGGACCATCACACTGTGTGAATCGAAATCCGGATTTCTCAATCCAACAGCGGTAGATTTTGCGCCCTCGGGCGCGCGCAGCGTCGATACGTTTGGGCTGTTTGCGAATAAGCACCAGCTCGTTAACTCATTGCAAAATTTGGCCAGAGATCATGCGCTTTGCTTGCGGGCCATGGGCATGGACCGCGGTACTGGACCCTGCTTTCAATATCAGCTCGGACACTGCGACGGCGCCTGTGCTGGAGAGGAATCGGCTGAGTCTCACAATATCCGGCTACTCGATCAACTCGGTCGGCAGCGCATTGCCGCCTGGCCATTTGACGGCCCTATCCTGCTCAGAGAACACAACATTCACCCTACCGAGGACCAGCCCGAAGAGCAGTTTCACCTGGTCGACCAGTGGGCTTGGTTTGGCGGTTTTGACAGCTCAACGGCCGCCACCAACGCATTAAAAAGTGCCCCGCCCGCCACTTTCGATCGCGACGCCTATCGGTTGATCTACAGCGCTATTTTCCGCGGTCGCGTTTCACTGGTAGATGCGCGGTGCGGCTCAGAAATCGAAAACCCACTGCTCGCTCATGTCGAGCCCCGCGAATGAATGTCATCTGGTTCAAACGTGATCTGCGGCTCGCCGATCACCAACCGTTAGCAGAGGCCATCGCGCGAGATGGTCCGATTTTATTGCTGTATATCATCGAGCCCGATCTGCTAAAGGATCCCCACTATCGCGGTCGTCACTGGCATTTCATCTCCCAGTCGCTGACATCAATGAATGAGCAGCTGGGGCCACTGGGCGCAGAAATTCAGATTCTGGAAGGCGAGCCCGAGGCGCTGTTGCAGGCGCTGCATGAAGCCGCCCCCATCAAGCGGCTGCTCAGCTACGAAGAAACGGGCCTGCAGATCACCTTCGCGCGTGATTTGCGCGTCGCAAAATGGTGTCGTCATCAGGGAATCGATTGGCTCGAGTTCCAAACCAATGGCGTTCAGCGAGGGCGTCAAAATCGCGAGGGCTGGAATCGCTCATGGCATCGGGTGATGTCGGCAGATGAAACACCCGTCGACCTGAACCAACTGGTGCAAAAAATCGCGCCGCTCCCCTCCGCGCTAGACGGTGCATGCTCGAAGCGGGTGACGCGCTGGCAAGCACAAAAGCCGCAGTTTCTGGTCGGGGGCGCACCTCAGGCAAATCAGTTATTAGAGAGCTTTCTTGAATCACGCGCCGAGGGCTATCAGCGGCATATTTCCAAACCGGAAGCCAGTCGCCAGCATTGCTCTCGATTGTCGCCCTATCTGGCCTGGGGCAACCTGAGTATTCGCCAGGTATACCGAGCGCTGAAATCCCGACAGGCACGAGGGGGTTGGTCCAAAGCACTGTCGGCCTTCGAATCGAGGCTCCACTGGCATTGTCACTTCATACAGAAGTTCGAAATGGAGTGCCGAATGGAGCGCGAAGATTTAAACCGGGGCTATATCGACTTTCCGCGTAGACAGGACGAAGACAAAGTTGCCGCATGGTGCGAGGGTCGAACCGGCTACCCCTTGATCGACGCCAGCATGCGTTGCCTGAACAGCACCGGCTACATTAATTTTCGCTCTCGCGCCATGGTGGTGTCTTTCCTGACACATCATCTGTGGCAGGACTGGCGCTTGGGCGCTGCATGGCTGGGATCACTGTTTCTCGATTTCGAGCCGGGTATTCACTATCCACAAATGCAGATGCAGGCGGGTGTCACGGGCATCAATACCATCAGGATTTATAACCCCGTCAAACAATCCTTGGATCACGACCCCGAAGGCACCTTCATTCAAACCTGGGTACCGGAATTGGCCGGACTGCCGGTGCCCTTTATTCACCAGCCTTGGCTGCGGTCCGCGCTGGAACGGCAGTTCCATCCTACTGACTACCCAGAGCCTATCGTTGATCTACAACAGTCCTACCAATTTGCTAAAGAAACCCTGTGGCAGCTGAAGTCAGCGGACCGTGTTCGCGACGAACGGGAGCGCATTCTCGATCGGCACGTCGAACGGCGCGGATATTCCGCCATAAACGCTTCTCGCGCCTGAAACCTTTGATATGCTGAACCGCTGAAGACCTATCGGGGGAAAGAAAATGCTGGTGATTCTCTGGATTTTAGGCGGCCTGGTCGGGCTGGTCGTGCTCGCGCTGGTGCTGATCCCGATGTTTATTGATGAACAGGCACTCATCGAAATGGCGCAGGAGCAGGTTCGAACCAGCACAGGCGGCGAATTGGTAATCGCGGGAGAGACCGAGCTGAGTCTCTTCCCCCGTTTTGGTCTACGACTGGAGGAGACGTCACTCGATCTACCACCCAAGTCGGATTTTGATCAACAAATTACCGCATCGATCGCAGAGTTGGATGTGGGGCTCGCTTTGCTCCCCCTTCTGAGCGGCAACGTCGATGTGGGCACCATCGTGATCAGTGGTGTCACGGCCGACATTACCGAACCCCAGGCGCTGCCCCCTGAGCCCGAACCGGAACCCATCATGAGTGATCGTGCGTGGGAAAAGCGCGGAGAACTAATCAGAGAAAACAAAGCCCAAGAGCGACAACGGCAACTCGCTGAGGACGCGGGCGTGGCGGGCATTGCGATCGTCGCCGAAGCGATTCGCATTGAGGACATCACACTGATATTGCGCAGTCGCGACGGCGCCCTGAGTAATAAGATAAAGATCGATGCGCTGACGCTCTCTGAGGTCAATACGGATAACGAGCCGATGCGACTGGAGGGTGTATTGGCGGTGCTGGGAGACGGCAGCACTTCACCACTTAACATTACCCTCGACGGCGGCATTCGCGTTGCATCGGACTTCACCAAGATTCAGCTCGAGAATTTGGGCACAGAAGTGACTGGAGCTCTGACCGAACCCGTTGTCAGCGTGTTGAGCGGCGAGTTTGTGATGAAGCCCGCCAGGGCCGATTTCAAACTCGAAGCTACGCTCCCGGGAGGAGATGTGGCGGGACAACTGGTCTGGTCCGCCCTAGAAAGCCCTGAGATCAAACTGAACGTCTCAACAGCACGACTCGATGTGGATCAGATCCAGCCCGCCGCTGCACCCGCCTCGGCCGGTGCTGGCAATGCCGCTTCAGAGGCACCAGCACAGGCGCCATCGCAAACGTCCCAGAGTTCCGTACCAGCGCCGCTGCCAGTTGGGCCGCTTCGGGATCTCGATCTGGAGCTGCGGGTGGGGGCCACTGAACTCATTGCGGGCGGACAATCTATTACGGACGCCCAGGTTTTGCTGCGGGTGTTGGATGGCGTCGCCGACATTCAATATATCCGCGGCGTGCTCCACGAGGGCCAGTTGGATACCCGCATTGAGCTCAATGCCCGCCGCCCGACCGTGGAAGCCGAGATTGAAGGAGGCCTGAAGGGCGTCAACATGGATTTACTCCTCAGTAGCCTCGGCAACCAAGATGCCGCCTCAGGTCGCATTGAAATGGGTTGGGATCTGACCACCCAAGGCGCTACCAGCGAGGATTTAATGGGCGCATTGGATGGCGATGTGAGTGCGAGCGGTCAGGATCTGGTCATCGAAAAAGTGTCCATACAGGCGTTGGTTTGCTCAGCCGTGGCCGTGGTCAACAAAATCCCCCCTATCACAGGTTTACCCAGTAACACGCCGATTACCGATCTCTCGCTTGCGATCGACTTTGATGAGGGCGCAGGTGATATTGAAAAACTCCGCTTTGCTACCCCGGGTGTCGAGATGAAAGGCTCGGGCGACGTTGATCTCAAGACCCTTGATTTCGGCTTCCGCCTAGAGGGACAGGTGAACAATGACATTATGCAAGTCAGCTCACTTTGCGTGATTGACCAACGCTATTCAGGCGTAGATTGGCCTCTGGACTGTCAGGGCAATCTGGCGTCGGGATCCGGCGCAGACTGCAAGCTGGATGTGGCGATGATCGCGCAACAAATCATCGAGAACGAGGCGAAGCAGCAAATTCAGGATACGATCGAGGAAAAAGCAGGTAGCTTCATCAAGAAAATCTTCGGTGGTTGATATTGGAAATTGAGGCAGGGGCTGCGGGACTAGGGTTCGATCATTCTTATGCGCGGTTGGGCGCGGGCTTTAGTACACCTCAAAATCTGGATCCGGTATCGAGTCCAGCGCTGATTTTTTGGAATCAAGGGCTCGCCCAACATTTGGGATGGCCCGGCGACCCTGTCTCTGATCCGCAGCAGCTCCAGGGGCTGGCGGGAAATGAGCTCCTGACCGATTCGCAACCCATTGCCACTGTTTATGCGGGCCACCAGTTTGGCCAATACAACCCGCAGCTGGGTGATGGGCGCGCCACCTTGCTCGGGGAGTGGATTACGCCCGCTGGCAAGCGTTTTGACGTGCAACTCAAAGGCGCTGGCCCAACGCCCTATTCGCGCGGCGGCGATGGGCGCGCACCGCTGGGGCCCGTTGTTCGCGAATACGTTGTCTCAGAGGCAATGTCGGCCTTGGGTGTGCCCACCAGTCGAGCCCTCGCGGCTGTGACTACCGGTGAACCCGTGGTGCGCAACCGTGTGGAACCCGGCGCTATACTCACCCGGGTCGCCAGCAGCCATTTGCGGGTCGGCACCATTCAATTCTTCGCTATGACGCGGGGTGGCGAGGGACTCGATAGCCTCGTGAACTACGCCGTGGCGCGACACTTTGCGAACTCTGATGATTCGAGCGCGGATACCGCCGAGTCCACCCCAGCGCTTACCCTGCTTAAAGGGGTCTGCCAGCATTTCGCGAGACTGGTCGCCCATTGGCAGGTACTGGGTTTTGTCCACGGCGTGCTGAATACCGACAACGCACTGCTGTGTGGTGAAACCATCGATTTCGGGCCCTGTGCGTTCATGGACCACTTTGACCCTCAGGCCAGCTTTAGCTCCATCGATCGACAGGGTCGCTACGCCTGGCCTAACCAACCGGGCATCATGCATTGGAACCTTGCTGTGTTGGCAGAATGTCTATTGCCGTTAATCGACAACTCTCCAGACACCGCGCGACACCTCGCACAAAGTGTGGTTGACCAATATCCTCAGCTTTTCCATGCCCACCACCAAAGTTGGCTGGCAGCGAAATTAGGGCTGGACGGCATTGCTGACTCGGACGCGAAGTTGATACAGACGTTTCATGACACCTTAGCTACCGAAAAACTCGACTTTACCCTCGCATTCAGATGGCTGACCGAACACGCTAACGGCAATCTGGACCACACGCCGCTACCCGAGCTCTTTGTGGTGCCCGAATCGTTGCAAGACTGGGCGCAAGCATGGACGCAGCGCCGAACACTCAACGAGGGCGACCAGCAGCGCATTACCGCGAACATGTATCGCGTCAATCCAGCTATCATTCCGCGGAACCATTTGGTGCAGCGCGCTATCGATACCATCGAGACGGGCAATCTCGATTGGGCTCGCCAGTTAGTGGATCGTGTTGCGTCCCCCTACGACTGGCAAGCCGGTGATGACGATTGGGCCCGGGCACCCGAGGAATCCGAACGGGTTACCCGAACATTTTGTGGTACCTGAGCAAAAGCTCCCGTAATCCAGGCGCGACGATTAACAGGACGGGTTTCAATCGAGCATCGTATAATCCCAGCTTCAGTACGGAGACACTATCTTGGTCACCGAGTTCCTCGGCAAACAGCTATCAGGCCCCTTCACGATACCTTCAGGTATCGTGACGACGACCCCCTCCATCATTCAAAGGGTGATCGATACCATGCCCGAGGTGGGGGTGATCACCACCAAGAGCATTGGCTTTGAGCCTCGTCTGGGTTACCGAGAACCTGTCTATAGCCAGTATGCACCCGGATGCTTTGTCAACGCGGTGGGCCTTACAAATCCGGGGGTCGAAGAGGCGCTGCGAGGCCTGAGCGAGCTGCATATTCCAGAAGATCGGTTTTTACTGGTCTCAATATTTGGCGGCTCAGTAGATGAGTTTGTTGCCGTAGCGGAGCAGCTCGCGCCGGTTGCCGATGGTCTCGAGCTCAACTTATCTTGTCCCCATGCCAAAGGCTACGGCATGGCCATGGGCCAGGACCCAGATATGGTTCGAGAGGTGGTGTCCGCGGTCTGTCAGGCCGTTGATATTCCCGTCATTCCCAAACTAACCCCTAACGTGGATGACATTGTCGTCATTGGTCGTGCTGCAATCGAAGGGGGTGCGGCAGCGCTCTGCGCAATCAACACGGCTGGACCGGGCTATACCGAAAGCCACGGCTTTCCGGTATTGAGTAATGGCATGGGGGGCATATCGGGCAAAGGCGTGTTGCCGATCACACTTAAAGCCATCAAAAGCCTGCGCGCAGAAACAGCGCTCCCTATTATCGGCTGCGGCGGGCTCTCTTCTGCGGCGGACTGTCAGGCCGCTCTCGATTGTGGCGCCACTATTTTGGGCATCGGATCGGGTCTGAGCGGCATGGATACGGCCGCAGTAGGCCAATACTTTGAGACTCTGACCCGCGATCTATCGGAGGGCACACATCTTGCGGGTCAGCAGACACGTTACGATCTGGACATGGCTTTCAAGCCCTTCACGGTCACCGCAAACGAAACGGTGTGCCATGACATCAGCATCATCACACTCGATGGCGACCTCGATATTCAGGCGGGTGAGTATGTGTTTGTCTGGGTTCCGGGGATTGGGGAAAAACCCTTCTCCTGCCTGACCCATAATCCTGTGCGCCTGGCGGTAATCAATGTGGGTGAATTTACCGAGCATTGCTGCAATCTGCAGGTCGGTGACGCGGTCTACCTTCGCGGTCCCCATGGCGTGGCGGTCACGCCCCCAAAGGACGCCCATATCGTCTGTGTTGCGGGGGGCACTGGCTTGGCAGCGGTTTATCAGATCGCCGAGGATTTTGGTTCAGACTCGCAACCCGTCGATATTTTTGTCGGGGCCAGAACAGCCGATAGGTTGTATTTTCGCGAAGCTTGTGACCAAGTGGGTCGCGTCACGATTGCGACCGATGACGGTAGTGCCGGCTTCTCTGGACGCGTCAGCGATGCTTTGGCGTCTTTTCTGTCTGCACAGACCGCGAGTGACCTTTCGCGCATGGTGTTTTACAACTGCGGCCCCGCCGCGATGATTCACGCCAGTGAAGCCGTGCAGCGAGAGTACGTGGGCGCAAATCAAATTTTCAGCGCTATCGACTACCTCACCAAATGCGGGGTCGGGATCTGTGGGGCGTGTGCGGCACCCGACGGCCGGCGTATCTGCGTCGACGG
>CAXPKH010000018.1:0-18483 GCA_964217615.1 Luminiphilus sp.
CCCCCTCAGAATTGGGGTGATTTTTTGATGACGGCCTTCCTCACCGAGTGTGCGGTTTGGCGTTTGTTCTCCACTTTTCTAGGAGGATCGGACCAGGCGCTATCCGGCATGGTGAAGCATTTCGGTAAGGAACTGTATTTTCATCGCCTGGGTTTGGAGGGTTGGATGCTGGCGGCCAGTGATGAGGAGTGCGCCGATATGAAGGTGTCGCTGGCCGAGCGGGGCGCGGAGATTGCGCGCTGGTTTGGCGCAGACGATGGCGAAGACACATTGCTCGCGGCAGGGATACGCGCCAGTAGCCTTGCCGACGCCAGAGCAGGGTTCCTTGAAGATGCGGTGTCGGTCATTACCAAAGCCACGGATCTCAGCGAAGCCGACGTGCTCGAGCAGTTACCCGTCGCAGTGCCTGATAACTGGGACGCGGTGAAGCGCAAATCCTCGGGTGCGACGGTGCCGGCCACGCTATGGGAGTTCATGATTCCCACGGACCCCGATACCGTCGCCTTGCGCAGGCCGCTCGCGGTGAGCGTGGACGATAACCTCGATTTGGTTGATAGGGCGGAGTACTCGCACGCAGATTACGCATAGCGTGACGCCACGGACTCGGGTCGCATAATAAAAAAGGGAGGAATGCGATGACAAAATCAGGTTTGGCGGTGGTGGGCATCGCCGAGGTGCCAACGCGCCGCGATCCGGAGCGCACGCGATGGGATATCTTGCTCGACGTGTGCATGGGGGCCATCAACGACGCGGGCATTGATAAAAACCTGATTGGCGCCGTGATCTCCAACAATCCAATGGCCCAGCCCTCAATGCAGAATGATATGTCTCTGGGCAAGATTCCCGAGGTGATGGGACTCAAGGGATGCCGCGACATTGCCATTTGCAATGCGGGTGGCGCCTCGACCACCAATTGTCTGCGCCTCGCCGAGCAGCACATCGCCAGCGGACAAGTGGATTTTGTCTTGATACCGCATACAACCGTGCAGTCAGACATGCCCCCGCAGGACTTGATTAACTTTTTTGCCACCGCACCCCTCGACAAGCAGTTCGAGTACCCCTACGGCGTGAGCTTCAACGGCTCCATGGGGCTGATTACCCAGCGCTACATGTATGAGACGGGCGCGACAGAAGAGGAACTTGCGTCGGTTACCGTTGCGCTCCGTGCGTGGGGGGCGCTCGATCCACTCTCCATTTTTTATGGCAAGACTGTGTCGCTCGAAGATGTGATGAACTCGCGCATGATCAGCACGCCGTTAAAGGCCAAAGAGTGCAATCTGCTGGCAGACGGCGGTGGCGCGATGGTGGTGACATCGTGGGAAAAAGCCAGGGAGTTCGGCGACAAAGCGGTTTACAAATTGGGTCATGGCACGCGGTTTATGAGCGCCACGCCGATGCTGCGCGAGGATGTTTTCCATCGCCAGTCTTATCGGGAATCGAGTCAGGATGCGTTGGCGCAGGCTGGTCTATCGATACACGACATGGACCTCCTACAGATTTATGGGGCCTACCCTTATACCCAGTGCAGTGCACTGGAGGGGTACGGGGTCTGCGAGGACGGACAGGGTGCAAAACTCTGGGCCGAGGGCCGCTGTGGTCCCGGCGGGGATCTGCCCTGCACCACAATGGGCGATGCCACCGGCCGCGGCCACACGGGCAGTGGGGTCAGCATGGCGTTTTATCTCGATACCATCCGCCAGTTGCGTGGGGAGGCAGGAGAGCGGCAGGTCAGTAACTGCGAGCATGCGATTCTGACGACATCGGGGGGGTCTGTGATGAACACCTGCACCACCGTCTTCGGGAGGGCGCTACGATGAGTGAGTACAAAAAACCGCTTCCCGAGATTCAGCCCTACAGCCAGCCCTTCTGGGATGGGACACGGGAGAACAAGTTGCTGGTTCAGCACTGCAACGCCTGCGATACCAATATTTTTTATCCGCGACGCGATTGCCCCGAGTGCTGGAGTCAGGACTTGGGTTGGATCGAGGCCTCGGGTCGCGCCACCGTTTATACGTACTCGGTGACCTACGAAGGGGTTGAGGAGAAGTTCGTCGAAGACCTGCCGATCATTCTCGCCTGGATCGATCTGCCTGAGGGAATTCGCATGCATACCAATCTGGTGGAGTGTGAGCCGGAGGACGTGCAGATCGGTATGGAGGTCGAGGTCGTTTACCGGCCCGTGACCGATGAGATCACGCTGCCATTTTTCAGGCCGGTTTCCGCTTCGTGAGTGACGTCGGTTGGGGGCTTTGGGGCACCTGGGCGGAGACTGAAGCGTGCCTCGGTCAGGTGGTGGGGCAATGGCAAGGTCCCGATCCGGTAGAGCGCGGCAGCATTCGCCGATGGTTGGAGCCTAAGGAATTTGACTGCGCCATTCACACGGACGCAGACGCAGCAAAGGCGGTGGGCCACCATGACGTGGTCGCCCCGGCATCTATGGTGTTCACCTATGGTGTGGCGGCGTATTGGTCACCCGGTGACCCTAACCAGTCGATCGACGACGAGCCGACACAGATTCAGATCCCCGTCATTTTTAATGTCCCTGCGCCCTGTAACAAAAGCTTCGCCACCAGTATGGAAATTACCTTTGAGGAATCTCTTTACCCGGGTGACATGGTGACCTGCACCAGCCGCTTGATTGATATCCAGCGCAAGACACTGAAGGTCGGTCCGGGTGCATTTTTACGGCAGGAGGATACTTACACCAAGCAGACGGGTGAGGTGGTTGCCGTCGCGACGCTTGATATTTTTCGCTTTTACGTCGGCGATGATGAGGCGGGCCATGACGAATAGCGGCCCACTGGTTCCCGTGGTTGGCGAGCATTTGCCCGAGATCAGTATTCCGATCACCTTGCAGCGGCTGGTAATGGAGGCGGGTGCCAACCGCGACTTTTCTTTGATGCATCACGATGGGTCCATCGCCAGAACGGCGGGGGCATCCGATGCCTTTGCCAACACTTTTTTTCTGATGGGCATGTTTGAGCGCTTGGTGCGCGATTGGGCAGGGCCACAGGCTCGATTAAAGAAAATGGGCCCCTTGAAGATGCTTAACTTCAATGTCGTGGGCGACACGTTGGTCTTCAAAGGTAGGGTGGCTGAGGTAGAAACCCGCGATCAGGGGCTTATTTCTACACTGGATCTGTGGTGCGAGAGCGAGCGAGGACAAACCACGACCTGTGTGGTTGAATTAATTTCATGATAAGAAAAATAAAGGGGATCAGATGAACAATTTGTCATTGGCGGTGCCAAGTAGCGGGGGTGATTCTGTCTCCATGAGCAGTATTCAAGGGATCGCACTGACGCTGAAAAAATTAGGGCTTGAGACCAACAGTATTCTGTTGGATGCCGGTGTGGCGCCCGATTCAGTCAGTCACAGTTGCGAGCGCGTGCCGATTCAATCCCTGTCGCAAATTATCTCTCGCGCTGTCAGTTCGGAACTCGGGCCCCTGTTTGGCCTCAAGTTCGCAGAGAATATTCATGCAACGACCTATCACTGCTACGGCCTGATGCTCATTTCTTCGCCCACATTGCGCCAGTTTTGCCTGCGTCTGTCGCGCTACTACGCCTGGGTGACAACTAACAAATCGGTAGCGTTCGATATACAAGGTGATACGGCGCGCCTGGTCTACCATTGTGATGGCGACGCGACCGACAGCCCCAACGCTCGGCTTGCGCGTATCTCCGGTTGGGCGGCTACCTGGGTGCGCATGCTGAGAATGGTTTCCTCACCGGGATTCGCCCCCAAGGCTGTGACATTTTCTTGCCCAACGCCGCTTGGTTTTGTCGAGGACTATCAGCAGTATTTTCGTTGCCCGCTGGAGTTTGGCTACAGTGCTGATGCGCTGTGTTTTGACGCGGCACTCCTTGATGTGCCTTTGGCTGGTGGTAACGCAGAACTAGCCCGCAGGAGTGAGCGGCAGGTTTTTGACCACCTTAATAAGATCGGTTCGGTGGATCTGGAGACCCGAATGCGCATGGCGTTCTTTGACCTTTTACCAGTGGGCACCTACGCGCGTTCAGATGTCGCGGACTGGCTAGGTTTGGATGATCGGCGACTCACTGCGGCATTACGCGAGGAAGGTTTGAGTCATCACCAGGTGTTGCTGCAGACGCGGCAGGAACTGGCCGCGGAGTTGGTTTCGCACTCGGATATATCCATCAACGAAATTTCTTACCAGTTAGGTTTTAGTGACTGCAGTAATTTTGCCCGCAGCTATCGCAAGTGGTTTGGTTGCTGCCCCAGCGAGCGGCGGGCGACAGGCGTCTGATCAGTGCAACCCGTCCGGAGAAGCAATGAAGAGCGCAGGGAGCACAGTATCCAGCAGGTGCTGTCTGCGGCGTTGCGCTTATTTGTTTCCAAAGGTTATGAGAACGCGACGATCGACACGATTGCTGCCGAGGCAGGCCTCACTAAAGGCGCGGTCTATTTTTATTTCAAGGGCAAGGCCGCGTTGTTGCACGCGCTCCTCGATGATGCCGAGCAACTTTACGCAGATATTTTCGCGCAACTGAAATCAAGTGGCGAGAACCCGATTAAGCAACTCGAGATGTTTGTCGATTGGTGTGCCGAAACGGGTGCGGAGAACCAAGAGCTTCTGGTTTTGCCGATACTCGTTTCCCTGCAGGCGATGGGCAAAGATGCCGAGGTCGCTGCGCACCTGAAGCGAATGTATGACCGGTATCACGAAGAGATGGCGCGGATTACCCGCGATGGGCAAGCGCGTGGGTTGTTCGATAACCGGGTCGCCGTGCGGGAGCGTGCCGCGGTACTGGTGGCTCTCACAGATGGCATGTTGCTCGAGTGGTACCGTTTCTCTGGCGCGCTCGACGGTAGGGCCCTCGCCGAGAGCGCCAAGGCTCAGATTTTAAGTGGCTTGGGAGTGACTGCTCAGTAATCCAAAACTTGAGCAGATTTTTTCAGCGCGTCGACGGCTTCATCCCAAATCATCGTTTTCCAGTCGTCAAATTCGGGGTACATCACACGGCGCAGCTCGGCTTTGATCGCCTTGCCCTGATCTGAATTCAAATCGCCGTAGGCATGAAGCCAGTTATCAGCCATGTGGGCACCGAGTACGTCCTTGGGTGGATAGGTGCCATATTCAATCACGTAGGCAAAGGTTTCTTTGCCAGGTAGTACCCAATCCATAGCCAATACGATGGGCCCTTCTGGATCGACCGGCAGGTCTTCGTCAAATTCTTCTTTAACCGCGGTGGACCGCATCACTTCACCGAAGATCTCCGCCATCACAGCGAAGCGCGAGTCTTCCACTGGATACCCGTGCACCAAATACGGGACGCCGTAGGGGCCGAGGCCCGTATGGATATCGATAATCACAACCCGCTTCTGCTCGGAGAGATGCTTTTGCAGGCCAGCGACCATGGTCTCCCTGGACCAGCTGGGTTTGGTGTCTCCATAAAACAGGCCGTCGGCATGGGTGCGCTGTCCGCCCAACATGGCGGCCATGTAAGGCAGGGTGCCGTATTTCTCCTGATAGTCCGCGAGTGTCTTGGCGGCCTGGGGATCACCCAGCACCTCTGGAACAAAAGCGTGATGAAGCACCTCATATTCGGGATTGCCGCGCAGGGCGCTATTGAAATCCACGTAGTTGCGGTTGAGGTCAACGTTGCCCTCGGTAGTGCGTCGCATCCAGGCAAAGCCAAAGGGATTGTGGGCATGCACCAGCACCACGCGATGAGCCGAGAATAGATTGCGCAGGTCCGACGACTCCAGAAAACCGAGTTGGCAGGCTGAGCCCGTGTATCCCTCGGGACCGTGGGTGCCACTGATCACAACCAGCGCCGATTCGGCATGTGCCGGACCACCCACCGCAAAATCCATTGCAAGCTCCTCACCCGCCGGGCCCTCTATGGGAAGAACCTCAGAAGTAACTTCAAAGCCATTGGCGGACGCCGCCTCGATAAAGCGACTCCTGGCCTCTGCATAGGTTTTTGAGAATAGATCTGGCGCGTTCATCACAAGACATTCCAAAGCGTCGATTCAATAAGGATGAACACCGAGCGCCGCATTCGCAATTGCGGTGTGATGGATGACGGGTTATTTGCAGAAATTGATATCTTTACTCAGTGGTGCAGGCGCTTTGGCGAAGCGGTTCCTGTGTAAACTAGATCTTCGCCGTTCCTGGATATAACGAGAGATAACAATGACGGACGCGATCAAGACATCTGGCTGGCAGAAGCGACACAGCCTTGTGCTGGCAAGCTTTGTAGCCATGTTTATTGCCTACCTCGACCGGGTGAATATTTCGGTGGCTGCCATCGCCATGCAGGAATTATTGGGCTGGTCAGAGACCGAAAAGGGCCTTGTGTTGTCCTCTTTTTTCGTCGGGTATATGGCGATGCAGATTGTAGGAGGCGTGCTGGCCGACAAGCACGGCGGCAAACGCGTCATGCTGTGGTCGTTGGTGGCGTGGTCGGTGTTTACAGTGCTGACTCCCATCGCTGCCTCAGCCTCCTTTGCCATGCTGATTTTGGTGAGGATCGGATTGGGTCTGGGCGAAGCCCCCCTGAGTCCCGCGGTACTGAGCCTTTACGGACGCTGGATCCCGGAGAATGAGCGCTCGCGGGCGGTGGCAATCTATTCCAGTGCAGCCATTGCGGGCACCATTGGGGCGCTGGTTATTACTGGTTTTGCGGTGGCGACATTTGGCTGGCAGCCGATCTTCTACGTATTTGGGGCGGTGGGCCTGATCTACGCCATGTGGCTCCAACGAAATATCTACGAGAGCCCCGAGTCGCACCCCCGTATCTCTGCAGAGGAGAAGGCGCTGCTGGCGAGGAGCACCCCGACCGAGGGGCGCACGGCAATTCCCTGGCGACAGCTGTGCACCTTGCCGCCTGTGTGGGCGTTGCTCATTACGTTCTTCTGCACCAGCTGGAGCCTCTATGTGTTTTTGAGTTGGATGCCAAGCTACTTTGCTTCTGAGCACGGTTTGGATATCAGCAGCGCCGGTGTCTACACCATGGCGCCCTGGGCAGTGATGTTTATTATGATGAACGTGGCGGGCTGGATCGCCGATAGCCTCATCGCGCGAAACTGGAACATCACGACTGTTCGCAAGCTGATGCAAAGTATTGGTCTGCTTGGCTCAGCCTTCTTTCTATTTATTACTCGCACTGTTACCACCCCCGATATGGCGTTGCTATCGCTCTCAGGGGCGCTTGGTCTGCTGGCTTTTGCCTACTCCGGTTCTGCCCCCAACGTGTTGGATATCGCACCGCGCTTTGGCGGAGTGTTGTTCGGTGTGATGAACACATTGGGAACGCTCCCGGGTATCATTGGCGTTGCCACCGCCGGCTGGCTGGTTGATACCACGGGGTCATACGATTCGGTGCTGTTGCTGGCAGGGGTGATCAGCGTCGTCGGCGCAACGGTCTATATTGTGATGGGCACCGCGAAGCAGTTGATCGATTAGACAACCTGACTCACAGAACAGCGATTAATGACCGGGGTATAGGGGCCGAAGCCCCCGCATACGTGTCAGTTGTCAATCTCGCCAGGTTGGGCATCCATCTGATGGGGTTGAGAAAACGCCGCGATCCGCGGTAACTGACCGACGAAGGCGGTGACTTCCACCATACAGGTGTGCGCAGAGCAGCCTTGGGCGAGTTTCGAGGTGCCGATATCGGGAGTCAGTACGTTTGGATTGCCGTGCACCTCCAAGATTTCCCCGTCTACCTGCTGCGGGTCAAACCAGGCGCCCGTTGGTAGTTCAATTACGCCAGGCATCACATCTTCTGAGATAGTGAGTCCTGCGAGGCAGCTGCCGCGGGCATTAAAAATCTTGATGATTTGATCGGTTTGTAATCCCCTAGTCATCGCATCGGCTGGATTCATGCGCGCAGTCTCGCGCCCGGCAATTTTTCCGGCCCGGCTCGTACGACCATGATCAAACTGGCTGTGCAGCTTGTGTTTGGGTTGATTGGAAACCAAGTGCAGCGGGTAGGGAGATGGCATGCCACCTAACCATTCGTCGCGGTTATACCAACGAGGGTGGCCCCCACAATCGTCATAATTAAAGCTCGCCACGGTCTCCGAGAAGATTTCGATCTTGCCGCTGGGCGTGGCGAGGGGGTGCTGATCGGGGGCGCGGCGGAATTTTTCCAGCATAAATTCGGCAGCGGGGAGTTGGTCGCCAAAATGTATTTGCTCACCCTCCCAGAATGTCTCGAAATCGGGTAGCGAGATCCCACGTTCGGCGGCGTTGTTCACGGTCTCTGCGTACAGATGTTCCACCCAGGCTTTTTCGCTGCGACCTTGAGTGAACGCCCCACCAAACCCTAGCCGCTCCGCCAAACCCGAAAATACGGCGAAGTCCGTGCGAGCTTCAGCAAACGGTGGCACGGCGGCACGCATGGGTGTGAGGTATTCGTCATAAGCGCTACCGCCAATGTCGTTCCTCTCGAGAAAGGTGCTGACCGGAAAAACGATATCCGCATGCCTGGCCGTAGCAGTCCAGAAGGATTCGTTGACGATGACTGTCTGAGGAATCTGCCAGGCGTCTCGGAGGCGGTTGAGATCCTGATGATGGTGAAAGGGATTGCCCCCAGCCCAATAGACGAGTCCGATATCGGGGTAAGTTAGCCGCTGACCGTTGTAGTCAAACGCCTCGCCGGGGTGCTCCAGCATATCGGCAATGCGAGCCACTGGAATGAACTGGTGTTCGGCGGCGACCCGCTCGCCCACCTCCTCGCCAAAAGTACCAATACGGAAGTTCGGTATCTTGCGTCCGCCAAAGCCCATGTTGTGGATACACCCATAGCCATATCCGATCCCGGCGCCTGGCTGTCCAATAAAGCCCAACATGGCACCCAGCACCGTGATCATCCACCAGGTTTGTTCCCCATAAATTTGGCGTTGCAGCGACCAACTGACGCTAATCAGGCTAGGTGCGTCACTGGCCGCTCTCGCCATATCGATAATCGTCGCTTCAGGAATGTCGGACAGTGCGCTGGCCCATGCGGCGGATTTGGGTTGTCCGTCCACCTCGCCCGTTAGGTAGGGCAGAAAAGCCTCAAAACCAACGGTATAGCGGTCTAAAAATGCCTGATCATGGCGGCTCTCAACATAGAGCGTGTGCGCCATTCCCAGCATGACGGCGGTGTCGGAGCCCGGTCGGCAGGGCACCCATTGGGCATCTAACTCTTCAATCGAATCATCTTTCAGGGGGCTGATGTTGATCACCCGTACACCCGCGTCCCGCAAAGTGCCTAGCTGTGCCCGCGCCGAGTGATTACCCAGACCACCTGCATTCACCTGCGAATTTTTGATGGCCGCACCGCCAAAAAGAATGACCGTTTTGCTGTGCGCCGCGATTTCGGCGGGCCCGGGAGATTCCCTGAGGAGTGCAAGGAGCGGAAAACCCAAAACGTGTTTGATGATGACTTCGGCGGCCGCGGCGGAGTAGGAATTAACAGACGAAACGTAGCCGCCACCCAGACGCAGAAAGCGATGGATCTGGCTCTGGGCATGGTGGAAGCGGCCGGCACTTGCCCAGCCATAAGAGCCTCCGTATAGGCTGTTGGGGCCGCGCGTCGTCCAGAAGTGATCGAGTCTCTCCGCTGCCAAGTCGAGGGCCTCGTTCCAGCTCACAGGAATAAAGGGATCTCGACCTCTTTGGCCGTTGGGCTGGCCCGTTGGATTCTCAAGGTATCCCTTGCGAACCATTGGTTGTGCGATTCTGACATCGGGATCACTGTTATCGAGCAAAGACTGGCCGATCTCGGAGGGTTCCTCATCGACGTCATAGGTCAAGACACGCGTCACTCGCCCGTTCTCTGCAGCGATCCGGTAGTTCCCCCAGTGGGAACAGGTAGGGGTCAGTTTTTCAGTGCTCACGGCTGGCGGAATCGAGTACTGGAATTTCGTGAGAAGTTGGGGCGCCAGCTAATACGGCGGTCATGCAGCGGCCTTTGTTGCAAGGTCTTGCCAATGCGTTAGCTGCTCCCGCAACTCCGCTTGATAGCGTTCTACCGATGCTAACTTGACGTGGCCGTAGCCCCTGATAGTCATGGGTAGCCCGGCGATCGTTACCAATTCGTTTACTTTATCTGGTGTCAGTTGAGCGACCAAATCCTCAATCGCTGTTTTGTATTCCGCAATCAGGCGACGCTCCAGTCGACGTTCCTCTGTATAACTAAAGGGATCGAACGGGGTATGACGTAGAAACTTGAATTTAGCGAGCAGTTTGAAAGCGGGCAGCATCCAGCCGCCAAAACGGATTTTCTGTGGCCTCCCGGTGGCTTGATCTACCTTCGCGATCAGTGGTGGCGCCAAATAAAACGCCAGTTTGTAGTCTCCCTCAAACTGGCTTGAGAGGGATTGCATAAACTCGGGGGCGCTGTGGAGTCGTGCAACTTCGTACTCATCTTTGTACGCCATGAGCTTGTAGAGCGCGCGTGCCAGGGTGTCGCTTAGCTCAGGTTGACTGCCCACCCGCGCTTCAATCTGTGCACCGATATCGCTAAGCCAACTTTGGTAAGCGGTGGCGTAGGCGCAATTGTGATAACGCTCGAGTTCACTGGCGAAATGCCCTTGCAGTGTGTGCGAGGGCTCGCCCTCAACCAGTGTGATCACGTCTGCCTTGGGTTTTAGCAGGGCACGCTGCAGCTCGGGCTCGTGAGCCAGCGCGCGTCCCCATTCAAACGCCTGCTTATTCCAGTCGACGGCAATACCATTGAGTTCGATAGCGCCGAGAATTGCGTCCCGTGAGAGGGGGAGCATGCCCTTTTGCCAGGCATAACCGGTGATCATGAGATTGGCGGCCAGCGTGTCGCCGAGGGTGGCAAGCGCCAATTGTGAGGCCGGTAACAGAAAGAGTGAATCCCGCCGAGTAGAACTCAGCAAACGAGACTCTAGGGTATCCACCGGGAATCCCAGATCGCCATTTTGGGTGAAGTCTCCCGTGATTTGGCTGGTTGTATTCACTACGCCAACGGTTCGATCGGTATCCAGCGCGGGATTGATTTTGTCGTGGCCCGACACCAGCATATCGCAAGCGAGCAGCGTATCGGTGGCAGCACTGTTGATGCGCGGCGCGTGGATATCGGATCGGTGTGTCGCGAGCCTTATATGGGTGACGACAGAGCCGCCTTTTTGGGCAAAACCCAGCTGGTCTACCACACTTACTGCGGTGCCATCGATGTGGGCGGCCATCCCCAACAAAGCACCAACGGTCACGATGCCTGTGCCTCCCACGCCTGTCACCAGCACATTGAAGCTGCGCCCCTCAGGCAGGGGCACGATAGTCGGGAGCGGAATCTCGGCGGGGAGCGAGTGGGTTGATTCGGCTGTGCGCGCTTGCGCAGACTTCATCGCCCCGCCTTCGACCGCCACAAAACTGGGGCAAAATCCCTCAACGCACGAATAGTCTTTGTTACAGCTGGATTGGTCGATAGTACGTTTGCGACCAAAAACCGTTTCCAGCGGCTGGATCGAGGTGCAGTTGGAGGCGACGCCACAGTCACCACAGCCCTCACACACCCGATCGTTGATGACAAAGCGCTTGGCGGGATCAGGATACTGCCCACGTTTGCGGCGACGGCGCTTTTCCGACGCACAGGTCTGGTCGTAAATCAGGAGCGTGACACCCTCGATGCCTCTTAATTCCCGTTGCACGGTGTCCAGCGCCTTGCGGTGGTGAACCGTTGTGCCCGGGGCAAACTGATAGCCCGTGCGGTACTTCTCCGGTTCGTCAGACACGACGGCGATGCGTTTGACCCCTTCGTGATAGGCCTGGTGGGTAATCTGGTCAACGTGCAGTTGCCCGTCGACGGGTTGCCCGCCGGTCATGGCGACGGCGTCATTGAACAGTAGCTTGTAGGTGATGTTGATGCCGGCGCTCACTGCCGCCCGAATTGCCAAAGACCCCGAATGGAAATAGGTGCCGTCCCCGAGGTTCTGAAAAATATGCTCGGTTTTGACAAAGGGTTGCTGACCAATCCAGGTCACCCCTTCGCCACCCATTTGGCAGAAGGTATAGGTCTCTCGGTTCATCCAGGTGACCATGTAGTGGCAGCCCACGCCGCCCTGTCCACGACTGCCTTCGGGGATTTTGGTAGACGTATTGTGCGGGCATCCTGAGCAAAAATAGGGGATGCGTTGCATGGTCAGTGGATCCAGCGCACCGCTGCGTCCTGCCGCCACCTTGAGTGAGGTCAGTCTTGAGAGAGCGCTGGGGTACTGCTGAAGATCGATCAGGCGGGCCAACGCCACGGCGATGTGATCGGTGGTGATGGGCTGATCATTGGGGAGAAGCGGTTGGCCCTGCTCATCGTGCCTGCCGAGCAATATGGGGCGTTGGTCTGAGGGCAGGTCGTAGCAGGCCTCGCGCATACCGGTTGCGATCAGGTCCCGCTTTTCCTCCACAATCAGGACCTTGTCTAGGCCTTGGGCGAAAGCGCGATAGGAGTCGATATCGGCAGGGTAGGGCATACCCACCTTGAGGATCTTCACGCCCAGTGTGGACAGATCGGCGTTGCTGATGCCCATGTCTTGCAACGCCTGCAGCGTGTCGCGCCAACTCTTGCCCATGGAGACAATACCGATTTTGGCATTCGTACAATCGTGACTGACATAGTTGAGCTGGTTGGCCCGGGCAAAGGCCAATGCCGCTGGTAGCCGGTACCGCTTGATCCGTGCCTCCTGCTCATAAACGGAATCTGTCAGGAAGGCGTTGACGCCCTCAGCAGGGAATTCGAAGTCGGGCAACGTGATTTGAACACGATTGATGTCCGCGTCGATGGTGGCGGAGGTTTCGATCGTTTCCGGTATGAGCTTGAATCCAACCCAGGCGCCACAAAACCGGGAGAGTGCATAGCCCATTAAGCCGAGATCAATCACCTCCTGAATGTCTGCGGGGTAAAGCACCGGCATGAACTGGTCCTGAAACAACAACTCGGAGCTGTAGTTGTTGATCGTGGAGGTCATGTTGTGATCATCGCCCACACACACCAGCACGCCGCCGTGTTTGTCGGCGCCGTGCCAGTTACCCTGCCGCAGCGCATCAATCGACTGGTCAAGCCCCGGACCCTTGCCATACCACATACCGAAGACGCCGTCGTAGAGACTGTCGTTGTGGTAGTTGGTTTGTTGGGTGCCCCAGATAGAGGTCATCGCGAGATGTTCGTTGGTACCGGGCCAAAACGTAATGTGATGTTCGGGCAGCAATTCGCCCGCTCGCCACAATTCCTCGTCGATGGCGGTCATGGGAGAGCCGCGATAACCCGACACAAAGCCGCCGGTATTGCGACCGGCGGCGAGATCCCGTTGCCGTTGTAGCAACAACAGGCGCACCATGGCCTGACTCCCTCTGAGATGAATCAGTCCATCGTTCTGGGTGTAGCGGTCGCTCAACGAGACTTTATGCTTGGACATGGTTGTTATCGTTTATCGCGCAACAGTGGGTCAGGGTAGCTATTGCTCAAGGCTGAGCAGTGTCTTATTAGGCAAACCAGTGTGCACGTGGGCATCTCCTGTATAACAACCCATGAACTTTAACCGACTCGGTAGGATAATCGCGGGATTAGTGACAACGAACGAGAGAGCTGCTGTGGGTCCACTGAAAGGGGTGCGTGTTGTCGAAATGGCCGGTCTGGGCGCCGGACCGATTACTGGCATGATGCTCGCCGATTGGGGCGCTGAGGTCATACTCGTCGACAAGCCGGGACCCCCTTCCGCTGAAGCTCGCATCCACGTAAAAGACTTCGACCCTCTCAATTGCAACAAGCGCCGCTTGCCATTGAATGTCAAAGAGCCCGGGCATTTATCCCTGTTAAAAGAGGTCATCGGTGCATCGGACGTGCTGTTGGAGTCCTACCGACCTGGCGTGATGGAGCGATTAGGGTTAGCGCCTGAGGAGTGTATGAAGCAGCACCCCGCCTTGGTGTATGCGCGATTAACAGGTTGGGGCCAAACCGGGCCGATGGCACTCAAGGCGGGTCACGATCCCAACTACGTTGCCGCCACCGGAGCGCTTTATCACACCGGGGATCCCAGCACCCCGCCAGTGTCGCCCCCCACGTTGCTGGGCGATGCTTCTGCTGCTGCACTATTAGTGGCTGGTATATCTGCGGCTCTGGTGACGGTTTCTAAAACCGGCGAGGGACAGGTCATCGATGCGTCAATCGCGGAATCCGCTAATTACCTCACAACCTACGCGAAGAGTTTTTATCAGGCAGGGCAAATGTCGGACCAGCGAGGCGCGCGGTGGCTGGATGGCGCGGCGCCTTGGAATGCGACCTACGCTACCAAGGACGACGGCTACATGGTGGTGGCTGCGATAGAAGCCAAGTTTTATCGATCTTTCATCTCCGGTTTGGGACTGGCGTCGGATCCGCTGTTCGCGGATTTTCAGCAATGGGATCAAGAAAAGTGGCCGCAAAAAAAGGCCGCGGTGGCCGACAGATTTGCTGCAGAGAGCCGAACGCATTGGACCGAAGTCTTCAGTGATCTGGATGCTTGCGTCTCGCCAGTGCTCACTTATGCGGAGAGCGCTGAGCAGGCCCACTTCGCAGAGCGGGGTGCCAATCAACCTATCGGAGACCAAGTGTTCCCCGCTCCCGCTCCACGCTTCTCGCAAACGCCAAGCAGTGCATCGCGATCTGAGCCCACTAACGACATGGCAGCTTATTTGAGGTCAATTGGCGTCAGTGAGGCCAGTCTCGATGCGTGGCGGCAAAGCCTCCCAGCGTAAACGGCAAATCCATTTATTCAGTGTTCTAAAGGTCAGGATTTGGCCCTAAAACGCTGGCGCACAGGGGCTTTGTGACATGCTTTCTACCGTAAATGACATGGCTGATGAGCGACCGCTCTATCTAGACTTGGGGTTAGCCTGAGGCGCGTGTAGCTGCGCGCGTCTGCCAGCCAATAAGAAAGGTCGAACAGACTGAGGGGTCATTATGATAAGCAAGGGAAACAAGCGATCGATCGTTACTGCTGTTGCCACTATTGTTGGCGCTGCGATGACTGTGCCCGCCATGGCGCAATTGGAGGAGGTGATCGTTACCGCCACCAAGCGGAGCGAGAGCCTGCAGGATGTGCCCATGTCGATTTCGGCGATGTCCGGGCGTCAGATTCAAAATCTGGCGATCGATAACCTCGACGAATTGTCCACAATGATCCCTAATTTTACGGTTAGCGATACCCTGACGGTAAGCCAGATTACGATGCGCGGAGTCGGTTCCGGGGAAGATCGGGGTTTTGAGACGCCGGTAGCAACCTTCAAAGACGGCGTTTATATGCCGAGAAACCGGCAGACGCGGTCACCCTTTTTTGATCTTGACCGGGTAGAGGTGCTACGTGGGCCGCAGGCGGTTTTGTTCGGGCTGAACTCCACCGCGGGTGCGGTTAGCTTTCATGGTCAGGTCAATCGGCCCGGGGATGAATTTGAGCTCACGCTAACCGGTGAGTACGAGGCCGAGTTTGATGGCACGCGTTTGAGAGCCGTTGCCGGGGGATCAATCGGTGAGACCGTGGGTTGGCGCTTGGCTGCAGAGACGCTGGATAGCGGTGACGGTTGGCTGAAGAATGATGTTGCGGGCGATGCGGGTGCCACTGAGCACGATATTTTTCGGGCGAGTTTTGTCTTTCAGCCCAGTGACAACTTCGAGGCCATTTTTCGTTGGGAGCACAGTGAGGCGGAGCAAGACGGCCAAACCACTGAAATCGTCAACGGCAACCTAAACCTGCCTGGCGACGCCGGCACACCCGGCGGTTTTGACGCGCGCGTTGCGCAATACAATGCACTGGCCGGCGCTTACGGATTCGTACCCTTCGATACTGGCGGTGAAAACTCAGTATTTGACTTTTACGGCACCGCGGCCGAGAACGTGGCGTTCCAAAAATTCCATGAGGCGATCGACAACGGCAACTACCGAGATACGCTGGGCGCTGATCAGGAAATCGACAACGCCAGCCTGAACCTGCAGTGGCAGCTTGGCGATTACACACTCTCGGCGGTACTGGGTTACTCCGATTATTTCTATGACGCGGCTGTGAATATCTCTGGCACGAAAGAGGTGTTCTACTTTGGCACCAACTACGAGGAGTACGAGCAGACCAGCGGAGAGATTCGGTTGGCATCACCCACGGGACAGACCCTCGAGTGGATTGTTGGCGCCTACTACCACGACGCAGACCTTTACACCGATCAGCCCAATACCTTTGACGTGGGCAAGTTTTACGGCATTTTCCTTGGTCTGCCCGAGGAGCTGGTTGTCTCCGCTCTTCTAGGTGCGCCGCTATATGAATTGGGGGGAGCCGATCTGAATCAGAATTCCAAGCTGTTGTCGCCTTTTGTTTCGGCCACCTGGAATATTTCAGATGCGCTCCGGCTGACAGGCGGATTGCGTTACACCGACGAGGAGAAAAAGTACCAGCGGCGCGGTGCGACTCCGGGCTCACAGCTCCATCTCAAGCTACCCGGTGGTGTCTTGGGCCCAGGCCTTGGCGGTGCAGTGTTGAACGCCAACGGTGCGGCGGTAGGTAATACCTCAGGCACTGTTGATTCCACGAACACCATGCCCGAAGTGACCCTGGAGTGGGATCTCAGCGATAACGTGATGTTTTTTGGGCGCTATGCTGAGAGCGCGAAATCCGGCGGCGTGGCTACCGCGGGATCAGTGGCCGCGGCCGGTTTGATCTACGATGATGAAACCGCCGAATCCTTTGAATTGGGCTTTAAAGGTCGTTTTCTTGATGGCCGCGCTGAACTCAACGTCGTGGCATTTACGACCGAGTATGAGGACCTGCAGGTTAAAAATAGCTCGGTCACTGAATCGGGTGTTTTGACCGTCATCGGTAACGCAGCGAAGGCTACAGCGGAAGGTGTCGAATTGGATGGCCGGTGGATGGTAGCCGATTGGCTGACATTGGGCGGCACGCTTGCCTTCCTTGATGCTTCCTACGATAGCTACGATGGCGCAGACTGTAACCGTTCGCGATCTTTCCCGACCTCAGCGGCCGGTTGTGATCTCAGCGGCGCCAGCTTGCCATTTGCGGCGGACCAAAGCGGTAATGTCTACGCCGATCTCGAAGTGCCGATTACCGGCAACTTAAAGTTGGTAGGCAACTTGACCGTATCCTTCAGCGATGAGTACGCAGTGCAGGGCGCGCTTGAACCGACGCTGATACAGGATTCCTGGACCAAGGTCGCGGGCCGCATTGGCGTTGCGGCGATGGACGATCGCTGGAGTCTTGTATTGCTTGGGCGCAACCTGACCGACGAGAAGGTTTGGGCAGGTGGTCAGCCGCTGTTTGGTTATGACATGGTGTACCCCACCATGCCACGAACCGTTTCCGTTCAAGGAACTTTCCGGTTTTAGATTCACCGGCAAGCGCGCCAGGGGCCGCTACGTGCGGCCTTTTCTTTGGTTGCCAGGCTGAGATCTCCAGTAAGGAGTGACAATGAATTTTCAACTTTCCGAAGAACAGTCTTTGCTTATCGACGGCTTTCAAAAGTTCCTCGACCGTGATGCCAAGCCGCTTGCGCTGCGCTACCGCGATCAATTGATACCGGTAGATGAGATGCGAAGCATCCAGCGAGCGATGACGGATTTTGGCGTCGGTGCAGGTGTGATAGATGAACGGTTAGGTGGCATGGGTGTCGACGCCGTCACAACGGGTTTACTAATACATGAGTTATCCCGCTGTTCGCCAGATATAGCAGTCACCGCGCTGATTCAAAATATCATTGGCAAACTGATTCGTTATGTGCCGGAAGCGATACGCCCGGGGTACATCAGCGATGTCCTGCAAGTGAATCGGTTTGGCTGTGTGGGCATGTCAGAACCGGATGCCGGATCACAGGTGACAGCGGTGCGGTGTCGAGCGGTTGAAGACGGTAATGACTATGTGATCAACGGCGAGAAGCTCTGGATATCCAATGGCGGCTATTCGGATTTTATGTTCTTACTGGCGCGTTTTAATGATGACCCGGTCGGTGGGTTGGGCCTTATTTTGGTTGAGCGCAAGGACGGCTACGAAACCCGCGACATTGAAAAAATGGGACTTAATAGTCAATCCACTGCGCAGGTCAGTTTTCAGGATGTCCGCGTTCCTAAAACGAATCTGATGGTGGCACCGGGCGAGGCGATGAAGACGCTATTCATTTCTCTGGCGGGATCCCGTCCTTTGGTTAGCTTGATGGCTCTGGGTGTCGCGCAGGCTGCACTGGATGAATCCGTTCGTTACGCGCAAGACCGAACGCAGTTCGGCAAACCGATTGCCGGGCATCAGCTAATTTCGGCAAAGATTGGCGAGATGGCCACCAAAGTCGAAGCAGGCAAGTTATTGGCACTCAAAGCCCTATCGCAGGTTGACTGTGGTGAGCGGTCAGATTTAAGCGCCGCTATGTCAAAATGGTTTGGTACACAAATGGCGTGCGAGGTTGTGGCAGAGGCCATGCAAATCCATGGCGGCAACGGTATTACCAAGGAGTATCCCATCGAGTATATGTACCGGGCAGT
>CAXPKH010000019.1:0-19737 GCA_964217615.1 Luminiphilus sp.
CCCGCTGCTTGCGCGCAGACACAGTTGATTGGCAAGCGCACTTGCGATTACGATGTGCGGATGCGGTGTGCTTCGACTTTCAGGTGGGCCCGGTGGGTGCTGTGCGCGGCGATGCTATTCGTCGCCAGCAACACCGTGCACGCAGTCGAGCACGATCTCACCGGCGATCTGGGCAAAAATCACTCAGAGTGCCACCATTGCTCGACTGAGCATTCCGCCGCAGTCTTCACTGCCGTCGTCGATCTTCCTTCTTCTGAGTACCTCGCACCGGCGCAGACGCTTCCTGCTGCTTGCGTCGCTACAACTACCACTTCTTTTCAGGCCCGCGCTCCGCCACTCAGCTGAACGACACATCCTTTTAGTTCACTGAAACCTTTTTTAGGAGGCGAGCATGCGGCGCAAAGCAGCACATGCTCTCGCGGCTGTTGCGGTCATACCGCTGACGGCAGTTGGGAGCGAAGAAACTTTATTGGAAGAGATCGTTGTCACGGCATCATTTGTCGGCATCAACGAATCTTCAGCAACCAGACCGATCCACGTTCTTGATGGTGCTACCGTCACTGAGGCGGGCGTCCAGTCACTAGGCGAGCACGTCGATGCGCTGCTCGGCGTGTCTTCCGCCGACTTTGGCGGCGCGGTCGGCCAACCCATTATCCGCGGCATGAGTGGCAACCGCGTCAAGGTGCTCAATAACGGCACCGTCATTCGCGACGTCTCGGCTCTGGGGCCAGACCACGCTGTCGATGTCAGCCTCAATGACGTCAAGCAGATTGAAATCGTGCGTGGCCCATCAGCATTGATGTATTCAAACGGCTCCATCGGCGGCATTGTCAATGTGGTGGATAACACCATCCCGACGACGGACCTTGAGGGTTTCAGCGGGCACCTGGGTGCTGAAGCGCAATCGGTGAATGATGGTGAGGCCGTTGATCTCTCGTTGCGAGGCCACTTCGGCGGCCTCAATCTTACCTACAGCTATCAGGACGCCGAGATGGAGGATTACGAAATCCCCGGTGGCGCTATATTGGATGTGCATGATGCCCACCATGACGAAGATCACGACGACGATCATGGGGATGATCATGACGAGGGGCATGACGAGGAGCATGAGGAGGGCCACGGTGAAATGGATACCCTCGCAAACTCCGATGTATCGACAACCTCCCATCGGGTGGGGCTCTCTACTGTAGGTGACTGGGGCTACGTAGGTATGTCCTATAGCGACCTGAGCAGTACCTACGGCATTCCTTTTCACTCCGAGGCGGCACATGACGACCACGGCGATGAGCATGGAGATGAGCATGCCGAGGGTGATCACGATGAGGATCATGATGACGATGAACATCACGACGAGGAAGCGCATCATGATGAGCACGGCGGTGAGCGGATTTTCTCGAAAACCGAATCAGAGATTATCGCCCTTAGCGGTTCGATCAACACCTCTCTTGGGTTTTTGAATGCGATCGATTTCGCGGTTAAGAACACGGATTACACCCTCACCGAGCAGCATGCGGAGGGTGAGCATGGTGATCACGACGAGGATCATGAAGAGGGAGGGCATGATGAGGAAGGTCATGCCGAGGGCCCTACCGTTTTCAGCAATGAGGCAACGGAGGTTTCTGTTTCACTGGATCTGAGCGCGGGTGAGCGGATCCGCAGAGTGGTGCTGAACTACGCCGAAGAAGAAATTTCGATCATCGGTGAAGAGGCCTTTATGGCCCCCGTCGATTCGACTGAGACAACGCTCGGCTTCTTCAGCTCGGATGACCTTGGCTTCGCCACGTTGGATTTGGGTGTGCGCTTTGATCATGTCGAACGAGATGGTTTCGTCGCCGAAATGCATCATGAAGACGATCACGAGGAAGATCATGAAGACGAGCATGATGACGAACACGGCGATGACCATGATGAACATCACGAGGGCGAGATGGTTTACGAGCCAGCCTCCTTTAGTGACGAAGTGTTCAGCGCGGCGGCAACCTTGCGCCGGGATCTCAATGAGCACACCTCGCTGTCGCTCGGGCTGGCGAGTGTCAGCAAGACGCCCTCGCCCGTTGAGCTCTTTATGAACGGCGAGCACCTGGCCAGTAGCCGGTATGAAGTGGGTGATATCAACTTAGATACGGAGCGCTCCAATAACATCGATCTTGCGTTTAATTTTGATTATCACAACTTCTTTGGTTCCGCCTCGATCTATTACAACCGGGTCGATAACTACATCTATCTCCGCGACGAGCTTGAGGAGGAACACGAGGCCCACATGGAGGCGGAGCACGAACACGACGATGATCACCATGATGAACACGGCGATGAGCATATCGATCATGGTGGCTTGATTTTGTCCGAATACAGCCAGCGAGATGCGGAATTCACCGGTTATGAAATCGAAATCGGCACCCGTATCGAGTTTCCCCGTGGTGAGTTGGAGTTGACCCTCGGCCGTGACGAAGTGAATGCAGAATTCACTAATGGCGGAGACGTGCCGCGGATCGTGCCTGCGAGAAACCTATTCACCGCCCGCTACACGCTCGATGACTTTTCTGCCAAATTACTGGTGAAGGATGTGGAGCGGCAGAGCAGTGTGGCGCCCGGCGAGTCCACGACCGACGGGTTCACGCTGGTGAATGCGGATGCATCCTGGTCTCATGGCTTCAATGACTCCAAGCGCCTGACGTTGACGGTGTTCGCCCGTAACCTCACCGATGAGGTTGCGCGGAACCATGCGTCTTTGGTCAACGATCAGGTGCCGCTCCCTGGCCGGAATATTGGCGTGCGGGTGCGTCTGGACTTCTGAGCGTGCGCTCAGTGAGAGCCCATCTGTGGCGCCTGCGGGCGCCACTTTTTTTTATTGCAACTGGTTAGCTAGAGGGCGGCGAGTTCACCGCTTTCAACGGCGTTCATATGACGGGTCATCTCGGCGACCAACACGGGGATGACATCGTCGGGCATGTTATGAGCCATGCCCTCGATTAAGACAAAGCGAGAGCCCGCAATCAGTGACGCCGTATGCCTTCCGTGCTCCGGGGGAACTAATCCGTCATCCGCCCCATGCAGCACCAATGTAGGGGTAGCAATTTCGGCTACCTCGGCAGAGCGATCACCGGTTTTGAAAATGGCCATCAAATGACGCTGCATCGACTCCGGATAGAAGCCGCGTTCACGGATCGCGCGCTCACGCTCCGCCTCGGCCTCTCCTGTTGCAAGATTGCGGAGATTCATTTCCGCTTCCTTGGTCGGTGGCGGTAAATGAGGCGCGTTGGTACTGGACATAATGGAGATCAGACTGCGCGTTCGTTCGGGGTATTGCGCAGCGACGATCTGGGCAATCATCCCGCCCATCGAAGCACCGACGATATGGGCACCCTCGTAGCCAACTTCCCTCATGAGTCCGGCGATGTCCGCCGCCATGTCATTCAGGGTGTAGGGTGCATTTACGCTAAACCCGAACTGATACTTGAGTAACTCCCACCAGAGCACAGGTTGGCCCCAGTCATCGAAACGCGTTGATGCACCGGTATCGCGATTGTCGAGGATCAGTACCTCATATCCGCCGTCAGTCAGGCCTGAAATCAGGGCATCCCCCCATGCCACGTTGGATCCACCAAGTCCCATGATGACGACCGCTTTGGGTTTGTTGATGCCTGGGCCCACAATCCGATAGGCAATATCTAAATCGCCCACCTGAGCGGTTTTTAAGGGGTGGCTATCGAGGTATGTCCGGGAGTATTCCGCCTGTGCTATCAAGGGCAGAGACAACCAAAGCATGACAAAAATCAGGGAGCGCACAACGGATCCTTACTTTTTGGGTGCCGAATTATACGTCGTAAATGGCCCGATCGATTTAATCCGAGGCGGGCGCAGGCATATCCACGGCAGGGTCCTGATCTGAACTATACTTTCCGCCGAATATTGCTGGTATAGCCCATGGCAAGGGGGCGTGTAACGCTCGCCTCGATCAAATCGGGAACAACATGAATAGCGCTCAACCGATGCAACATCATCCTGCTGTCAGCGACGATATCCTGCTGGACTCGGGTGCAAGGGATCCCGTTTTTGAGGAAATCTACCCGCGCCTGCGCGAATTCAAGCTGGGAGTCACTAACTCTTGGACTCGAGGTCAGCCCTTCGATTTTTACCGTCGCATGCGCGAAGAAGCGCCCGTCATGTGGTCGCAAATCAAAAAGCCGTCTTCCGGATTCTGGTCCGTGGTGCGGTATGACGATGTGAAGCATGTTGAGCTGAATCCGCAGCTGTTTTCGTCGCAGCGCGGCAGTATCAACATGAGCGTGCTGCGCAACGACACAGGCAAGGCAGAGCGGCTGATGTATGCGGCCTATAACTCGCTCATCAATCTCGATGCCGACTTGCACCGGGACCTGCGCATGCAGCAAGCAGCCTTTTTCTTCCCGGCCTATATCGAGACGCTCAAGGAAAAGGTCGGTCGAAAAATTGATGACCTGCTCGACAATATGGAGCGTCAGGGGCCGGTCGTGGATTTCGCCAAGCTGTTTTCTATCGAGCTACCCATGTTCACATTGTGCGAAATGCTCGGCGTCGACGAAGAAGACCGCGCCGACATCATCAAATGGATGCACTACCTTGAGCTCGCGCCGCAATTCATTACTCATCCGTTCCGGATGCTGCTCGCCGAGCCCTCGTTCCCATTCCGCTTTGAAAAGATTCTGCATGACATGTTCAGCTATGGGGAACGGGTCATGGCGGATCGCATCCAAAATCCGCGCGAAGACTTGCTGACAACGATTGCCAATGCAACGCTCGGTGATAAACCGCTTTCACAGAGCTATCTGGATGGCTCCTGGTTGTTAATTATTTTTGCCGGCAATGACACCACGCGGAATTCCCTGTCGGGCACGATTCGCTTGCTCACACAGTTTCCCGAGCAGCGGCAAATGGTGCTGGATGATCCGACACTGATTGAGCGCATGTCCCACGAGGCCCTGCGCATGGTTGCGCCCGTGATGCATATGCGCCGCACCGCGATGGAAGATACCGAAATTGCCGGGCAGCGTATTGCCAAAGATGAAAAGGTGATCATGTGGTACGGCGCCGCCAATAGAGACCCGTCCGTTTTTCCTGACCCCGATCACTTTGACATGATGCGCGACAACGTCGACAAGCATCTGGCCTTTGGTCACGGCGTGCATCGCTGTCTGGGCAATCGCGTGGCACAGCTCCAGCTTAAAATGGCCTACGAGCGAATCCTCGAACGTTTCCCCAATATCCACTGGACAGGTAAGCAGAAGATCGAGCCGATCATTCTGGTCCATGCGATTTCCAGCCTGCAGGTCAATCTCTATGGCAAGGACGGCAAGCGCCCGGTCATGGTGGCTGCTTCCTGACAGCTCCCCGCGCATTACGTTTTGCCAGAAATACCAGTGGATGTGTTTTAGGGTATGTTAGGGATCTGTTCGTGATGTGACCTAAGAGATTCCCGCAGCCATGCAGTCAGCTACCGATCAGTCGATGACGCGCGAAAGCCTTTACGGCGTGATGGAAGAACCCACCTATGGTGGCGTCATCAGTTTCATGCGGCGCCGGTATTCGCGGGACTTGTCGCAGGCCGACGTGGCCGTGTTGGGGGTGCCTTTTGATTTGGCAACCACTAACCGCCCGGGCAGTCGTTTTGGACCGCGTGCCGTGCGAGAGGCCTCTGCGAGCCTGGCATGGGAAAAGCAGGCGGTGGGTTGGGGGTTCTCTCCCTTCGATGAACTGGCGGTAGTCGATTACGGTGACTGTGAGTTTGATGCCGGGAATCCCGCAGGCGTACCAGAAGAAATTTATCAGTGCGCGAAGGAGATTTTGGCAAGCGATACCGCGCTCCTTGCGATTGGCGGCGACCACTTTGTGTCATATCCGTTGTTGCGGGCGCACGCCGAAAAACATGGGGAGTTGTCTTTAATTCACTTTGATGCGCACTCAGATACCTGGGCGGAGGAAAGTCAGGGCATCAATCACGGCACCATGTTTTACCACGCGGCCCGGGAAGGATTGATTTCACCCGCGCATTCCGTGCAGATCGGCCTGCGCACCTACAACGACAGTGATCACGGATTCCATATTTTTGACGCGCCCGCGGTCCACGACTTGAAAGCCGCCGAGCTCGCCGAGCGCATCAAAGGCATTGTCGGCGCCCGCCCGTGTTACCTCACGTTTGACATTGACTGCCTCGACCCCAGTTTTGCGCCGGGTACGGGCACTCCCGTAGTCGGGGGGCTGTCGACCCATCAGGCGATGCAGATACTGCAGCAGCTCAAAGGCGTAAATGTCGTGGGCATGGATGTGGTAGAAGTGGCACCTCAGTATGACGTGGGTGACATTACCTCTTTGGCGGCGGCTACAGTGGCATTGCAGCAGCTCTGCCTGTTCGCCCGGGCGCGAGGCTAGGTGGCAACATGGCGCAGGCAACGGATCGAGAAATAAAAGAGACCCTGGAGAGAAAAGGCCATTACGCCCTGAGCTGGGAGGACCTCGACAAGGTCGAGTTGCCGACTGGTGTGATTTCTTCAATGTACCGCGTGGGCGACCCGACTCGCCCGGAATCGCCCACCGTGTTCAAGGTTTTTTACCCCCCGGGTTGCACGATCGAGGCGCATACCCATGACTGTGACTACACAGAAATTATCCTCGAGGGATCCCAAAGGGTCGGCGCAACCTGGCATCATGCGGGAGACATCCGCATAGGGCTCGCCAACCGTGGCTACGGGCCTCTGGTTGCAGGACCAGAGGGCGCGACCGTGCTCTTCATGTTTGCAACTGGCGCGTGGCCCGCGATCCGGCTGGGTAACAATGATGGCTCTACCTTGGGTAGTGACATCCTAGAAGCGCATTTCGAAAAACTACAATCCGATCACGCTGATTAACCCGCGGCGGCGAAGGCTTTCGCCGCGGGGTCTTAATAGGCCGGCGTTAATTCTGTTTCCAATTTTCCCCGGCTTTATCGAAGTGCTTGTTACCGCTTGGGGTCATCTGATGTGAGGCGATAATTGCCCCGATGATGATCACTAACACCACGCCAAAAATAATGCCTGGTTTCACGTGCTAACCCTCAGTGTAGGTAGTAGGGGGATTATCGCCCTTTTAAGCACAAAGTGAAGTGTCGGGTCGCGATGGGTGTACCCTGCACCGATGTCGCGCAAAATTATTCATCTCGATGCCGATTGCTTTTATGCCGCAATAGAAATGCGCGATGCGCCCGCGTTGCGTGGTATTCCTCTGGCAGTGGGCGGCAGCGCGGAGCGGAGAGGCGTGCTGACCACCTGTAATTATGAGGCTCGTGCTTTTGGGGTAAGGTCCGCAATGCCCACCGCTCAGGCGATGCGCTTGTGCCCGCAGTTAACTGTTGTGGCGCCCCAGATGAGCAAGTATCGAGAGGCATCAAAGGCCATGCGTGCGATATTTGCTGAGTTCACTGAGGTTATTGAGCCGCTGTCTCTCGACGAAGCCTATCTCGATGTCAGTGAAGTGTCTGATGGTGATCTCACTGCAACCCGAATTGCCAAAATCATACGACAGCGTATCCGCGAAGAGCTGGAGATAACCGTATCAGCGGGAGTCTCGGTCAATAAGTTCATTGCCAAAGTCGCGTCTGACTGGCAAAAACCCGATGGACTGACCGTGGTGCCTCCCGATGAGGTCGATGCCTTTGTGGCTGCATTACCGGTCAAAAAAATTCCCGGTGTTGGTTCGGTAACAGCAGAAAAAATGCATCGTTACGGACTGAGAACCTGTGCAGATGTTCGCGAGTGGAGCCTGCTTGATCTCAGGCGTCGCTTTGGCAAGTTTGGTGTGGTGCTGCATGAGCGCGCTCGCGGTCGCGATGATCGTCCTGTGCAGCCGTCCCGCCTGCGTAAATCGATCAGCGTGGAGCGCACCTTTGTCGAGGACGTCAAGGGGCCTGCAGAGTGGGCTCCCATTATTGAGCGGCTCTACGTCAATTTGATGGAGCGGATTGAAGCCGCCAAGGCCTGGGATGGGATTACCAAGGCCTTCGTCAAACTGAAATTTAATGACTTCACGACGACAACAGTAGAACGCGTGGGAACCAAGGCGGTCGAGGCCGATTATCACGATTTGCTGGTGGAGGGTTGGGAGCGCAAAGCCCGACCGGTTCGACTGATCGGTTTGGGCGTGCGCCTGATGGACGACGGCGACCACGCGTCGGAGCGACTGCCGTTTTCGGATACCCAGTTGGTAGACCTGTGAGGCTGGGGGTTAACTATTGGCAGATACTATGCCAATATCAAACGACATCTGCAAAAACCGTTGAGTGGTGCTGGGATACGAAGACACGATCACCTGCAGGCACTCAACAAACCCAACTGCTCAGGAGCTCTACTGATGTTGACCTTGCACTTTGCCCCCAACAGCCGCGCCAGTCGCACCCTCTGGTTACTCGAAGAGCTTGGACTGGAATACGAATTGAACCGCATGGATTTTCACCCCAAGGATCTCAAGTCCGATGAGCATCGGGCGCGTCATCCGCTGGGCCGCATCCCGGTATTGGAAGACGGCGAGGTCTCTATCTACGAGTCGGGCGCGATCGCGGAGTACATCCTTGAGCGCCACAAAAATGGCGGTCTCAAGCCGTCCTCAGATGATCCCCGTTTCCCCGAATACCTGCAGTGGTTTCACTATTGCGAGGGGATGGTCATGCCGCCGGTGAACACCATTGTTGTGCACACCATCTTGCTACCCCCCGAGCGCCAGGACGAGACGGTCAGGGGACAGGCGCAACGATTGCTCGCCAAAGCCTGGGCGCCTGTTGAGGCCGCCATGGAAGGTCGTGAGTATTTGATCGGCGACTTCTCCGCAGCCGATACCATGCTGGGCCATGCCTGCATCATGTCCAAGCGCCTAGGGATTGTGACCGATGAGGCGTTTCCAAATCTTAGCGCCTACGCGGATCGGCTGATGACGCGCCCCGCCTGCGCCAAGGCGTTTTCTGCCTGATCTTCTCGAGCGTGCGCGGTGAAGCGCCTGCGTGATCTGCTGACGGCCTCGCCGGTGGCTGGCCCGCGTCGGGGCGATCAGGTTCAGGCCGTTGTCGAGCCTGCGGTAATCTGCTTTTTGGGGTCATAAAACGGTTTAGGGACAATCGTTGCGCTCCGCGTCTCACCCACCAATTGGATGTCGCAGGTGGTGCCTATAGCGCTGTGGGCACTCGCCACCATGGCCAGCGCAATGTTCTTTTGAAGGCGCGGCGAATAAACCGCTGATGTGACCTTGCCGATGATCTCGTCGCCGATTAGCACCGGCCAGAACTGGGTGTTGGGACCTGGGAGCGGCTCCCCCTCAATTTCGATACCTACCTGCTGCCGAGAAATCCCTTGCAGCTGCACCTGCTTGAGTGCGGCTTTACCAATGAAGTCCGCCGGCATTTCAAGATCCACGAGTCTGTCCAAGCCGAGCTCGAAGGGATTCGTCTGGGCGTCCATGTCGGCGTGATAGGAGAGCATGCCGCCCTCAATGCGACGAATCGATGACGTATGACCCGGCTTCAATCCCATCGGTTCGCCCGCGGCCATCAGCTTGTCCCACAGTGCTGCGCCTTGGCTGCCGTCTAGCAGATAAAGCTCATAGCCCAGCTCGCTGGACCAGCCGGTGCGCGAGATCACCAGCGGAATGCCATCGAGCTCAAAATGATCGAGCCAGTAGTACTTAAGATCACGAATCGACTCGCCGAACAACGCCGCCATAATGTCACCGCTCTTGGGGCCCTGAAGCTGGAGCGGGGAGACGTCGGGCTCGCCAATCTCGACGTCGAGGCCTGCGTGGGTGGCAACGCCTTGTGCCCACATCAACACATCACTGTCAGCTAACGACAACCAAAACCGGTTTTGATCAAGGCGTAAGAGCACCGGGTCATTCAGAATGCCGCCCGCATCATTGATGATGAGAACGTACTTGCACTGACCCACCGCGCACTGCGACAGATTGCGTGGCGTTAGCAACTGCACGAAAGTGGCCGCGTCTGGCCCTGTAATCTCGACCTGTCGCTCTACCGCCACGTCGCAAAGGATGGCGTCATTCACCAGGTTCCAGAAGTTTTGCTCCGGGTCACCGAATGACCGCGGGATGTACATGTGGTTGTAGACCGAGAAATCGGTGGCACCCCATCGGACGGTGGCATCAAAAAACGGTGACTTGCGGATCTGGGTACCAAACCCAAAGTCTTTGATAGTGGCGGCGGGCATATTCTTTCCTATGATCAATGCTGGACTCAGTGCCCAGCTATTGTGATTTGGCGCCGCCTTTGTACGGTGCGTGTAGCAAACCTGGTTGCTTCAAGCCGACACTTTTGTGCCTAAAAGCACCGAATGGAGATTGACAGGCATCTGTTTAATGCCAGGGTGGGCCAGCACGCAGGATTCGAGGCAGGCTCGTCGGCACGGATAACAATCCGTTCCGCCAGTTAGGCCGTATCGCCTTGGCAATCCGGCACATTCCCTCACTGGTCTCTCATGAATAAACTTCGGCAGGAGTGGTTCTCTAATATCCGCAGCGATTTGCTGGCGGGCTTGGTGGTGGCTTTAGCACTCATCCCCGAGGCCATCGCGTTCTCTATCATCGCGGGCGTCGACCCACGCGTGGGGTTGTACGCCTCCTTCTGCATTGCAGTGGTTATCGCCTTTGCGGGTGGACGCCCGGGCATGATATCCGCCGCCACGGGTGCTATGGCGCTCTTGATGGTAACGCTTGTTAAAGAGCACGGACTTGAGTACCTGTTCGCCGCTACCATCCTCACTGGCATCCTGCAGATTATTGCGGGATGGGTCCGGCTAGGAGAGTTGATGCGGTTCGTATCGCGCTCGGTGGTGACCGGCTTTGTGAACGCGCTGGCGATCCTGATCTTTATGGCACAGTTGCCCGAGCTGATCGACGTCCCCTATGCGGTGTACGGCATGGCGGTGGCAGGCCTTGGCATTATCTATGGCCTGCCCCTTATCACGCGAGCAGTGCCTTCTCCGCTTGTTGCGATCGTTTTTCTCACGGCCGTATCGATTTATTTCGGAATCGACGTGCGCACCGTAGGGGATATGGGAGACTTGCCCTCTACCTTGCCCGTTTTCCTGATTCCCGATATCCCACTGAGTTTGGAAACCCTCGAGATTATCTTTCCCTACGCCGTCACGCTGATGGTAGTGGGGCTACTCGAGTCATTGATGACGGCCACTATCGTGGATGATTTAACAGATACGAGCAGCAACAAAAGCCGCGAGTGTGTCGGGCAGGGTGTTGCCAACATTGCCAGCGGTTTCCTCGGAGGAATGGCGGGTTGCGCCATGATTGGTCAATCTGTGATCAACGTAAAGTCGGGCGGCCGCGGTCGGCTTTCTACGCTCAGTGCCGGCTTGTTTTTGCTGTTGTTACTGTTGTTCCTCAGCGATTGGGTGCGACAGATACCCATGGCCGCATTGGTCGCTGTCATGATTATGGTATCTATAGGTACCTTTAACTGGGACTCTATCCGCAACCTGCGCACGCACCCACCGAGCTCTAGTCTGGTGATGATCGTCACGGTGGCGGTAACGGTTTCCACGCATGATCTCGCGCAAGGTGTTTTGTCGGGTGTGCTTCTCTCGGGGTTTTTCTTCGCGCACAAGGTGGGTCGAATTCTAGTGATTCGCTCCCAGTCAGAGGATGAAGGTCGCGTTCGTGCTTATACGGTCTTGGGTCAGGTCTTTTTTGCCAGTGCTGACAGATTTTCCAAGTCATTTGATTTTAAGGAAGTGATAGATACTGTTCGCATTGATGTCAGCCGCGCACATTTCTGGGATATCACGGCGGTCAGTGCCTTGGACAAGGTGGTGCTGAAGTTTCGGCGCGAGGGTGCAGATGTCGAGGTAATCGGCTTGAACGAAGCCAGCGCCACGATGGTGGACCGCTTTGGCTTGCATGATAAGGAGGGAGCAGAAGACTTGCTCCTGCCCCATTAGGCCTTACCTATGAACTTTCCCAAAAAGGTGCTCGCCTGCGTCGACCAGTCTCCTTACGCAGACTTCGTGGCTGATTACAGTGCCTGGGCAGCCGAGAAGTTTTCATTGCCTCTGGAGCTCTTGCACATTATTGATCGCCATCAGGAGACCGCCACCAGCGACGATCGCAGTGGGGCGATTGGGTTCGATGCTCAGGAGAATTTGTTAAACCGACTCGCTGAAGAGGAAGGTGAGCGCACGCGGGAGACGCGCGAGCGAGGTAGGTTGTTTCTCAATGACTTAAAGAAGCGCTGTGAGCAGCGTGCGCATATCGCGGTGGATGTTCGCCAGCGTTACGGACAACTCCTTGAAACACTCGATGAGCAGCAGCAAGACGTGGCGCTGTATGTGTTGGGTCGTCGGGGCAAGTCGGCTGCGCACACCCAGCGTGACCTGGGGCGGCATGTCGAAAGTATCAGCCGCAAAATACGGCGACCCATCCTTACGGTTGCGAATGCGTTTTCCGAACCGCGAAGCCTTCTGGTTGCATATGACGGTAAGCGGATGACCCGCAGGTGTGTCAGTTTGATTGCGGATAACTCTGCGCTCGCTGATTTGCCCGTGCACGTTGTGATGTCAGGTAAGCAAAACAATGAAGCTACCAAACATCTGGAATGGGCCAAACACATACTGACAGAGAAAGGTTTCTCAGCAGAAACGGCCTATCTGCCGGGAGATCCCGAGCAGACGATTACGCGGGTGATTGCCGAAAGAGAAATCGATATGTTGGTGATGGGGGCTTACAGTCGTTCGCCTTTAAAAAGCCTTTTTCTCGGCAGTAAAACCAATGACCTGCTTCGCGCCTCGAGGGTGCCTACGGTAACAGTACATCTGTAGAGGCTAGCTCTTGTATCCTCTAGGGACTTCTCCTCGGACCCTCCGGTCAAGCGTGCTTCTCGTTTTCGGGGTTTATCTGTGCTCAAGCGCATGAAAGTGTTAATGCTGGGGTGATTGAGTCGCCTTAGCCCGCCGCTCGCAGCAACTTTAAAAATGCCCACTGGCTGCTCAGCCAGCTACTGTGTTTCGGTAAATCGTCGTCGATATCAGCGGTGCGGGTGCCGTAAAACACGTGCATTACGCTCGGTGGCAGCACGCTGGGGTCGACAAAATTCTTTGCCGAGATAAACGCATACCCTTTATCCCCTTCACCCATCTTCGCCATCACGGGTTTATGGCAGGCATCGCAAATACCGCGGTCAATCGCAACAAAACGTTTGTACTTGCCGTAAGTCGTCGCCTGCTCGGGTAGCGTCACGGCAGGTAACTTGAACAAGGTCACGTCTGCAAAAGGCGCCTGATACTTATCCTGACAGATCGTGCAATGACAGAAGAAGCGAAGAATAGGCTCACCTTGAGCCGAGAATTGATTGGTGCCGCAGGGGCACTGGCAGGCGTGTTCCATCGCTGTGATTTCTCCGATCGGGCGCGCCCTGAGTATCAGAGCGTCGCACCCCAGACCATAACCGCTTAACCCCTGTTGCGGTCAAGCGCGACCAGTCGCCTGGTGCTTTGATCAGGCCGCGTTGGCACAAGGCATGACCGCTTGATCGCGCTGATACGCGGGCGTAGATTGCTGTCACCGAGCCTGAGGTGCAGGGAGTAGCGGTGTGAAGCGACCATTTTCGCGACGCGATTTTATTAACGGCTGCGCCATTGGCGTTGCTGGCCTGCATTTGTCTCCGCTGGAGGCTTTGGCCGAGGGGCTACTCCCTCATCATGCCCTGGGAACCGACTATTACCCACCGGCGCTGACCGGCATGCGAGGGAGTGTGGCGGGCACGTTTGAAGTGGCCCATGCGCTGGCCAGAGCGGGTCAGACTTTTCCCATGCCCCAGGAGCAAACTGACGATATCTACGATCTGATTGTCGTCGGTGGCGGAGTATCCGGGCTCGCTGCGGGCAAATTGTTTCGGGATCGGTTTGGTAATGATGCACGCATTTTGATTCTGGATAACCACGATGATTTCGGGGGTCACGCGCGGCGGAATGAAATCACAGTCGATGGCGAAACCTTGATCGGATACGGGGGCAGTCAGGCGATCGATACACCTTCCGCATACTCAAAAGTGGCGAGCCAATTGCTACGCGATATTGGTATCTATGTGGAGCGCTTCAATGATTACTTCGATCAGGACTTTTTTGACCGTCGCAATATGGGGCAGGCGATCTACTTTGACGCCCCAACTTACGGCAGAGACGTCCTTGCGGATAACCCTATCTATGACTGGTGGGATCGCCCCTGGCTGGATCTATGGGGTAGCGGGGAAAAGCGTCTTCTAGCAGCGGTAGAGACCATGCCTATCTCGAAAGAGGACCAGGCGGCATTCAGCCGGCTGCTCTTGGGTGGCGTGGACTACATGGCGGGCAAATCCCTTGAGGAGCGCGAAACCATTCTCCGCAATACCGCTTATCTGGATTTTTTGTCGCAGTATGCGGAGCAGCCGCCTGATGTTTGTCAGATTTTGCAGGACTCCTGGTTGCCAATGATGGGCGCGGGATGGGAGGCGATTTCCACATGGGAGGCCGCTCTGTATTGGTTTCCGGGCACAGACGAAGTCGGCGCTCGGCCTGAACACGGCATCGAGGAGCCTTATATCTATAAGTTTCCAGACGGCAATGCCAGTGTGGCGAGAGCCCTCGTGCGATCTCTGATTCCAGAGGCGATGCCGGGAAACACCATGGAAGATCTTGTGACCGCGAGGGCGGATTACAGTCGGTTAGATCGGGCGGATAGCAAAGTCAGAATTCGGCTCAACAGTACCGTGGTGCGGGCGACCAACACCGCCGATGGTGAGTACGTCGATGTCGCATACGCGAACGGTGGAAACCTTTATCGTGTGCGAGCGCGCCACACCGTCATGGCGTGCTACAACCAGATGATTCCGCACCTCTGCCCTGAAGCAACGCCCACACAGTCGGCCGCCATCGCGGAATCAACCAAGATTCCTTTTGTGCTGGGGACGTTCGCCATTCGTAATTGGCAGGCATTCCAGGACGCTGGCTATTATCATTTTTATTCGCCCGGGAACGTCTTGTTTCAATATCAGCGTCTCGATTTCCCTGTCAGTTTGGGCGACTATCAATACGCCCAGCGAGCGGATCAGCCTATTGTCGTTTCGGCATGGCATTCACCGCGCGAGCCGGGGCTGCCTGCAAAAGATCAGTATCGCGCGGGTCGCGCAAAACTGTTGGAGATGTCCTATAACGATTTTGAGCAGGATATTTTCCGTCACTTTGACGGCATGCTCGGGCCATACGGATTTGATGTAGAGCGCGATATGGCCGGCATTACCCTTAACCGGTGGCCCCATGGTTATGCCTACGAATTTGAGGGGGTGGGTATCAATCCAGATTACGGGCGGTACAACGGACCACACATCGCTGGTCGCGCCCAGATTGGTCGGATATCGATTGCCAATTCGGATTCCGAAGCCCACGCCTATATCGACGGTGCCATTGATGCCGCTGACCGCGCCGTTAACGAGCAGCTACTTGGGTAACGTGTAGCCATTGCGGTCAGTGGTGACACCAAGGCTCACGAGTACTGACATTTAAAAAGAGGAATAAAGGCATGCCAAACAGAAAACGTCACCGGCCAATGGGCTCAATCATCAGGGACCTCTTTACTATTTGCGCGATATTGCTCTTGGTTGAGCCGACGTCAGCCGAGACAATTCACCCCGCGAAATTATCAGCCGACGACCTTGGGGGGGCCGCATTTGAGCGCCCTGAGACGGTAGTGACGGAGCAGGGCGAGCACAAGGTTTTTGATTTTACGTCGTTAAAATCAGGCGATGGTAAGTTTGCCTCCGGCATGTACAAAGCGGGGCCGCAGACCTTTGATATCACTGAGCCCTATGGTGTCGACGAGTTCATGTTCTTTCTGGAGGGCAGCGTAACGCTTACCTCTGCTGATGGGTCCGCCATTACGGTGAATGCGGGCGAAGCGGTGACGATCCCCAAAGAATGGATAGGTCGTTGGGAGACCGAGGGTTACCGAAAGATCTGGGTGATCTATTCGGCCGATGGATCTGGCCTCTAGTTGCACCGACTGACACCGAAAAATTAGCAAAAGGTGACATCCACCGTTCTTTCCCTAGCGGATTGGTTTAATCCGAGTAGTTTGGGGGTTACCCCACAAGCAAGGGAAGGAGCTATGACTAAATTAAGTGCTTTAATCATTGGCGGCCTTTTGGCGATGAACATGGGTTGCGAGGGCAGTGCGGTCGCGCAGGGCGATGCGCTGGATCGCACATCACTGCCGATTCAGCCACCTGAAACCACCCCTGTTTCAGAGTTGGATGCGCGCAATGTGACGCCGCCGCCGCCTTTTAATATCACGCCCCCCGAGGGCGCGCCCAATGTGGTCATCGTATTGATTGATGACATTGGCTTTGGTGCCACAGAGCCCTTTGGCGGCGCGATCGAGACGCCCACCTTTTCTCAGCTGGCAGAAAACGGCCTGCGCTTTAATCAGTTCCACACCACAGCGCTGTGCTCACCCACCCGGGCATCGTTGCTCGCCGGGCGCAATCACCACAGGGTCAACGTGGGTTCCGTGATGGAGATCGCGACCGGTTTCTCGGGTAATCAGGGCCGGCGTCCCGACAACGCCAAGTACTACGCCGAAATCCTACGACAAAATGGCTACAGCACAGCGGCTTTTGGGAAGTGGCACGAAACCGCGCCCTGGGAGACCTCAGTCTCCGGTCCTTTCTTCCGTTGGCCCACTAACTCGGGCTTTGACAAGTTCTACGGCTTTATTGCCGGTGAGACCAATCAGTGGGATCCGGTAATTTTCGACGGTGTGACCAAGCTTGAGCGTGAGGACGACCCCGATTATCACTTTACGACCGATATGACCAACCAAGCGGTCTCCTGGGTGCGTTTCCAGCAGGCCGTGACACCCGATAAACCGTTCTTCATCTACTACGCACCGGGAGCCGTTCATGCGCCGCATCATGTTCCCGTGGAGTGGCGGGATAAGTACAAGGGCCGCTTTGCTGACGGCTGGGACGCACTGCGTGAAGAAACACTGGCTCGGCAGAAGGCCATGGGCGTCGTGCCCGAGAGCACCGTGCTTGCTGACAAGCCGGATGAAATTAAGGATTGGGACGAGCTGACTGAGCGAGAGCAGCAGCTGTTCGAACTGCAAATGGAAACCTTTTCCGGCTTTATGGAGCACACCGATGTCGAGATCGGTCGATTGGTGGATGCCATCGACGATCTCGGTGAGCTGGATAACACCCTGTTCGTTTACATCATGGGCGACAACGGTTCCAGCGCGGAAGGCGGCTTGATCGGTACCTTCAACGAGATGCTCAGCCTCAACGGTATTTTCGGCGTTGAGACCGTTGAGAGCATGCTCGCGATCGCCGATGACTGGGGTGGTCCCGACTCCTTTCCGCATATGTCCGCGGGCTGGACAGTGGCGACCGACACCCCCTTTAAATGGACCAAGCAGGTGGCGGGTGATTACGGCGGTACGCGCAACGGCATGGTCATGCACTGGCCCAATGGGTTTAAGTCACGTGGCGAGGTGCGCAGCCAGTGGTCGCACGTGAACGACATCGGCCCGACGGTGCTGGAGGCCGCGGGCTTGCCAATGCCCGATACGATCAATGGTATTCCGCAGTTGCCGATGGATGGAGTGAGCCTACTTTACGCCACCGATGACGCTGATGCGCCGGATCGTCACACTACCCAGTATTTTGAGATGTTCGGCAACCGGGCGATCTATCACGAGGGCTGGCTAGCTCGCGTGGTGCATGGTGTGCCCTGGCACCCCAACCCGATTCGCACGTTGCAGGAAGATATCTGGGAGCTTTACGACACCACCGTGGACTTCAGCCTGACCAATGACCTAGCGGCTGAGAAGCCCGAAAAGCTGGCGGAGTTGCAGGCGATATTCGATCGTGAGGCCCTCGCCAACAACGTCTTTCCGCTTGATGACCGCCGCTACGAGCGATTTGATCCCGCGCAGGCAGGGCGACCCGATCTGATGCGCGGCCGCACCAGCCTGACATTGGCGGATGGCATGGACGGCATGCTGGAGAATACCTTCATCAACATCAAGAACCGCTCCAAGACTGTCACTGCCAATGTCGAGCTGGTCGGTAACGACCGCGGCATCATCCTGACGCAGGGCGGTAAGTTTGGTGGCTGGGCGCTTTATATGGATGGCGGCAAACCCGCCTATACTTACAACTGGTTCGGGCTTGAGAAGTACACCATCGCATCGGATGAAGCCCTGCCAGCAGGCCCGGCCGAAGTGAAGCTGGAGTTCGCTTACGACGGAGGCGGCCCGGGTAAGGGCGGGCTGGCAACGCTGTATGTGAATGGTGAGAAGGTGAGCGAGGGGCGCGTCGAGCGCACCACCCCCGCAGTCTTCTCTGGCGACGAGACAGCAGATGTAGGCAAAGATGACGCGACGCAGGTCGTGGCCGTGTTTGAAAACGTGCGTGATTCACACTTTACCGGCTCAGTGAAGAGCGTCACGGTGGATACCGCCATGCCATAACGCCTCGTACGAGACGCGCTGTTTTCATCTAGCGCGTTAATGCGAAAAAGCCCGCTATTTGCGGGCTTTTTTATGCCGGTTCTCTTTGCGTCGCGGGCGCCTTACCCTCGGTAGCGTGAAAAAGTTGGCGACGATGCCGCGCTGATCGTGGGCCCAAGCCGTCGGGAGGTTGAGTTTAGCCAGGCGCAATCAGAGCTCTTCCACGAGCGTTTGTCCGTCCCATGTTTCGCTGGCGTGCCTGACTTCGGCATACAACTGCTTCAGGCTGTCGTTCACTCGGTAGATCTCTGTAGCGTGCCCGAGTAAATCGAAGGTATCCAGATAAGTCGCGCCTCGACCCTCACTGGTTTTAAAGCTGGTCACCGACTCATACCCCTTGCCATTGAACTCGGCGACCCGGGTATCGTGATCCCCGAAGTCGAGCGCGACATGGTGAAAGCCTGATTCATGTGCTGCGAATCGATCCCGAAAGATGGAGGGCGCATCGTTATGCTGTGTGACCAGCTCGATCATGATGTCGCCTGCTTGGGTGTAGGCGGCCGAAATATCCAAGGCCGCCGGCTCGCCGCGATACAGCACATTTTCGAGACCAATGTGCCGGCGAACGAAGAAGGGCCCTAGGTCCCACAGATTGTGAAAGCGGGTGATCGCCAGATCGAGGTCCGATACGTAATAGGCGTTTTGAATAATGCGGTCGCTCATGATCTCGGCCTCACGATCTTCTGGCAGCTCAGACTAGTCTGATCTATGGATGAGATTCATTGCAATGAGCTGACCGGCCAAGCAGGAGCTACAGCACTGATTTTATCGAGCTGCTCGCAGATCGCTGTTAAGCCCTCGCGCACTTGTTTTTGACCGAGATCCGCCTTTTTGTAGCAGGGGTCCCGGCTGGTTGCTCCAGAGGCCTCCCGCCTGCGACGGCAAGTTTCATTTTTTTCTTTGGTGTGAGTTACCCTTGGCCAATCTGCCGTGACCGTTATCTCCAGATCTTTTGGGGGCAAGGAGTGAATCAGAATGACTGTGGTGTTTTGCATGAATAAGACATGGCAAAAACTCCTGGCAGCGATGTCGCTGTTTATGTTCGCTGGTCCGGGGTCAGCCGAGCCAGTGACCTACCGCGTGTTGATCGCCGGTGAGGATGCTGGACACCTGATTGTCGACCGACAGGAAGACCAACTCGCTGTTGATTTTGATTACAAACAGAATGGTCGAGGCCCGACC
>CAXPKH010000020.1:0-3918 GCA_964217615.1 Luminiphilus sp.
TATCCGGTAGACCCTCGTGGGTTCGCCCAAACAGTGACGTACCCCTCTGCGGCATAACGCTGAATTTCCGCCGCAAAGCTATTGCTATACATGGCAAAGGGGCCACCGTGAATTTCCAAGATCAGCGGCGCCGTGCCATCTGCTTTGACGCCCTCGGGTATAGCAACCCACGCTTCGATGTTGAGTCCGTCGAGACGAGAGGGAACCTGTAGCTCCAAAATTTGCGGCAGTGAGATGCCAGTCAGCAAGTCTGTGTTGAGATCTGTCACGATTCGTGGAGATCCGTCGCCGACCCGAATGGCCAGTTCAGCGGGCCGGTGAGTATTGGCCTGAGTCCAGGCAATCACCCTGTTTGAGCCTGTTTCTCTGATTGCGTGATCGCCCGCACCGTAGGGTCGTCCCAGGCTGGTGCCCCCAACATCCGACGTAATGGTGGTGACTTCGCCCTCGAGGGTGATCTCGATCAGATGAATTTGCCCTTCAACTAAGGCTTGAGCGAATAAAGTTTCTCCGCTGGCAGACCAGCTAATGCGGGATATATCGTGATCAAAGTTCGCGGTCAGCAATGTGGGCGCGGCACTGTCTAGTTCCCGCACGTAGAGCTCTGTCTGCTGATAAGAGAGCCGTTGATCGTCATAACCCAGCCACGCCAGGCGCTTCCCATCTGGGGAAACCGCGGGTGAGCGATCGGGTCCGTCTCTATCCGTGAGGGCTTGCAGCGAGCCGTTGGCAACTTCGATGGCATAGATCTCACTTTCAATGGGATCCATTTCAGGCCGGGCCCCCTCGTTGCCAACAACGAAAAGCCTTTGTCCGTCAGTACTCCAAACAGGCTCTCGGAATCCGTTGGAGCTCCTTGTCAGGGCTAATGGGGTCCCGCCGTGTGATGGCACCCAGTAGATCTGATCGGCGCCTTCCTCCAGAAATCCGCGCCCGTCGAAACGAAACACCAAATCATCAATGACTCGCATTGGGTCGGCCCAATCGGCGTTGTCGGGCTTTCGCGGCTTGGGTCGCGAGAGATCCAGCCCACTACTCGGCGTAAACATGGCGAAAGCCAGTCGCTCGCCATCGGGAGACCAGCGAACCTGCTTTGGGGTATGTTCCAGTTGCGCAATTCTGGTTTCTCGGCCGGTTTCCAGCCAGCGGACTCTCAGCTCGGGAGCCCCGCCTTCAGCGGCCAGGTAAGAAATTCGCGAACCGTCCGGTGAGAAAACCGGACTGTAATAACTGCCTGGGCCGGTGATGAGCGGCTGGGAATCCCCAGTAGCGACTTCCGTGATCCAAAGTGCACCGCTGGGTCTGTCTGTGCTTCGGTTATAACCAGAGCGCACCCATACAACATGCTTGCCATCGGGAGAGATCTCCGGTGAACGCACCCATTCCAACTCAAACACATCATCAGCGGAAAAATAACGTGGGGCGTCTTGGGCGGATCTGGCGCTCGGGGCGCCATACGTTGCGTTTACGACAGTGAGAAAGACAGCCAGAAGGGAAAGGGAAAGATGCCGCATTAGCCTCCTCCAATGGTGGTTAAAAGAGACAGCACGATGGTGCCCAGGGGCGGAATCGAACCACCGACACGAGGATTTTCAATCCACTGCTCTACCAACTGAGCTACCTGGGCGAAAGGGTGTATACAGCGCGAAGGCCGCGTATTAAACCCGCGCACTCACCATGCGTCAAGTAAGCGCGTTAGATAGGAGCCGCCCTCTCCTCTAGTGCGGATGGGCCCGCTGCACTTGTTGCCGCCGCATCGTGATGGTCTGATGCCAAAAATGCATAGATGGCGGGTAGCAGTAGTAGCGTGAACAGCGTGCCGATTGCCATACCGATCACCAGTACAAAGCCGATACTGTTGCGTGCCATGGCGCCCGCACCTTCCACCAGTACCAGTGGGAAATGTCCGAGCACAGTTGCCCCCGTGGTCATCAGTACCGGTCTCAGCCGGTTCATGGATGCGGTCTTGATGGCGTCGAGCTTGGAGAGGCCTTCTATCTGCGCCTGATTAGCGAATTCCACAATCAGGATCGCGTTTTTCGAAATCAATCCAACGAGTGTAATAAGTCCAACCTGTGAGTAAATGTTGATGGTGGTGAACCCGGTAAAGGTGATCACCATTGCCGCGAACAGGGCCAGTGGCGCCGATCCCAGCAGAATGATGAGTGGGTCCCTAAAGCTGTCGAACTGAAGGGCCAGCACCAGAAACACCATAATCAGCGAGGCACCCAGAACGTTGATCATGGTGTTCCCCTCACGCCTGATTTCCCGTGACTCGCCCGTGTAATCGAGGATGTAGCCGGGAGGCAGGACTTCTTGTGCCAGCGTCTCTATGCGACTCAATGCCTGCTCCTTGGTGTAACCGGGAATGACACCGCCAAAAAGTTGAAAGCTGTTTTTTTGCTGAAATCGAGTCAGGGCGCGTGGCTCGATACGTCTTTCGAGCGCAGCGAAAGCGCCAAACGGGACGCGTTCCCCCGAGGGCAGTGTGATGGGCGTATCGAGTAGGGCTTCCGGTGACGATTTGAGCTCGCGCTCCAGCATAGGGATAACGCGGTACGCGCGGCCGCGTTCGTCGTAGCGCGTGACATACCCCTCTGACACAAACAGGTTCATTTGCGAGGTAACATCGTTCAGCGTCATGCCGAGATCCGCCAGACGATCTTTGTCCAATTGATACTCAACCGAGAGCAGATCCAGCCTGAGGCTAGTATCAAAATACAGAAACAAGCCGGATTGCTGAGCCTTTTCGACCATGGCCAGCGCATAGGGCCGCATTGCTTCCGCTGTATCAGAGGAGGTCACCACAACCTCCACATCAAACCGCCCAGCGGTGGGCAGCGCCGGGTTTGTCGCAGGAAAGGCCCGCACCGAGGCAACCTTGCCCAGATCGTTACGGATTTCCGGCAGCATCATCTGGGTGCTTTTTTCCCGTTGGTCTGGCGACACAAATTCGTGACCGCCATAGCCGCCAGAGGGCCCCATTGCCTGCCAGATATAGGTTGTTTCGGGTCGTTTGAGTAAAACCGTTACGGCATCCACGAAGCCCTGGAGCGTCTCCTCGATGGCTGATTCGGGCGCCGCATCTACCACTAGGTTAATGGCACTTTGATCCTCTACCGGCGCCAGTTCTTTGAGTGAGAACAGGTACAGTGGCGGGATGAGGAGCGTGAAGAAAAGTCCAGCAGCAACTAGCTGATGGCGCCAGCGTAAAGAGAAGTCGACTAATCTCCCGTAACGATCCGAAATGATCTCGAAGCGCTGATTGACCCAGCGGCTCATGCGAGTTTCGTGCCCTTTATCCGGACAAACCCATGCACTCATGATAGGGGAGAGCGTCATGGCGACGAATCCTGAGATTAAGACGGCGACGGCCAGGGTGAAGGCGAACTCACGAAACAAGACCCCGGATAAACCCGAGAGGAAACCGATGGGGGCATAGACCACCCCGAGAGTAATCGTCATGGCAATGATGGGTGAGAGGAGTCGCCGGGACGAGGCTAGCGCCGCTTGCCTGCGCGACATCCCATCGCGCAAATGGCGCGCGACGTTTTCTACCACCACAATCGCATCATCCACGACTAACCCCACCGAGAGTACCACCGCGAGAATGGTCAGCAGGTTTAACGAGAAGCCCATCAATGACATGGCAGCGGTGGCACCGAGTATTGAGATGGGAATCGTGAGCAAGGGCACCAGTGCGCTGCGCATGGACCCCATTAATGCCACCACCACCAGACCGACCAGGAACACAGTCTCGCCAAGGGTCAGGAAGATTTCCTTCACCGCCTCCCGCATGTAGCGCGAGTTGTCAAAAGGAATCGTCAACTCCAAGTCGTCAGGCAAACTCGCGTTGATTTGCTCCACTGCCTCATAAACGCGGTCTCCGACTTCTATTTCGCTGGTGCCGGGTTCGGG
>CAXPKH010000021.1:0-22990 GCA_964217615.1 Luminiphilus sp.
AAAGTAGCGACTTCCCATCGCGGCGTATTCCCAGTCAATTGCAACCCACTGACCCTGTCGATAGAGGAGATTACCGGCTGTCAGATCATTGTGGCAAAGCCTGGGTGTGTCTTGCTCGAGTAGCTCCAGGGCGCGGCTCGTGCGGGGATCATCGACCACAGACCGCCACTGCCGCCGCTTTTCTGCCGGCATCTGTAGCAGGTAATCATCGATCACTTCATGTAAGCACAGGGAGTAGGGCGTTTCAGGCAGTTGATGGATCGCGCGGGCGAGCGCCCCCAGCGCATCGCCAGAAATAGCCTGATCTTCGTGATACAGGCGCTCACAAATGACAACTTCTTCAGTGCTGGCGACATAGGCAAGGCGCGGCGCGAGTCCCTTTACCGCAGCGTGGCCCCAGGCAGAGATCTCTCTGGAGAAGCCGCCTCTGATCGGACTGGTGGGCCGGTGACGCAGGCGCAAGCACAGTGATGGACTCTCTTCTAACGCGTGGAGGCGATGGCCACTGCCCTCTGCCAAAGGTGTCCCCAGGGTTGGCTGTGCTGCCAATGGAACCACCGTGTTCCATTGCCGCCAGGTCGAGAGAAGGGTGGTTAGCTGCTCTGTTGTTGCTGCCATTGCGCACGCCAGGTACGGTATCCGAGTGCTGCCAGCACCACGTACCCGCTGAATAATGCCGCCGTGAGTGACAGGTCTCTGGAGAGGTAAAGCCAGACAGACGCTAGGTCAATGACAATCCAGTACAGCCAGTTTTCGAGAATCTTTTGCGCCACCAACCAGGTGGCGAGTAGTGCCGATACCGTAGTGGCGGCGTCGACATAGGGCGCAGCGGCATCCGTCCACCGCACCATTAAAGTCCCCAGGAGCAGCGTCAGTGTGAGCAGACTGATGCAGGCCAGCAGATGGTACCGCCAAGGCCAGGTTTCGATAGGTCTCTCAGGGTCCACCGCGCCGGCGCCCCAGGCGCGCCAGCCGTAAACTGCCATGCCAATGTAAAAGCCCTGCAAGGCGGCCTCCAGATAGAGCTGTACTTGCCAGAAAATGAGGATGTATATGAGCGCGCTGATGATTGCCGCAACCCAACACCAGCGGTTTTGGTAGATGGCAAGTACGACATAGGCGAGCGCCAGGGCAACGGCGCAGCTTTCAACCCAACTCATCTCAGTCGGCGGGTCCGATATCGGCAAAGTGCTCAGGGATAAACTTGGCCACCAATACCTGTCGACCAAACTCGAGGTAGCTTGCCCTCAGTGCTTGCTGGATTGCGGCAAACACGGCCTCGTCCTCGCCGCTGATCTGAGTGCTCATGGAGTTTGTCACTGCGATCACGGCTTCTTCTTCCAATAGTTTCTCAATAAATGCGCGCACCACGGTTTTAAATTCTTCTCTCAATGGGTAGAGGCTGAGTTCAGCGGTGAGTTTCATCTAAGTCTCTCCAAAAAATCGTACCGGATCGTCACGCCCACGACGCGGGGCTCGCCGAATTGCCGGTAGGGCTCAACGGTATATTGCTTGCGAGGATCGTTGCCAAAAGTGCCAAACCCCCGGGTAAAGGTATCGCGGTCAGTCAGGTTACGTCCCCAAAGCGTCCAGTGCCAGCGTCCTTTACCGCCGGAGATGCTGGCGTTAAGTTGATGAACGGTTTCGCTCCCCACTTGGTGGCGATCTGAGAAAAAATACTGGTCACTGCCTGCCAGCTCGAGCTGCACCGCCGCCCATGTATGCAGATTCCAGCGCGCGCCAACGGTGTATTGCCAGCTGGGAGACTGGGGCTGTTCGCGGCCTGATAAATCCTCACCGGTCGCGCTGAAATACTCATCAAAATCCGCGTCGAGCACGCCGAGGTTGAGTTGCCACTGCCAATGTTCATTGGGTTGCCAGCGTGCCTCCCATTCCAAACCGCGATGATGGCCAGCCGCGGCATTATCGGTATAGTCGATAAACGCCGTGCTGCCATCGTCCCGTGGAATCACGACTGATCCCCTGACCTGCTGATCATCGCGTTCCATGGCGAACGCGGCGAGTCGGGACTGTATGTTGATGTCCGGCCAGTATCCCTGCCAGCCCCATTCAAGACTGATCAGTGTCTCCTCATCAAAAATACTCAAACCGGCGATCGTGCTCTGCGCGAGATCCGGCAGCGCTTCAATCGAAGCCAGCAGGCTGGCATTGGCGCCGCCGGCTCGGGCACCGCGCGAAAGGGTAAGGTAGATTTGGCGTCCGGTTTGGTAGTTCCAGGTGAGTCCTGCGCGGCCTGTCCAGTAGCGGTGATCAAAGGGTGTATCGACGCCGGCACTATCGCGGTATTCGCTTTTGCGCTGCTCCAGGCGGGCACCGACAACAGCCGTTAGCGTATCGGTCAGCGCGTGGTTGAGTTCGGCAAAAACTGCGGCGGTATTCGTTTCGATCCTGCTGGAAAACGGCGCAGGTAGATAGGTGTAATGGCGTGTTAACGCCTCTCGCTGATGCCTGAGGAACGTGCCGGCAATCCACTCGGTTCTGCCGCTGGAGGCAGGCTGAATTCGCCATTCCAGACTGGTCATTGCCCTGTCTCGGCGGTACTCGTCAAACGATTGATATTCCCAGCCCGGCGCGATGCCGACGAAACTCCAGTCCTCATCGTAGCTATAGGTGGTTTCGGTGTCCGCATGGCTCAGCTGTAGCCAGCTCGCATAGGAACCAAGAGGCCCTTGCCATTTGAGCCGCGCGGCCTTGAGCGTTAGCTGATCCTCTCCGGGCTCGTCAGACAGTGTGTCCCGCGTATTATCGAGGGAGAACGCGTCGTACCCATTATCAATCTGGGTGTAGTAAAGGGCCGCCTCCAGTAGGTGATCAGCTGAACGCCATTGCGCCGCGCCGCGCGCGGTCATCTCGTCTCGGGCGTTGGTGTCGCTGCGCTGTAGCCACCGGTTGTCAATAAATCCGTCACTCTCATAGCGTTGCACGGCGAAACGAGCGCTGGTGTTATCAGACACCGGTCCCCCAATCTGCATCCCAAGCCGGTATCCGCTATCTGTCTCTGCCCCCACGCTTAACTTGGCGGTTCGTTCCTCGGGCGAGGAGCTCTGCATGGCAATCATGCCCGCCAGCGCGTTGGCGCCCATTAATGTCCCCTGCGGACCTCTGAGCACCTCTATCTGGGCTAAATCAAATAGCGTCAGTGCGCCACCCAAGCCACTGAGGTCGATGCCATCGAGCAATATCCCCACCGACGGGTTGAGTGGCTCGACGAATTGACTCCGCTCTCCGATGCCACGGATCTGCACAAAACGGCTACGAGATGCGCCGGAGGAGCTGGAAACATTGGCGAGCAAGGTGATCAGATCCTCCAGATGAACGCCGCCTCGATGCGCTTGGTCTCGCTCATTCAGGACTGTCACGCTGATGGCGGGCAGTGTCTCTGTCATGAGGGTGGCTGTTACGGTGATCTCCTCGAGCGGCTGCTCGGGCTGAGCAAAGACGCCCGCAGTAGGAGCGGCCAGATAACAGGCACCAAGTATGAGTACTGCAGCACTGCCTCGGGTTATGGGCGAACGCGCGCTTGGACGGTTAGAGAGTGGGGCGCTGGCGGCTATCATCGTAGAAAAGGTTCCCTCGTGTTGGCGGGGAACCGGCTGTGGTCCGGTAGGCATTTCCTCCCGGCACCTGGTCCCTCCGCCGGTATCATCCGGATCAGGTTCGACGGGTCCGCCACTTGGGCATCTCAGGTAATTACCACCCCGCAGGTGGCGCAACGATAGCACAGCGTTGCGGGACAGTTGAGGGACAACACCGAGAATCTTTACCGCCCGGGTCGCTAAGCGCCGAAAGTGCGATCTTCTCCCAGTCCTCGACATAGTCTGCCAGAGCCCCTTTTGCTGGCCTTTGTTTTCATTTGAGGGTCGAAGCGTGTCTTACGACTAGCGTATGATGCGGGCCAGTCAGCTAAGGGATTATTTTCGACTGTGAGCCGATTGGACCAGTACGATATTAAATCGCGGCTACAGGACGCGGTCGCGCAGACGGAACAGCGGTTGATCCGCGTGTGGCGAGATTACGCGCGCAATCCTGCAAAGCTCTCACGACTGCAGAACGTTATGATCGGGCTTTTGGTGCTCTGGTCGTTGTTGAGTGTGAGCCAACTCGTTTGGGCTCCCTGGCGCGCGACGACACTGGACGCCTTACCCAGTGAAATGATCAATGTTCCGCGTTCGACGGCGCCCGCTGACAATGTTTCGATCGATATCTCCTCTGTGGTGGGCTCGGGGATATTCGGTGGCAATCCTGACATGGTGACTGAAGAGAATGAGGCCTCTGGCCCCGCAAGCGGTCGCGACGGCATTGAGCAAGATGCCAAGGAGACCCGCCTCGCCTTGGTGTTGACTGGCATCGTGGCGTCGACAGAGGACGGCCTGGGGAGCGCGGTGATCAAAGGCGGAAATCTTGAGCAGGTTTATGCCGTCGGAGACGATCTTCCTGCATCCGGTAAGGTGGTTCTGGCAAAAGTCATGGCTAGGCAAGTCGTGATTGACAACAATGGCACTTATGAACTGATTAAGCTCTATGAGGGCCCCGGGTTGATCTTGCCCACTCGGACCCCTTCAAAAACACCGACGGAATCAGGGACGCGGGCCTCTGCGGTACCGGCTGGCGACGACACCGACGCTGACAGCCGTGCAATCGCCGCCGGACGTTACCGACAGCAGCTTTATGACGCCCCGGAGTCTCTGGCGCGCGTCGTCTCGATCTCACCGGTGCGCGAAGGGGGTAGCGTCAAAGGCTATCAAGTTGCCCCCGGGCCCGATCGCGACGCGTTTGATGCGACCGGTTTTCAGCCGGGCGACATTGTGACCGCGGTGAATGGTCTGGCGCTGAGCGATGCAAGTAATACACTTAAGCTCTACCAGATGATGAAAGATACCGATCAAGCGACTTTTGAACTCGAACGGAACGGCGAATCGGTCACGCTCAGTGTGGATATCGCCAGCCCTTAATAAAGGTGCCCCCGAATAGCATGGATAGACATTCCTTTTTCTCCTCCCGCTGTCGCGCAGCTTGTATCGCAGCGCTGCTTTGCTGGGCCTCTTGCGTGAGTGCGCAGGAATACACCGTTAATCTCAAAGATACGGATATTCAGGAGTTCATCAAGTTTGTCGCCGATGTGACGGGCACCACGATGGTGGTGGACCCCAATGTCAAAGGTAAGGTCAGAGTCATCTCTTCCAAGCCCGTGACTGAGGCGGAGTTATACGACCTGTTTCTATCTATCTTGGATGTCCAGGGTTATACCGCGGTGCGCAGTGGGCAGGTTGTTCGCATCATTCCCAGCAAAGATGCGCGATCCTCACCGGTGCCTCTGATGGAGGAGCAGGCTGCAGCGGGGACAGATGAGTACGTTACGCAAGTCATCCGACTCGACAATATTTCGGCGGCCAAGTTAATTCCCGTATTACGCCCGCTGGTACCGCAGCAGGCGCATATGGCGGCTTATGCGCCGAGCAACGCGATTATTCTCTCCGATATTCGCTCCAACATTGGGCGAATCGTCGACATCATTGAGCGCATGGATCTCTCAGCGGTTCAGACCACCGAAATTATTCGCCTGAAATACGGGGTAGCTGAAGATGTCGTCAGCATGCTCAACACACTGGAAAAATCGCGGCAGGGGGAGGGGGCAGAGGCTGACAAGGAGGCAATACTCGTTGCCGACAAGCGAACCAACAGTGTGGTAGTGACGGCAGATGAGTTGACGGTCGAGCGCATTCGCAAGTTGGTCTCCTATCTCGATACCCCACTCGAGCAGTCGGGGAACGTTCGGGTGATATACCTCGAGTATGCCGACGCCACAGAAGTGGCGGAGGTGTTATCCCGAGTCATGCAGAATATGGCGCGATTGGAGGAAGGTGGCGCGGGCAAACGGTCGGGTAACAATGAATCCACGATAGAGGCAGATGCCGGCACCAACAGCCTCATTATCACGGCAGATACAGACGAAATGGCGGCGCTGGAAGCGGTGATCGCCCGCCTCGATATTCGTCGTGCCCAGGTGTTGATTGAGGCCATCATTGTCGAAATGGAAATGACCGAGGGTCAGGAGCTAGGGCTGCAGTGGTTGTTTTCTAATGATGGCGGCATGTACGGCAGTAACATCAGCACCAGTTCTGCGCAGCAGGCGCGCAACCGCGCCCTCGCTGACGCCATTGTTCCAGACGATGGGTCCGAGACCATCGGCACGCGCCGCGTCGCGGGCGCGCTATCGCAGATTCCTGGAACGACCTTGGGTTGGGGCATCGTTGATGAAGACCTGACCATGACAGTCATTCTCAATGCGCTCGAGACGCAGGGGAACGCCAATATCCTCTCCACGCCAAGCCTCTTGACGCTGGACAATGAGGAAGCGTTTATCACGGTTGGCCAACAGGTCCCCTTTGTCACCGGCTCCTACACGAACACGGGTGTCGGGAATGGGGCACAAAATCCGTTTCAAACCATTCAGCGCCAGAGCGTCGGCGTTACGCTCAAGGTGACACCACAGGTTAATGAGGGGGATTCGGTGGTGCTGGATATCGTGCAGGAGGTATCGAGTATCTCCACTCAGATCCTCGCTGCGTCCGACGTCATAACCAATGAGCGAAAAATCGAGACCAAGGTGCTGGCAAATGACACCGACATTGTGGTGCTGGGTGGATTGGTTAAGGAAGACATTCAGGACTCGACTCAGGGTGTTCCTATTCTTTCTGACATCCCGCTATTGGGCAGGCTGTTTCGTAACGACGTTGTTACCGTGACCAAGTCGAATCTGCTGGTGTTTATTCGTCCCACAATTATTCGCGACGACGAGGATCTAATAGGTGCCACAGCCGAGAAGTATCGCTTTATACGCGAGCAGCAAATGCAGCGTCGGGAGCGGGGTTTGATGTTCCTAGATGATGGCAACTTGCCGGTGCTGCCCACTTGGGAAGAGCAGATACAGCAGTTACCCGAGGTGCCCGCGGACGACCGCGGAGATGGCTAGTCGCCGGTGACTGCCTCTGAAGCCAAGCCAGCGGTGGCGCCTGAAGCCTCAATCGCAGTGATGGCCTCGGGCGTGCCATTTACCTTTGCCCAGAGCCGCAATGTCTTGCTTGATCGACAGGGGTCAGGCCCTGTCCTTTATTACGTGCCGCCACTCGACCCCGATGTGCTGCTGGAGGTACGGCGATTTGTCGGTGAGGCGTTTACCTTGCAGGTTCTGGACGGCGAGCAGTTTCGACAGCGACTGACGCTGGCTTATCAGCGGACGCAGAACGAAGCGGCGCAGATGGCAGAGGACTTATCCGCCGATGTTGACCTCGCCCAATTGGTTGATGAACTACCCGATGTTGGCGACCTCATGGATGCTGAGGACGATGCGCCCATCATTCGGTTGATCAATGCCATCCTGTCACAGGCGGTGAAGGAGCAGGCATCGGATATCCATATTGAGACATTTGAGGAGCGCCTGAGCGTGCGCTATCGCATTGATGGCGTTTTGACCGAAGTCCTGTCGCCAAAACGCATGCTGGCACCGTTACTGGTATCTCGACTCAAGGTGATGGCGAAATTGGATATTGCCGAAAAGCGCGTGCCCCAGGACGGTCGAATCTCAGTGCGAATAGCGGGGCATGGCATCGATATCAGGATGTCTACCATTCCTTCGGCTTACGGCGAGCGGGTTGTATTAAGGCTTCTCGATAAGCAGGCGGGACAACTCGATTTAAACGAGTTGCGTATGAATGAGCAGGTGAGTGCGGGCTATCGCAGCGCGCTGGCGAGTCCCCATGGCATTATTCTGGTGACTGGGCCGACGGGGTCGGGCAAGACCACCACGCTCTACGCAGGTCTGTCCAGTATCAACGAGACGTCGCGCAATATCCTGACCATCGAGGACCCGGTGGAATATATGTTACCGGGCGTCGGGCAAACGCAGGTTAATCCCAAGGTGGATATGACTTTCGCCCGAGGCCTGCGCGCTATCTTGCGGCAGGATCCCGACATTGTGATGGTGGGTGAAATTCGCGATCTGGAAACGGCGGGGGTAGCGGTTCAGGCCTCTCTGACGGGGCACCTCGTGCTGTCTACACTCCACACCAACACGGCGATTGGCGCTGTCACTCGCCTTCAGGACATGGGCGTAGAGCCTTTCTTGTTGTCTTCCAGTCTGCTGGCCGTTATGGCCCAACGCCTGGTAAGACTGCTGTGCTTGGAGTGTCGTGAAGCCTACCGGCCCACGGCCATGGAGTGCGAGAGACTGGGTATTACCAACCCCGACATCCATCTGTACCGCGCTGCCGGCTGCGACCACTGCAATTTTACGGGCTATCGCGGCAGAACCGGCATCTACGAACTGATCGAAATCGGTGAAGCGCTGCGCGAGGCCATCCACAACGGGACGGGAGAACAGGCGCTGTTGCGCATAGCGCGGGAAAGTAGCCCCGGCATTGACGCGGACGGACGGCGCAGGATCATCGAGGGACAGACCAGTCTTGAGGAAGTCCTCAGAGTGACGGCGGTGACCTGAAATGGCGGCGTTTCGCTACAAGGCGCTCAACGGCGAAGGCAAGCTGGTGAAGGGGGTTTTGGAGGGAGACTCCGACCGCCAGATCAGAGGCGTCTTGCGCCAGCGTCAGCTGCGGCCGGTCGAAGTGGAAGCTGCGAATGACGCATTGCGGACTGACCGAAAGTTACCTCTGCGGGTGTTTAGCCGGCGTCTGGCCGCGGGTGATCTTGCGCTCATTACCCGGCAATTGGCAACGCTGGTGGCATCTGCCTTACCGCTTGACGAATGTTTGTCTGCAGTCGCTGAGCAGAGCCGCAAGCCCGCGATCACCTCCATGATGCTCGAGGTACGATCGAAGGTGGCTGAGGGGCATACGCTTGCGCACGCGCTGAATCAGTTTCCCTCTGCCTTTGGCGATATGTATCGGGCCATGGTCAATGCTGGCGAGGAGGCCGGGCAGTTGGGCCCCGTACTGGAGCAGCTCGCACACTACACTGAAACACGACAACACACGGCCCAGAAACTCCAGATGGCGCTAATTTACCCTTTTGTTCTGATTGCGGTCGCAGTCGCGGTCGTGGCCGCCCTGATGATCTTTGTCGTGCCGGAATTGGTGGGCATTTTTGCGCACACCAAGAAAGTTTTGCCGCCGCTGACGGTAGGCTTGATCTGGGTCAGTGACTTTATGCGTCTTTACGTACTTCACTGCTTGTTGGCCTTAGCCGCCGCGGTTTGGGGTGTCCGGCACCTGCTCCGGGCTCCCGGCAGGCGCAGGCGCTGGCATCGTGCTTTACTGAGAATGCCGATGCTGAGTGGCGTGTTAGTGACTTTGGATAGCGCCCGCTTTGCCTCAACCTTGAGTATTCTGATGGCGTCCGGGGTGCCCTTGATTCACGCGCTTCGCATTGCCGGATCGGTCATGAATAATTTGGTGTTGCGAGATGCCAGCCTTTCGGCGGCGCGGCGGGTGCAGGAGGGGTCGAGTCTCAGTCGGGCGCTGTCGCAGGAGAAATTTTTTCCGCCCATGATGGTGCATATGGTCGCATCGGGGGAGACCAGCGGGGATCTCGAAAAAATGCTGGAGCGATCCGCGGCGAATCAGGAGCGTGAACTCGAAATGGCACTGGGTACGGTGATGGGATTATTCGAACCCGCCATGGTGGTGTTTATGGGAGGGCTGGTATTGACCATTGTGCTCGCTATCCTGTTACCCATATTTGACTTAAACACGATGGTGAGGTGATCCATGATGACGCGTGAGAAGGGTTTCTCATTGATCGAGATTTTGGTGGTGCTGGTGATCATGGGGCTGTTGATCAGTGTGGTGGCACCGACTGTGCTCAACAGTGCTGACGACGCGAGAATCCAGAAAGTCAGGGCGGATTTCAAATCCATCGAGACCGCTTTAAAAATCTACCGCCTCGACAATTATGTCTACCCGACCACCGAGCAGGGTCTGGAGGCCTTGGTGACACCCAGTACACTGGACCCTGAGCCGAGAAACTTTAAGCAGGGCGGTTATCTGGCCGAAACCCCCATCGACCCATGGGGTAGACCGTATCTTTACCTGTCTCCGGGCGAAAATAGAGAGGTTGATATTTATTCGCTGGGCGCGGACGGACTGCCGGGTGGCGAAGGGCAGAATGCGGATATTGGTAACTGGAACGGCGCCGAAACCTAATCAGCAGTCTGCTCAAGGGTTGCGGGATGAGAGTGACCGCGCGCGGATTTAGTTTTATTGAGCTGTTGGTGGCGGTGTTTATCATCGTGCTGCTCACCGGGGTCGTGACCCTGGGTGTAGGCCGCGGCGGCTCGGATCTTCGTCTCGGGGAAGAGGTTCGCTATGTCGCGAATTTGCTCTCGCTGGCCAGCACAGAGGCTGGCCTGTCAGCCAGTGATCACGGTTTATTCATTGGTCTTGCCCTCGAGGATGGCGTCGACAGGTATCAGGGGGTTTGGCTTCAGCGGTTCGATCAGGGTTGGGCCACGCCGCGGGTCAGTGCCGAAATCTTCGGTCCGCTGTGGTTTGATGAGCACGTTGAGCTTCGACTAACACTGGATGGGCAACCCGATATTGAAATTGAGGAATACGAGCCCGAGCTCAATCCGCCGCCGCAAATCGTCGCCTGGGCGGGAGGCGAAATGACGCCAGGGGCGCTTGAGTGGATCGATCAAAAAACGGGTGAACGCCTTTATCGTCTGGAGTGGGATTTGCTGGGACGAATGACCCTACTCCCCCGGGGCGAAGTCTCGGTGGGGGAATAGCGGTGCCCCTAAATCGGCTGGAGCGGGGTTTTACTCTTATAGAGGTGATGGTCGCGCTCGCAGTGGTCGCCGTGGCACTTCCCGCGTTGCTGATGACCCTATCGCAACAGCTCGATAGTGTTCGCTATCTCGAGGATCGGAGTCATGCGCAGTGGGTGGCCGCCAATCGACTGGCCGAGCTGCGGCTGGTATCGCAAGCGCGGGGAAGCCTGCAGGCGGGATTGATAGCCGGACAGGAGGAACTCGCGGGTCGCAATTGGTATTGGTGGAGCGAAGGCAAAGAAACCGCGGTCCCCGGCTTTTATCGCTATGAAATTTTGGTTTCAGACCAAGAGGACGGCCGCATGAACCCGCTCTATTCCTTGGAGGGGTATTTGGCGCATGAGGCGGGCCAGGGTGGCGAGTAAATTGCGTCCTGCCGGTTTTACGTTGGTCGAGGTACTGGTTGCCATGGCGATTACCGCGTTGGTTGCCATGGTGTCCTATAGCGCACTCTCGGCCGCACTCTCCGCCGCAGAGACACTCCGTGTCAGCACCGAGAGAACCCGTGAGATAGGGCAAGTGATGGCCATGCTCGCGCGCGACGTGCGCCAGGTTGTGCAGCGCCCTGTGATCGATGAGTTTGGACAGCAGGTGCCGGCGGTAACGGGCGGAGAATTGGCCCCCGATATGCTGACGGTAACGCGGGCGGGCTGGCATAACTCTACAGGAGCACCCCGAAGCACGCTGCAACGGGTTCACTGGTGGGTTGATGAGGAGGCACTCTGGCGCGGTTATTTTCCGGTGTTGGATCGAACGGTGGGTACCGAGCGAATAGAGACTGCCATGCTCAGCGGAGTTGAGCGATTTGAGGTGCGATTTTTGCCCAGTTTGTCGGCGTTGGAGGTTAATCGGGATGACGTCATCGATCACAGAAACTGGGAGGATAACTGGGTGGTAGATCTCTCCCAGCCCAATCTACTACTGGCAACTCCCGCTGCAATCGAGGTCACGATGGAAGTGTTGGGTTTGGGCGAGGTGAAGCGAGTCTATGTACTGCCGGCGAACTAATACGTCCATCTCGCAACGCGGTGCAGCGCTCATTGTCGCAATGTTGGTTTTTGCACTGGTGGCCGCTTTGTTGGTTGGACTCCAGCGTGATTTTTCGCTGACGCTGCAGCGAGGCACCCAACAGTTGTTCTCGGAACAGGCTTGGGCCTATCTCATGGGTGCTGAAGGGCTTGCCGAATTGGCGCTGCTGGCGGATGCCAAACAAGATGCCAAAGCAGAATCACCGACCGATCATCTGGGGGAGCTGTGGGCACAGCCGGCGACCCCCTATCCGCTAGACGCGGGTGGCATGATGAGCGGTCAAATCGAGGATCTGCAGGGTCGATTCAACATCCACTGGCTGGTCAACGCGGGGTCAACAGCGAGTAATGGGAGCGTTTCCGGAGACGGGAGTGGAACGGCAGAGGAAGGCGTTTCCGATGCGACTGACAATGCGGATACTCCGACGACCGCGCAGCCGACAGGAGAGCGTTGGTCGCCAGGTCAGAAAATATTTATTCGGCTTTTACAGTCTCTCGGAGAGGAAGCACTCTCGCTTCAGGAGGCGATGGCACTCACTGAGGCAATCAGTGACTTTATTGATCCGGATTCGGACAAGCGCGGAAATGGAGCGGAGGCTGAGGATTATCGATACACAGACTTTCCTTACTTACCCGCCAACCGACCCCTGGCCAGTGTGAGTGAGCTGAGGGCTGTCCGGGGCATGACGAGTCAGGTATACGAAGCCTTGAGGCCATGGGTGACGGTTTGGCCAGAGATGGCAGAAAAGATCAATGTGCTGACCGCGCCCCTCCCTGTCTTGAGGAGCCTCAATGGTGATGATCAATTGGAACCACTTCCCCTGCTCGAGGTCGAGAGACTGGCGGCGATGCGTGCCGAAGGGGAAATGACGAGCGTGGAATCTCTCCTAGCAGACCCGATATTTGAGGGTCAATCACTCACTGAACTGCAGTCGCTCCTCGACGTGCGCAGTGATTGGTTTGTGCTCGACGCCAGCGTGGAGCTGATCGCAAGGGAGCAACATCTTTTCACCGTTTTACATCGTAGAGGCGGGGAAGCGGTCTCCGCTGTTTTTCGTTCCGAGGGCGAGCTATGATGCCCCGCACACGGGCCAATCGAGGCGTTCAGAGCGTGCGAGCTGTTTGCTCATGACCCAGAGCAATCTCAATATTATTCGTTGGAATGAGGCCTCTGCGTCTTTTCTCCGGCCGGGTAATCCACCCGAGACGCTGGGCGACGAACCTCTCAATTTGCCTGAGAACACCTGTCTGGCATTGCCCGCAGACAGTGTCAGAACCCTACCGCTTTCTATTTCGCCTGATGAAGTCAAGCATTTGCGTCGGGCACTCCCCTTTATGTTGGAGGAGTCGCTCTTGGAGGATGTGGCGGAGCTACATTTTGCCAACGCACCCCTCGACACAGACCGTCATGCGGTCGCCGTAGTGCGACGACAAGTGATGAGCCAATGGATCGCCGAGTTACCTGAGCCCTTTAAGGAGTTGCCCTGGGTTTCCGAAGCGCTGTGTCTGCCTTGGTCGCCTGGATATTGCACGCTGGTTTTTGAGGCAGAGCATGTGCTGGTTCGGTGGGGGGAGGCCAGTGGCACTCGAATAGAGCGAAGCCTACTCGTCCCATTGTTGGAGAGCTTGCCGATGGATCACGTGTCGGTCGTGGCTTATTGCAGTGACGAGGCAATGGTGAGGGCAAGTCTGCCGGAAACTCTCCACGGGGCATTACAGATCCGCCAAGGGGGGTTGTCGGAGGCACTCCTGCTGGCAAATGCCGAAGCGCCGGTACCCGATCTGCGTCAGGGGGACTTCGCGCCCCGATTGCCTTTCGCCCGCTGGTGGCGCATTTGGCAACGGGTGGGCATTGCCTTGGGTGTTGCTGTTGTCCTGAAGACGGGTGTGTCGGTGGTCGATTACGTCAGCCTGAAAAAAGCTGACCTTCGACTCCGCGAGGCTATTCAGCAGAGTTATCGCCGAGTTAACCCCAAGGGGGCGGTGGTTGACGTGGAGAAACAGTTGGATCGTCAGTTGGCGGACTTGGGTGCTGCGGGGGTGCAATCGGCTTTTACACCGGTCCTCGTTGAACTCATTGCAGCGATGACCGAGGTCGGTGATATTGAACTCACTTCGGTGAATTACACCGGTGGGAAAGAGGTTCGCGTGAATTTTTCTGCACCGGACTTTCAGGCCGTGGAGCGCGTCAGGGTTGCGCTTGAAGCACGCAGTTATCGCGCTGAGCTGGAGAACTCCAACGCCCGCAAAGAGGGCGTTGTCGCGCGTCTCAGGGTGGAGACTCGCTGATGGGGCGCTGGTTCGAGGCACTCTCGCGCCGCGATCAAGTCGCGCTCTTGATGCTGGGTGGGGCGTTGTTGCTGTGGTTGTTTTTCCAGCTGGTGGTAATCGAGTTGGATGGTCGGCGAGCCCGACTGACTCGAGCCAATCAAATGTTGGCTGAGCAGCTGGTCCGCGTCGACTACAAGGTGGAGCAACTGTCCGGTTTGCGCGCGGATGGGGGTGGGCGTCAGGTCAATCTGACGCAAACCCTGAGTCAGACGAGCGACGGGTTAGGTCTGGCGGTGAAACGTCTGCAACCCAATAGTCGCGGAGAGGTTCAAATTCGATTTGAGGGAGTCGCATTTGACGGCTTGCTGCAATTTCTGGAGGAAATTGAGGCAAGTTTGGGTCTGCGCGTTATGGATGCATCCGTGAGCAGTGCCGGTCGAGATGGTGGTGTCAATGCAACCCTTCGGGTAGCCGGTAATTGATTGATGGCTCGGATGAAGCGGCCTTGGAGTATGTTCGCGGCAGGGATACTGCTGTTCCTTTTGGTCTCTCAGATACCGGCGAACGCGGTGCGTGTGTTACTACCTGCGGAAGTTGGCGTGACGGGTCTATCGGGAACCATCTGGTCCGGTCAGGCGCTGAGATGTTGGTGGGGACCCGCGAACAAAACATTTGTACTGGGCCGCGTTGCGTGGCGGATTGAACCCTGGCGACTGTTTTGGAGTACCCCGCTGTCATTCACCAGCGAATGGGGAGCGCAGCGGCTGGAGGCTCGCTTGGGTTATTTCCCTGGCGGCCATTTACGCCTCACTGATATCCAAGTGAATTTTGATACACAGGTTTTGAGTGCTGTAGCACCGCTCTATATCGCCGGCCGTTTTTCCGGCCGTTTTCCCCTGATTGAATTAGCCGGAGAGCAAGTTCAGCGCGCCTCGGGTAAAGCTATCCTTGACGGCGCCGTCTGGACGGCGAAATCGGGGGATATCCCCCTCGGGACCTATCATCTCGACGTCGATACCGGCCGATCAGCGGGTGAAGTGGTGGGTGTGATGAAGACGCTGGGAGGGTCGCTGCAATTGGCGGGCGATGTGGTGTTGCGGCCTACGTCCTATAAGATCGCGCTTCAGGCAAAGGGCCCAGTTGCCCTTGATGAAAGCTTCCGCGGCGCGGTCGCAATGTTGGCAACTCCCACATCGGCGGGCTTCGATATCAATTTGGAAGGAACGTACTGAGACTCGAGTACGCGGCGGCGACCCGAGCCAAGCACATCAGTCAGGTGGCTCGGGGTTGGTTGTTGAGTCAGCGCTAGACCTTAGCCGAGTGCGGACGACGAGAAGAGGATAAAAGGAGGCCTACGTATGGGGTCAGCAGGAAACGCGGTATGGTCCAGTCGCTTTGCTTTTATTATGGCGTCGGTGGGGTTTGCGGTCGGATTGGGCAATATCTGGCGTTTCCCCTATGTCACGGGTGAAAACGGCGGTAGCGCGTTCGTAGCGATATATCTGCTCTGCACGTTGTCGATTGGTATCCCATGCCTCATGGCAGAGCTAATGGTGGGGCGTCGGGGTGGGGGTAGCCCACCGCGCTCCATGGCCGTTGTTGCAAGGCCGTCTGATCGCAGTGAAAACTGGATGATTGTTGGCGGTATGGGGGTATTGACTGCCTACACGATCGCCATCACCTATGCGGTTGTTGTGGGCTGGGTGCTTTGGTACCTGGGCCGCGCTTTGCTGACGGGTTTTGCGGGCTTCGACACGATCGTTGCAGATAGCACTTTTTCGGGGCTCTTGGGCGATAGCCAGTCAATGGTGATCTGGACACTGATTGGTAACCTGATTGTCGGTGGCATCATCTACGCCGGCATTCAGTCGGGCATCGAGCGAGCCGTGACAATCATGATGCCATTGATGTTTGCGCTCCTGATTGGGCTCAGTATCTATAACTACTTTGCGGGCGGTTTTTTCGAGACTCTTCAGTGGTTGTTCACCCCCGATTTCAGCAAGGTGACGGGCGCTACCTTTCTCGCTGCAGTGGGGCAGGCTTTCTTTTCCATTGGCGTTGGCATGGGAGGGATGATGACCTACGGCGCCTATTTACCCCGCGATTTTTCTATTGCCAGGGGCGCGGCGACGATTGTGATGGCGGACACCTTGGTGGCCTTATTGGCAGGATTTGTGGTGTTCCCAGCGGTGTTCCATTTTGGTCTCGATATGGCGAGCGGTCCGGGTCTGATTTTTCAGACGCTGCCCGTGGCGTTTTCGCAGATGCCGGGTGGCGGTATTTTTTCTGTCTTATTTTTTGTGATGTTGGCTGTTGCGGGCGTCACTTCGATGGTCGGCTTACTAGAGAGCGTGACCAGTTGGACTCAGGAGAAGTTGAGTGTATCCAGACAGCGTAGCACGCTGTTGGTGGTTGGATCGGTGACCTCTTTGAGCGTGATTTCGGTGCTCAGCTACAACGTTTGGGAGGATTACCGACTGTTGGGCATGAACTTCAATGAATTAACCGAGGCACTTTACGACAAGGTATTGCTCCCCCTTGCCGGTCTGCTGGTTGCTCTGTTTACGGGGTGGTTCATGCATCGGGAGCACAGTGAGGATGAACTGCGTGACGACCTCAAGTGGTTCAGCCTTTGGCGCGGCTTGACGCGTTGGATCGTAGTGCCCGCCGTGGCGCTTATTCTCGTCACCGGGTTGTTCTGACCGTCGTGCTGTTGGCGATTACAGACTGGCTGTGGTCTTACGTTTTGATTGCGGCGTTGCTGATCGTGGGTTTGCGATTCACCATTGGGTCACGAGCAGCGCAGCTCCGGTTGTTCCGCCGCACACTGGGCGTGTTGTCCGATATCGAGTGGCGTGGCTCTGACCGAGGCATATCGAGCTTTCAGGCGTTGGTCGTGAGTATCGCTGGCCGCGTCGGCGGCGGGAATATCGCGGGCGTCGCGGTCGCCATCACATTGGGTGGGCCGGGCGCTTTGTTCTGGATGTGGCTAATTGCGCTTCTTGGAATGGCCACCAGCTTATTTGAATGTGCGTTGGCGCAGCTCTACAAAAGACGCGACGGTTCGGACACCTTTCGCGGTGGGCCGGCTTATGTGATGCGCTACGGGCTTGGCTGGCGCGTATTGCCGGTCATCTACAGCCTGTTATTGCTCACAACCATTGGCTTTGGATTTAACGCGGTCCAGAGTTATGTCGTGACGACCTCGATTGAGTCCGCATTTGGTGTCCCCCCTTTGGCGAGCGGTCTCGTCATGACAGCCGTGATGGCTGTTGTCCTCTTCGGAGGCATCCGTCGCTTGGCGCTTTTCGCCGAGGTTGTGGTGCCGCTGATGGTCGTGGGTTATCTGCTGATTGCTTTGACCGTATTGGCGTTGAATGTCTCGGCGATACCCAAAGCCTTGGCTCTGATTCTCAATTCTGCCTTTGGTTTGGAGCAAGCGGTTGGGGGAGGGATCGCCGCCGCAATTTCCCAGGGTGCGCGTCGCGGCCTTTTTTCCAATGAGGCTGGACTGGGAACGGTGCCCAATGTGGCCGCCGCCGCTGATGTGCCTCATCCCGTAACACAGGGCTTAGTGCAGTCCCTCAGTGTATTCATTGACACAATCGTGCTCTGCACTGCCACCGCGCTGATTATTTTGCTCTCTTCTGTTTATCAGCCCGATGCTCAAGGGGTTCAGGGCGTGATCCTGACGCAAATGGCAGTGGCTGAGCACCTCGGGCCCTTGGGTGAACCGCTAGTCAGTATCGCGCTCGTTTTGTTTGCCACTACCACGATCGCCTATAACAGTTTTCTGGGGGAGAACAGCATTGCTTACTTTGGGCGACCCGGGGGACGGGCTGTATTGGTCTTCCGAGTTAGCGTCCTGCTATTGATCGCTTGGGCATCGGTTCAGGATCTCAGTACGGTATTTGGTTTTGCGGATCTGACCATGGCCCTGCTGGCGTTGGTCAATCTGTTAGCTCTCTGGGCGCTCTATCCCGTTGCGATGCAGCTGATGGCGCAATTTGAGGAACAGGTTAGCGCTGGGAGTGCGCCGCGATTTTCTGCTGATCAACTACCTGATCAGGTGCTAGATCCCGAGAGCTGGCCCGCTCAGCAGGTGGATTGACGCCCTACTGCACTTCCGAGAGCGTTACCTCGAACCGTCGCTCTGACCCCTCGCGAGTGGTGGTTATCTCGATGGTATCGCCTACTTGGTGTGCTTCCATCGCAGACAGGAATTCGTCGTTACTTGCGACCCGCTGTCCGTCGATGTGAGTGATGACATCGCCGAGAATGACTTCGCCGCGGCTCCCTCTTTGGGCTCCTATCATGCCGGCATTGTCAGCGGGAAACCCGCGGTAGGTGCGGACGATAGGCACACCCTCCACGCGATAGCGACGCAACCAGCGGTCCGAGGCGAGTTCGACGCCCAGAACCGGTCTCATAATTTTGCCGAATGCGATGAGTTGGGGTACGACTTCGATGACCGTGTTCACGGGAATGGCAAAGCCAATACCAGCGCTGCCGCCGCTCGGCGAGTAAATCGCGGTATTGACGCCGATGAGTTGGCCGAGCGAGTTGAGCAGGGGTCCTCCTGAGTTGCCGGGATTAATCGCGGCGTCGGTTTGAATGACACCCCGAATAGTGCGGTTGCTCGGCGACTGGATTTCACGGTCTAAAGCACTGACCACGCCGACCGTCAGCGAGGTATCCAGGCCAAAAGGATTGCCGATCGCCATTACTTTCCGACCTACCGATAGCTCGGAGGAATCCCCCAGTGGCAGTGCGGTAAGAGAGGCGGGCGGATCAATCATTCGGAGCACCGCTAAATCTCGCTCCGGCGCGAAGCCGACAACCTCTGCCTGAAATGTCTCCTCGTCCTGCATCGTGATGGTAAGTCGGTCAGCGCCAGCCACCACGTGGTAGTTGGTGACGACTAGCCCTGATGCGGCATCCCAGATGAAACCAGAGCCGGCCCCCCGCGGAATCTCCATAATATTGCGCGTGAAGCGTTGCCGACGCAGTTCGCTGGAGGTCACGAAGACGACAGCGGGACTGGCCTTCTGAAAGACCTCAGTGGTGTTTGCCTCGTCATCGGTGGCGAAGCTGAGGTAATCGGGTGTGTCTTCGGCGACTGCGCCACCTAGCGGCCAAAGCACTAAGGCAGCCAGTAAGGAGAAAAACAAAGCACAGTAACGGGGCATCATCGGCTTCCTAAAGCGAGGATCCGGTCATCGAGCGGGGGATGAGAGCTGAACAGGGCGGCCAGGTTTGTCCGGCCTCCCGAGCGAATGCCAAAGGCAGTCAGTTCTCCGGGCAGTTCATCAGGCAGCCCTTGCTCGACCTTCAAGCGCTGCAGTGCTGCGATCATATTGCCACTGCCCGCCAGCTGTGCGCCCGCGGCGTCGGCGCGGTACTCTCGGTAGCGAGAGAACCACATGATAATCATGCTGGCGAGTATGCCGAGGACGATTTGGGCAATGTAGGTCACTGCGTAATAGCCTAGGCCGTAGCCACGCTCGGTTTTGAACACCACCCTATCGACGGTATGCCCAATGATGCGCGCAAAGAACAGTACGAAAGTGTTAACGACGCCCTGAATCAACGTCAGAGTAATCATGTCGCCATTGGCCACGTGGCCAATTTCATGAGCCAGAACGGCCCTTACTTCATGCTCGTCAAAACGCCGCATCAAGCCCGTACTGACAGCGACGAGGGCGTCGTTGCGATTCCAGCCGGTGGCGAAAGCGTTCGCGGCGTCAGAGGGGAAGATGCCCACCTCTGGCATCCCGATACCCGCGTCTTGGGACAGCGACTTAACCGTATCCAGCAGCCATTGCTCGTCGCGATTTCGGGGCGTTTCTATGACGTAAGTCCCCGTGCCCCGTTTGGCCATGGATTTCGACAGCAACAGCGATACGAATGAGCCAAAAAAACCAAAGAGCGCGCAGAACACCAAGAGGCTGGTTAAGTTTAAGTCGACCCCATTAGCAGAGAGAATGCCCTCGAGACCCAATAAATTAAAGACAAGGCTCGCCAACACCAATACAGCGATATTGGTTACCAAGAACAATAGAATTCTCATAGAACGGGTTTCCTTTGCACCGCAGGCCTGGCTTCAGTCATTGGGGGTCTTCGTCGGGATTTTCAAGTGGGGTGTCCTTGTCGGAGGCATCACTTTTCGGCAGGGGGTATTCGCTGATTTCCAGATTTTGTGGCTTGCCATTCGCTGTCTGCACGCTGATGACTTCACCGCGGAGCTCCGTATCTTTGGATCCCACCTCAAACAGCGTATTGATGGCCTCATCGTGATATTCCCACAATGCAACCTGACCGCTCTGGGTTCCGGTTACCCACTGCCCCGGCTTCCCCCAGTAATGTCCCTGCTGATTGCGGATTACAAATGCCCCACTCATGGCTCGTATTTCCTTGAAAGTCTGATAACTCAGTTTTTTAGCGCTGCTTCTATGACAGCTCAGCGCAGCAAAAAATCCTTGGCCTCATTAATTTTTGCTGCCAGATAATCATTGCCGCCCCGGTCGGGGTGCAGTTTTTGAATGAGCATGCGGTGCGCCGCAACGATATCAGCCTCACTGGCTTCTTCGGTGAGTCCCAGCACCGCGAGCGCTTCTGATCGAGAAAGGCCCGTGCCGCTGGCGCCAGCAGTGTGATTTTCGCTTTGGTTTTGGTGATCATCGTCGGGGAAGCGCTGTTCCATATAACTGGCTAGTAGTTGCGCAGAATCTGTGTCCTCTTGCTGACAATAGGCCAGCAGAGCGTCCAGCTGGGATCGATCCAGCTCCGACAGTAGCCAATCTTTATGCTCGCCTTCGAGCACAACACCACTGAGTTCGCCGCTGTCATGATCCAGGATCATTTTGACAATACGGCCACTCACTTCCGACTGCTTGCCCGCGGTGCTTGATGCCTGCGTTCGCCAATGACCGAGCGCGGGGAGCAAGCGGATGAGGACCGGTAGGAGTTGTCGAGCGACGACCAGGAGACCGGTCAGTGCCGCCCCCACCCAGTGCATTTTGCCGGCGAGCGTCAAAATAAGAACGCCGATGACGGCGCTCCCCAGAATAATTTGCAGGTAGGCGCCACGACGCTTGTGAGGGGGTTGTCGTTGCGCGCGTCTGATTAATAGGCCCAGGGTAATGACAACGGCGAGTAACAGAATGATTCGCGGCACGGTTTATCGGGCTCCTGCTTCGAACTCTCAGGGGTGAATGATATCTGTTTTCGCGCCTGACTACGGTTTATCTGGCAGCTGCGCCAACAAGAGCTGATCTTGTTCAGTATTGGAGGCTTGCAGAGCCCGAATGCCGCCCACGGCAAAACGTGATACCGCGCCCAAAAGGGCTCTCAGTTCATCGCCGCAGTTCACGTCAAACGGAGCGTAGGCGCCTCGGCTGAGACGAGCGAGTTGCTGAAAGACACCTTGCGCTGATGGATCCTGGCCCTCGTGGAATACAAAGATCGGAATGCGTTTGATCGCGCATTGTCCCGCAAGCTGATACAGCGCCTCGGGTTGTTCCTCACAGGCGTCGCCAACAAACACGAGGGCGCGGACGGGATTTATTTCTGTTCCGCACTGGAGCGTATGCTCCAGCACACGATGGATCTGCGTGGTGCCGGCCAAACAATTGACGGCGTTCAAATGATCCAGAAGGGCCGCGGGCTGAGTCAGCCACTGGCTATGCGCAAAGTGTCGCTGACCGCCGTAATGGCACAGCTGCACGGCGAGCGATGTGGGCGCGGATGCGGCCTTGAAAAGCTCTCCATGCAGTATTCTTGCCTGCTCCCAAGTGGGCTCTCTGCTCGCGGTGGCGTCTAGAGCGAAGATGAGTCGCGCCTGTCTGGCGGTAACCGCCCGAATCGCTTTTGCTTTGCCTAAAAACGCGGCAACGGCACCTGATCTGGGATGATCAAGATCGCGTGTAATGCTGGGGCTGCCTAGTAAGCGCGCGGGGCGAGTAGCCCCCGGTCACGCAATTCTCTGAGGTAGTGTCTCCGTTGAGTTAACTCCGTCACCACCGCCATCAGCATCTCAGCGTCAGCATCGAGTCTTTGCTTACCCTGATTCTGATCGACCAAGTCCATGAGCTTTCGGCTAGAGAACTCCTCAGCGTTAAAAGGAGGGTTATTTCTTTCGTTTTGAACTCTGTGATCTGTCTTACGCATCATGTTTCTCCCCCGCCACCCGCTGTCAGCGGGATTTCCAGTGGGGCGACGACGTCTTAGGTGGCCTCATTCCCCCGGCGGTTTTTTTCTGTCAGTTTTTTAAGTAGCCGCGTAGTATGCCAAATTTCAATGGATTAGCCCAGTACGGGTTAAGGGCTACGAGAACGGTAAAAATGGGGTGGACCAACATGTTTTTTAAAAGCGAGCTCCCGGATGCGTCGAGTGCATTGCCGGGCAGGGACTCAGCCATGCCTGTGGCAGATCGACATGCGGTGCTTGGCGGTCAATTATTGCCTCCATACCCCGAGACAACGCAGAGTGCCATGTTTGGTATGGGGTGTTTTTGGGGCGTAGAGCGCCTTTTTTGGCGGTTACAGGGGGTTTACACGACGGCAGTGGGTTACGCGGCCGGCCTTACCCCTAATCCTACCTATCAGGAAGTCTGCACAGGTCAGACGGGTCACAATGAGGTGGTCTACGTGGTGTTCGATCCCGATCAGCTCTCCTACGGCCAGCTCCTCACTGTTTTTTGGGAAAACCATGATCCTACGCAGGGGATGCGCCAGGGCAACGACCGGGGCACGCAGTACCGATCAGGGATTTACGTTTTCGATGCCGAGCAGAGGGTTGCGGCGGAGGAGAGTCGGACCCAATTCCAGCTCAATCTCACCAGCGCGGGTTATGGCGCCATTACGACGGAAATACGGGAAGCGCCGAC
>CAXPKH010000022.1:0-5383 GCA_964217615.1 Luminiphilus sp.
GCTCCCCCCAGCGCGAATCAGGCAACCCGACAACGGCAACTTCCTGGACCTCAGCCTCTTGCCGAATCGCCTGCTCTACATCACGGGAATAGATATTAAACCCGCCACTGATGATCATGTCTTTCAGCCGATCGACAATGTAGACAAAGCCCTCATTGTCCATCCGCCCGACGTCACCCGTGTGTAGCCAACCATTGCGTAGCGTGTCTGCGGTCGCCTCGGGTCGCCCCCAGTATTGACTCATCACGCAGGGTCCTTTTATGCAGATCTCACCCACCTCACCCGGTTCGACTGGTTCGCCTGTCGGGTCGAGTACAGCCATTGTCATACCGGGTGTGGCACGCCCCGCGCTCTCCAAGCGCCGAGCGACCGCGGGGTCATGATCAACCCGGGTCATACTCGAAATATGAATACATTCGGTCTGCCCATAGCACTGATAGAGAATGGGCCCGAACACATGCAGCGCCTCTCTCAATCTCTCGGGGGCGATTGGCGCTGAGGCATAAATAATGTGTTCCAGATTACTGAGATCTCTCCGTTCGATGTCGGGGTGATCGAGTAAAGCGTAGATCATGCTTGGCACCAGAAAAAGCGTGTTGACCCCCTGGCGCTCAATACAGTCGAATACCGCGCTGGGTGAGAAAGACGGCATCAAGGACACCGTGCCACCCAAGCGAAGCACCGGCAGCACCAAAAATCCGGCCGCATGACTGATCGGAGAGCACGCCAGAAAATGCGGGTCTTGGGGAAATTCCCACGCCTGAGTCGAGATCTCCGCCGTCGCCGCCATACCCGCCTGCGTGTGTACAACACCCTTGGGTTCTCCGGTGGTGCCCCCGGTGTAGGTGACCCAGGCAATGTCAGTACCTTTGGGATCGTATTGAGGTGCCGAACTGCCTTCGAGCAGATCCCCTAACTGCCGGCCGTATTCGGCACTCGAAAGCGTCAACACTTCGAGGTGCTCAAATACCTCAGCCAGCTTTGCGCCATGCTCATAGAAAGCGTGGGAGTCGATGATCAGTGCTTTCGCTTGCGCGTCGCGCACGATATGGGATTGCTGCTCGAGTGAACCCAGTGGATGCAACGGGGTATACCGAATACCGGCTCGCAAACACGCCGCCATCACCGCAAACGCATCCAGACGATTGCTCGCTAACTGCGCAAGCCCATCGCCGGGGAGAAGGCCGAGGTCAGCCAGGAGGCCGGCAATACGGTTGATGCGTCCGAGCAGTTCGTTTCCCGATACGGAGCGACCATCCACATCTGAGACCGCGATGGCGTCTCCTACAGACGACAACGCCTCAGACAGCAGTTGGGTATAGGTATCGACGGCCACGTGGATTCCAATCTGATCAGAAGTCACACAGCATAAAAATCAATGGCGAAAGCCGTCATGTCAAAACCGGCAAGATTGGTGTGCCTAGGGGCTAGCCTGCTCATCTCGCAAAGTCGCGAGCTCTCTAAAACTAACGGGAGAATGGCCGGTCCATTTCTTGAAGGCGCGGGAGAAGTTGGCGGTATCTGAGAACCCGGTCAGATACGCAATTTCGTTGACCGGCAGCCCCTTGAGCAGGTAATCCTCTGCGAGCAACCTCCGTGTGTCGTCCAATACCTCGCGGAAAGTAGTGCCCGCCTCTTCTAGACGGTTGTATAGCGTTCGTGTGCTCACGCAGAGCACCTTCGCGACGGCATCCTTGCCCGATACGCCCGTGGGTAGGAGCCTGATCAGCTCATTTCGAACTCTGGCTGGAAAGTCAGCTTTCTCCAACTTCGCAATGTACTGTTCCGTGAGCTGCTCGTATGACCGCGCCATGTCCGGGTCGGCACTGACTAATGGGATATCAAGCAACTGCGCGTCAAAAACCAGTGACGTTGCGGGGGCCTCGAATTGAACCTCGCAGCCAAAAAAAGAAGCGTAGTGGCCTGCATTATCGCCGGGGAAAGGCCGAGCGAGGGAAACTCGGCGGGGCGAGAAGGCATTTTGGGTGGCAACACGAAGAATCGTGACAAAAATAGCGGCGATGCCGTCTTCACGCACCGAGGGGAATGGCTCGGGGTTGTTGGCGGTCCAGTTAAGAGAACACACCTCAGAATCTCCGGAATCGCGCTCAAGAGACATCACATCATTGGTGGTAACCACCGAGTAATAGCGAATCATCTTTTCGATGTAGTCACCCAGCGTAGCACTGCAGTAGGCGGCCACCCCCAGCGAGTAAAAGGTGGTGGGATGGATGAACTTTGCGAGATGGAGACCAAATACGCGATCGACAGGTTGTTCCTCAATGGAGGTCAACAGACGCCTGAACGCGCCGTCGGTAATACGCGTGTTGGGGTCCATCAAGGGGCCCACTTCGATGCCTGCATCAGCAAATAGCGGACCCGGCGCGACACCCAGATCTTCCAGCGCCTGCCATATCACGACACCAATTGGCCCGATCGTGGAAAATGTCTGCGCAATCATGGTTGGCGGAATCAATTCCAGCGGGAAACAATCCACCCATCATCCGCTTTTTCCCTTTTGAAGCAAACCCTGAGCCGCGCCCAGACTCAAAACGCGCACAATCACCCAGTAAAGCGACAACCGAAATGCATGGAAAGACAGGTGATCAAGCCCATAGCGCCTGTTACGCTCCTCAGTCACCGCTGCTAGCTATCAGCCCTACTTGAGCACCGGCACCACTCGTGAAAACCAAACTACACACTCAAGCAGATTTTCAGGCGCGTATCGGCAAGGCCTTGTTCCAATCTGCACCACGCGTCGTGACTAAGGATCAAATTCAGGACTACTGTCGCAGCTTGAACCAGCTCGACTGGTTTCACTTCGACGAAGCACGAAGCAAAGCTGAGGGCTTCGGCGGCATCATCGCCCCTGGGTCTCTCACGTTTGCCCTGGTGCATACAACTTTCTTTGAGCACGTCGAGTTAATCGACCTTAAAGCCCTGTTCGTGGGAAGCGATCGGTTTCGGGTACTGCGCCCTACCAACGCCGACGAAGCCATTTCACTCACCATGAGCATCGCCGCAGTCGAGGGTCGATCGCAAGGGTTCCGCGTGCAATACGACTTCCAGTGGCGGGGCAACAATGCCTCAGAAACCATCTCAGAGGGCACTTTTTTAGTCCGCTACTGGCCCACTTCAGACGGGAAGTCGTCATTGTGATGACGCAGGTCGATCAGATACCCAAAGCACTTTTAATACCGATTGATTGCAGGCGGATATGAGAATGGCTGGCATAGATCGCTGCTTTAACGTCGCCGAGTTACGCAAGGCCGCAAAGAAGAAGCTGCCATCACCCATCTTTCACTATTTGGATGGTGGTGCGGATGATGAGTGGACACTCCGCCGCAACACCGACGCCTTTGAGCAATGGGAAACGATGCCATCCATGCTCACCGGCATCACTCAAATCGATCTGAGCACCGAACTGTTCGGCCAGCATCTGTCGCTCCCACTAATATTGTCCCCAACCGGCATGTCGCGACTTTTTCACCACCAAAAAGAGCTCGGCGTCGCGCGCGCTGCCGGTAATGCAAATATTTGCTACGGCTTGTCCTCAATGGGCTCCAGTACCATCGAAGAAGTGGCCGTTGCCGCAACAGGGCCTAAATTTTTTCAGATTTATGTATTCAGGGACCGTCAGCTGACGAGTAGTTTCGTAGACCGCTGCATAGAAGCCAACTATGACGCGCTGTGCATCACAGTAGACACTGCGATTGCAGGCAATCGAGAGCGAGATATTGTCACTGGCATGACCATCCCACCTTCACTCTCGCTGCGCTCCGCAATGAGCTTTGCCAACAAATGGTCATGGCTCCGGGGGATGCTACATAACCGAGATTTCACGCTCGCTAATCTGGGTGACGATATTGACCCGCGAAAATCAGGCGCGCTCAGCATTGTTGATTACGTGAATCGGCAATTTGACCCGTCAGTCAGCTGGAAAGATGTAGCCTGGCTTAGAGAGCGTTGGCATGGCCCATTGATTATCAAGGGCATTTTGTCAGCGGAAGATGCGCGACAGGCAAGGGACATCGGCGCCACTGCCATCATGGTCAGCAATCATGGGGGCAGGCAGCTGGATTCGGCGCCGGCGCCCATTGATTGCCTCCCGGCCATTCGCGATGCCATCGGCAATGATCTGGAAGTGATTGTAGACGGAGGGATCCGCCGCGGTAGCCATATTCTCAAAGCACTCGCGTTGGGCGCATCGGCCTGCTCAATCGGGCGGCCCTATCTTTATGGTCTGGCTGCAGGCGGGGAAGCGGGGGTAGCAAAAACGATTGAGATACTGGCATCGGAAACCCGACGTAGCATGCTCCTGGCTGGCTATGATTCGGTCGCTTCTTTGCGCGCCGGCTCGCCTGTTCGGCGCCATGCACAGCGCTGAGCGTGCGGATCCGACAATCCATTCACACTGCCACGATTGTTAACGCGCCGAAATAGTGATCGAATTTGCGAGCCTGTCACTCGCGCATCAGGATAAGAAAATGATCTCACCACTTCGAATGGGCTTGCTCGCTGCGGTACTGTTTATAACCGCCTGTAGCCAACCCGCCCCACCCGCCAGCGCCATAGAGCAACTTGCTGACGAATACCTTGATGGCCTGATGGAAGCCGATGCCCTGATGGGCACCTACTACTCCATCGAGGGCGCACGGCATGACCGACTGCCAGACAACTCGCTGGCTGGAATCGCCAAGTGGCAAGCAAAAGAAGATGCCTGGCTTGCACGGTTGAACGGTATGGGAGCGCCCACAAAAGTCGGGAGCCGAGATTGGGTCACGCACGGACTGCTCAAGGAGCAGCTGGAAGGCGCCGTCGCCACGCGCATCTGCCGCAATGAGCTGTGGGAAGCGAGCACCACCACCAGCTGGCATACCTGGCTGCCCTTTGTGTTCGATGTTCAGCCGCTTGAAACGGCCGATTTACGAGTGCAGGCGCTTGCTCGGCTCGGCGCAGTGCCCACCTACATCGACAACGAGATTGCCAATCTGCGCGAAGGCTTGCGGCTCGGCTACAGCGCCCCTCGCGTGACGGTCGAGGCCGTGCCCGATCAGGTGCGATCACTCATCGGCCCCGACAGTATTTTTATGGGCCCTGCCGCACGCAATGACGGCACTGACTTTGAGGCAGCGGTGACAAAAATCTACGAAGAGCAGATTGCCCCGGCACTGCATCGCTACGCTGACTTCATCGAGAACGAGTACCTCAGCGAAACCCGAGAGACGCTTGCTGTCTCGGGCAACCCCGACGGCGCCGCTTGCTACCCCGCGCTGGTGCGCGCTTTTGTCACGGTGGGCGTGCCCGCCGAGGAGATCCATGCCGTGGGGCTCGAGCAGGTCGCCAACATCCGGCAAGAGATTCAGGCCACGCTGGATGAGCA
>CAXPKH010000023.1:0-6503 GCA_964217615.1 Luminiphilus sp.
GGTATTCGCTCTCCGAGGCGGGGAGGATCCAGCTGTCGGACTGAAAATTGATGCGGGGTTCCGCGAGCGTCAGATCAACGTCTTCTTTTGACTGGGATTGAGACCGGCTGAGCACCTCTCTCAGGGCGCGCGCTAGATCGCGACTCTGAACCAGAACGCCGTATTCCCAGTTGGGCATATTATCCAACCAGACGCCGGGAGGAAAAACGTCGTTGTGCAGGTAGCCACCGGGTTTTTCAAGCAGTGTCCTAATCGTCTCCTGCAGGGCCGCCACTGTCACCGCACCCGTGACCACCTCTTGCTCCGTCAGTGCGGCGTAACGCGCTGCGTTTTCTCTGACGTCAAAGGGTTCCGGTGTTTGACTCCAGTAAATCCCCAGAGCGATTGTTACCACGCCATAAACTGCTGCAAAGCCAGCGAGCCATTTGCCCAAAGTGCGCGGGTCGGAATCCGAGGCGCTGGGCCTCAAGCGATGCCACCACCCGTTGGATGATGCGGGCGCGGGAGAGGCGGCATCTGCCTCATCGGGTAGGGGAGTGTCGGCCATCAGTGGTGGTGCCCGGAATCATGATGTGAAGACACGGGTGCGTCGCGTCGCACGGGTGCCCGGGTACAGAGGGCATTGTTGTCCAGCGTCACTGCACACAGCTCAATCTCGTCGTCCTCTGCGGGGGCCTCTGTAAATTCCATGAGCATGATGTGGAGTCCACCAGGTGCAAAAACCAGCGTCTCACCCGGTGCCAGCGTTTTGGCATGAACGTGAACCATGCGACGCTGATCGCCATTGGCAACGGTATCGTGCATCTGTGCCGTAGTGCCGAGGCTGCTGGTTACCGCGGTCACGGTCACCGGCGTGTCACCTTGATTCACCAGATTGCCGTATGCCGCCGCTACCGCCGCGCCGGGCGGGACGCTTCGTACCCAGGCGCCCTCCCAGTATGCAGAACCCTCTGTGGCGAACGCCGAAAGCGGGAATGAAGCAAGCGGTGTGACCCACAGGACTGCGGTGCACAGCAGTGACCGGGCAGTTGTCAAAAATGTCTCCTCCATTTGCCGTTCCGAGGTGTCGGCAGCACGCGCTTGCTATCGATCCCGCATGGTGCGCCGAAGGCGCTAAGGATATCAAGATCAGGTCGCTGCACCACGACTAACCCACGCCTTTTTCTGTCAGCGCTGCACCGAGTCGAGCGCCTCCAGCATCACACGCGTGGTGAGTAACTGCGGCAATATCAAGGGGGCGGCATCAGGCTCTCCGCCGTACAGCACGTAAAGCGGAATTCCATTGCGCCCGTGTCCCCGCACAAACTCGCCGATCAGCGGATCGTAGTTGGTCCAATCGGCGACCATATAAATCACCCCTGCAGACGCGAAAGCGGCTTCCATTTCTTCGGTAAACAATACCGCCTGCTCGTTGGCGAGACAGGTGATGCACCAGTCTGCAGTGACATCGACGAAGACAGGTTTTCCTTCTGCGCGCAAGCGGGTCAGCGTCTCAGGCGACCATCTTACGACGCCCTCGCGTTCAGGCTGACTGCCAGACAAGGCTGGGTCGCCTCTCACGCCACCCAAAAGCACTGCACCAACCAGAGCGGCGGTACCGACGATTCGTGCCGCTTGCCCACCGCGCAACAGCGTGAGTCCGAGCGCGAGTAGTACGAGCCCGGCCGCAGCCGCAGCCATCGTATCGACACCGCTTTGCTTGCCTGCCACCCAAATCAGCCATACCGAGGTCAGGTAGAGGGGAAAGGCCATGATCTGCTTCAGGGTTTCCATCCAGGCGCCGGGCTTCGGTAGCCACTGTCGGGCAGCGTTGCTCCAACTGATCGCCACCATGGGCGTCGCCATACCTACCCCGAGTGCCGCAAATACCGCGAGTGCGGACGGGGGTGGTTGCGTGAGTGCAAAGCCCAGGGCACTTCCCATAAAGGGTGCTGTGCAAGGGCTGGCGACAACCACCGCCAGCACGCCGGTGAAAAAACTCCCTTTGTTTCCGGGTGCGGCAGCCAGGCCCGCGCCCAGGTTCATCCACCGCCCCCCGAATAAGACGATTCCCGATAGCGAGAACCCCATAAGCGCAAAGCCGTACGCCAGCGCAATGACGAAGCTGGTGGACTGTAGCTGGAAGCCCCAGCCCACCCAGCGACCGGCGCCCTGCAGCCCGATCAGCACACTGGCGATCAGCAAAAAGGAACAAATCACGCCCGCCAAGTAGGCGAGACCATGGCGACGGTGCTCAGACGGATCGCCGGTAGCAAAGCTCAGTACCTTGAGCGACAGAATGGGAAAAACACAGGGCATGGCATTGAGGATGATGCCCCCGAGAAACGCGAGTCCCAGTGCGAGCAATAGCGTCATGTCGGTAGGGGGCGGCGCGGCTACGGGCGCCAGTTGCCCGCCAGCGGGTGCGCCGGTCCCGGCCGTAAAGCTGCCCGCGACAGGGTCAAGGGTGAAGGTTTCTGTTTCCGGCGGGTAACACAGCCCTGCGTCGGCACAGCCTTGATAGGTCACTGCCAGCGACACGGGGGTGGCGCTTTGCGGCACGGCGACCGTCAGGTCTGCCTCGTTGTAGTAAACCTGAACCTCACCAAAGAATTCATCGGTTTTGGCTATGGCTGGCGGTAAGTTTATCTCGAGTGACTTAGGTGTTTCTGCATCGAGCAGGGTGACTTTGAAAGCGTGCTGGTAGAGGTAGTAGCCCTCGGCAATCCGCCAATAAAGACGCAGTGCGCCCTCTGGGGTAACGGCACCGTCTAACTGGTAGGCCTCGCGAATCGGCAGGAATTCGCTCTGCTGCTGCAGTGCCTCCGCCAGCGAGTTTTGGCTATAGCCCTGAGGGGAGAATGAGGCCCATGCCAGCACGACCAGAGCCAGTGTCGCCGTCAGGCGGCGGCTCAGCGTGCCGAGGGTGGCGTTGCCGCCAGTCATCTGTGACTAGTGCCGCCCATAGCGGAGACGCGTGCCATGATCCAGAGACAGACGAATCTCATCGGGGCTGAGTGCCGCCGGGAAATAGACGCCTGAAACTTTTGCATCCATGAGGCTCGCGCCCTCCAGATTGGTTTCCCGGAAGTCGATGCCGCTCAAATCGCAATTGCGAAAATAAGCGTTAGAAAAATCCAGTCCGCGGGCATTCATCTTGCGGAGATCACGACCGCGATAATCACCCCCGGTCAGTTCGCTGGTATCAAGTGAGTCGCGATTTGCATTGAAGCCGTCAATGTCTTCCTGACGCAGCATCTGATAAAGCGGGTCAGCTTTGATTACCGGTTTGATTTCTTTTTCGCTCATGGGATTCCGTCTGCTCTATTTGCACTGTCGCGCGTTTAATCACCAAAAAACTGCCGGCGCAGATCGAGACAGGCGTCCCGGTCGAGCCGCGGCCCAAAATATTTTACTACTTCCCCCGCAGCGAGGGTGGCAAATTCTGTTGCGCGTAAATCGCTCTCTCCCCGTGATAGCGCATATAGGAACGCGCCCGCAAACATATCCCCCGCACCATTGGTGTTGACCGCCTTCACGGGTTGCGCTGTCGTGCGGTGCTGCGTTGCGCCATCCCAGGTAATGGCGCCATCAGCGCCCAGCGTGATGACGAAACGCCGCGCGATGCGTTTGATGGCAGCGACAGCACTTTCAATATCATCGCATTGTCCCCACTCCAGCGCCTCCGCCTCATTACAGAACACCATCTCTACGCCGCCCTCGACCAGCGCTGCCATATTGTCCCGGAAGAACTTCACCATCCCCGGGTCAGAAAAGCTGACGGCCGTCAGTACGCCATATTTCTCCGCCAGTGCCTTGGTCTGAAGGGCTGCTGCATGACCCGTAGGAGATGTCACCAGATAACCCTCCAGATACACCCAGTCTGATTGCGCGATAGCGCCCTCGTTGACCTCATCAATCGACAGGGTTTCTGAAATACCGAGATTAGTGTTGAGCGACCGCTCCGCGTCCGGCGTGATCAACACCACGCATTTGCCAGTAACGCCATCCTGTCGCTGATCTGACAGGCCGTGAGCCACGCCCGACGCCTCGAGATCGGCCAGATAAATATCGCCGTCCTCATCCTTGGCAACCTTGCAGCTCATGTAGGTGGGCGCACCCATGAGCGCAGTGGCGATCATGCTATTACCTGCACTGCCACCCGACGCATGGCTGGCGCGCACTAAATGACCCGACAAATGGGCGAGCATCTCGGCTTGTCGGTTTGCGTCGACCAACGTCATCATGCCCTTGTCGACATTCATCGCGACAAGTTCCTCGTCGCTGATCTGGATTTCGGTGTCAACTAGCGCAGCACCGATGGCATAGGCAGCATAGGTTTTCACAAGCGGGGTCCATTCATGGCGATGAAGCGCCGCATCATACCGGAAGCGTGGCGGTGCTGCCGTGCGGGTCATTTTCAGAGCAGACGGCGGGTAAGCTGGACGCGATGGGAGTGCGTATCACGTTATCATGTGCCCGCTCGCCGCTGAAGCGCCTAGGCCAGTGTCGAGCACGTGTGACATAACTAAGCGATGACCCAAGTGCAGTCAGGTATTGATGCGAGATCTCTCCCAACAACTGGAATCGCGGCTGGCCAATTTCGTCAAGGACGAGGCGGGCTTCGAGCCACGTGCCGGGCGCGCGGCGGTGGCCATCATGGTGCGAGAGGCACACGAGGCGACGGAGATGTTGATGATTCGTCGGGCGACCCGGGAGGGAGATCCCTGGTCTGGCCATATGGGCTTCCCCGGAGGACGGAGGGACGCCGAAGACCTCTGTAATTTTTCCTGCGCCCTCAGAGAAACTGAAGAAGAGATCGGCGTGGATCTGGGTGCGTGGGGAACATCCCTTGGCGAGCTTTCGGATGTGAATACCGGTTGGCGCGCAGATCGGCCGGAGATGTTGGTCACGCCTTTTGTGTTCCGGGTCGCCGAACTCCCCGCGTTAACCCCCAACCATGAAGTCGATGATGTGGTCTGGGTGCCCCTCCATTTTCTGATGGACCGCCGCAATCGCGAACCGCTGGAGTGGGAGTGGAAGGGTAAGAAGATGGCGACGGACTCCTACCTGTACCAAAGCTACCGCATATGGGGCCTGTCACTCATGATGATCGACGAGATGATGACCTTCCTAGAGCCCTGAGGTCCCTCGCAGGGCGCATGGCCGAGGTGGCAGCGGACTAAGGCTTGTCAGTCTGAGGCTCCGGGGTCGCCTGTTCAGCGTCCTCCGCCGGGAGCCAGTTTTCTTGGCCGCGCAAAAAGCTGCGGGTGTCCAAAATGAGGGCGTCCACTGCCTCAGGGCGCTCCCGGCTGGCCTCGATAACCGCTTCTTGGCTGACGGTTCCCGTCAAATAACCGGCGATGAGTTCAATCAGCACGGGTGACATCTCGGGTTGATGGTAGAAGCGCGGCGTCCCGGGCACCAGATTGCCGGTCGCGGTATCGCCGTTCACTCGCAGCCAATACCCGCCGCAACTGGAGAGCACGTAGTCATCTTTGCGCCCGAAACTCTCATTCGGGGTAAAGGGATCGAAGCCATCCTCGGGCATCTCACGGATTTGCGAGAGCGCCATCACCCAGCGGCTTCCCGGAGGGAAGGCGTCTGCCGGGGGCCGGCAGTAATCTCGAGCCTGCATCCACACGCGCAGGGTATCGAGCCACAAAGCACCTTTGAGAACCTGCTCGGGTAACAGGTCTACCGCGTTGCCCTTGATGGTTTGTACCTCACCCAGAACCACCAGGTCGGCGTTGGGTGCGACTTCAGAGAAACTGCCTCGCCACAGACAGCCGCAATCAGCCCCCATGGCATCTGGCTGCGCGGCGGCAGAAAAACTCGTGGTGCTCGTGATCATGCCCACCAGCAGCATTCGCGAAAAAATTTGCCGTACGCGGTCTAGGGAGGGTGTGTTGCGCCACACCATCGCGGTCACCCCTGCAGCAGTCGCGCCGCATCCATCGCGAAATAGGTCAGGATGCCGTCGGCGCCTGCGCTTTTAAAAAACAAACTCGACTCCAGCATCACCGCGTCGCGGCTCAGCCAGTCCTGTGCGAAGGCCGCCTGGTGCATGGCGTACTCACCACTGACCTGATAAGCAAATGTCGGCACCTGCAATTCGGTTTTTACGCGTCGCACAATATCGAGGTAGGGCATGCCCGGCTTAACCATGACCATATCGGCACCCTCGCGCAGATCCAATGCCACTTCGTGCAGCGCTTCGTCGCTGTTGCCAGGGTCCATCTGATAGGTTTTTTTGTCGCCGCCCTTTATGTTGGCCGCAGAACCCACGGCATCGCGAAACGGCCCGTAGTAACTTGAGGCGTACTTGGCGGCGTAGGACAAGATCAATGTATTGATGTGACCGTTGGCCTCTAACGCACTGCGGATCGCGCCGATACGCCCGTCCATCATGTCCGAGGGTGCGACTACATCTGCACCGGCAGCGGCGTGACTGAGCGCCTGCTTCACCCGTGTTTCACTGGTAATGTCGTTCAGCACATACCCGCTTTCGTCGATGATGCCGT
>CAXPKH010000024.1:0-3000 GCA_964217615.1 Luminiphilus sp.
CCAAGTCGGGGAACAACACCACGTCTTGAATCTCACCGGCGGTCACAAAATTCTCGACGGACTTGTCGAAGTAGCCGACAGAGATATAGCTGGCGTCGTCGTAATACCACTCCAGCGACAAGTCAAAGTTTTCAGATTCGTGGGGGAGCAGCCCCGGGTTGCCGGTCGAGGCTTGTGCTGTATGCAGGCCCTCAACCACCCGAAGCACGGTGGGCGCATTGAGCGTACCGATGAGGGCGCCGTATGGGGCGCGCGCAATCGTCTCACTGTAAGACGCTCTAAAAATCACGTCATCAAAGATTTCGATATCAAAATCAATGTTGGGCAGGCCGACATCGTAGTCGCCAGTCAGGCCAGAAGGTACGGTGCCGTCGGCGGGTATTGCTGTGAACTCATTGGTAGAAGCCCACACAATGCTGGAGAACGAGCGAGACTCTGAGCTCGAGGTGACGTCGGTCTCTTCGTATCGGTAGCCCACGCGGAAGTTAAAAGCGCGATCGAACAACGATCCGGCATAATTCAACTGCAAGAAGGCAGCCCACGTTTCCTCGCGGAACTGGTTACCAAAGCCGGGTTCTAGGTCGGCGCAGAAGCCCGTTCCACAGCTACCAATAGCGCCGCCAGCGGCGGGTGCAAGGTACAGCGGGTTGTTGGGCGACAGTGCCTCCAGAAACTCTGCGCGAGCAGCCATGTCAGCCATGCTGTACATGAAGAAATTGTTGGTGACTTGATCGCCTCCTTCAAGCTCGTCATACACCCCAGCCAGTGATGCGGGAATTACGAGGTCAGAGATAGAGCCATAGGCTGAGGCCTGATTCGCGCCCCAGGTGTTGCGTTGCACGATCGATCCAGACTGGAAGTTATCAAGGTCAGTGTATGCCGCACCTGCGTGAATCGTCAGGGTGTCCGTGAGGTCAAAAGCGCCTGAGAACTGCGTCTGCTCGATATTCATCTCCGCCCAGTCAGCGGCAAACACGCTGCCGGTGATACGCATATCGTCGGGCGAGAGGGGGTCGTCCATGCCAATGGTCGTTACAGGAATTTCCGTGCTGTAATCAACGCTCGCGGAGTTTCGACCGAAGGCCGCGATGCTGATATTGCCGGAGCTGCCGAAGATGCTGTTGGGCTCGCGCTCTGCCTTAGAGTCGTGATAGTCAAAAGCGACCCGCAGACGGTCTGTAATATCCCACTCGAGATTAAAACCGATCGACTTGCGCGTGTTCTTGGAGGCGTCGACCCCCGCAGCCATCGGTCGGTCGGGGTTGTTGTTGGTCTCTGTGTAGATAATGGGTGAGGCGATGGGGCCGTCGGACCAAGTGACGGATTGATAGGTGGGGCTGAACCAGATGGACATATCGTTGTAGCGACGATCCAGCTCCAGCTGGGCCATCGTGTAGTCCAAGGTGGCCGTGACCGACTCGGTAGGGCGCCACTGGAGGGTAACCTGACCATTGATCCGCTCCCTCTCAAATTCCTCAATGCGGTAAACAATCTGCTGCGGTGCGGCAGCCAGATCACCCTCGCCAGGCGCATTTGTCTGCTGCCCGTTATTGGGGACGGCCGCGCCGTCTCGTTCGAAGAATCGGGTGTTAAACGCTGAGGCCACGCCGGAATGGCGCTCTTGGAATGTTCCTGCCAGGGCAATACCGACCGTGTCGTCGAAAAATGTGTGAGAGGCAAAAGCGGAGATTTCTGGTGTTACATCATCGCCTGCATAAGTACTTTTGTCATGAACGCCTTTGGCGCTAAAAGCGAACTGTGGGCCCGGCTTGTCAAGGGGCTTAGCGGTCAGCACGTTGATAGTCGCGCCGATACCGCCTGATGGAATGTTGGCTCTTGAGGTCTTGTAGATTTCAACGCACGAGACGCTTTCGGAGGCGATGTCTTGAAAATCAAAGGATCGCCCTAAACCGCTGTGAGTGGGCATCTGGCGGCCGTTGAGCGTGACCAAGTTAAAGTCTGCGCCAAAACCCCTGACGGTGACGGTCGTGCCCTCGCCGCGCTGCCGGTCGATGGCTACACCGGTTACGCGCTGCAACGCCTCGGCGAGGTTCGTGTCAGGGAAGTCTCCAATGTCCTCGGCGGTAATGGCATCCACCACGCCCTGAGAGTCGCGTTTGGTGTCCATTGCTCGCTTCAGGCTCGAACGAATGCCAGTCACCACCACCTCTTCTATGACTGGCTCATCCGAAATGGCTTCTTGACCAGTCACCGCTGTGGACACGGCAACCCCTACTGCCAGCGAGACAGCCTGAGTAAGTTTATTTTTAGCAAAAGTCCGCGCGTACATGAATCACAGGCCCCTGAATTAGATTTGTTGGTTTATCAGAACCGTAACATCCCACGGGTGACCCCGATAGTGAACGGCGTTTCGACAAAAGGGGTGATCAATGGGTTGAATCGGAGTGGGTGGCAAATCCGGGAATTGTAAACGGGCCGCGGGACGGCTTCCCTCGGAAATCCTTGCGCTGCACGCGCATTGCTATGGCCGTCAGACCCGGGGCTGACTGAGGCTACCCGGCGGGCCCTCAAACGCTACTGCACCCCTCCCTCTGGCGGTCAGAGGGGCATTATTTGGGTGTTCCCGTGGTCCCGTCTGACCTGAGTATACCCCGGATAATCGCTTTTCAATTGAGCTTGGCGTTGCGAAGGCAGTAGGTTACGGCGGTTTGTAGCGTTCTGGGCCCCGTGCCTTGAACGGTTTTGGCGTCGAGACCCGATCGGTAGCGAGGGTCGAGTGAAGGACCGGTTGATGAAACACTTGTGTACTGCAAGGATGAAGCGTGTAATTAAGCAGGGAATCGTTTGGGTGACAGTTTCGCTCGCCGTGTCCGCTTGCTCTGACTCCTCCGAGAGAAGCATCGCCGCACAAGTAGAAGACCAGCTGGCGGTAATGACGCTTGAGCAAAAAGTCGCCCAGATGATTCAGGGTGAGATCAAGCATGTAACGCCCGACGACGTTAGGAAATATGGTCTGGGCAGTGTCCTCAATGGGGGAGG
>CAXPKH010000025.1:0-8366 GCA_964217615.1 Luminiphilus sp.
ACGAACACGACTGGCAACTCCTGAGAAAGATTGCGGTACACTGCCGCCCCTCTCCCCGTAGTTAAACAGGATATAACTACCGCCTCCTAAGCGGTGATTCCAGGTTCGAGTCCTGGCGGGGAGGCCATCACACCGCGGCTCACTCCATTCTGCCCGCAAGCGGTTGCCGGTAAGCAATCCAAAGGACGCCTCGCCGGGTATAAGAGGCACTGCCACATGGCTCAGTCAACCTCAATTCGCCTGCAAACATGACTACCCAATTGACGTTACATCACCTCGAGTATTCGCAGTCTTTCCGCGTCCTGTGGATGCTGGAGGAACTCAATGCCCCTTATGACCTGATCGTGTATTCGCGAGATACAAAAACCATGGCTGCGCCCGACGAATACAAGTCACTCTCCCCGCTGGGAACGGCGCCGGTTATCACTCATGGCGAACTGGTAATGGCAGAAAGTAGCGCCATCATGGACTACATCTTGGATAACACGCCCGATCAACAGCTCCGTCCGGAACCAGGATCCCCAGACCGGAACCGTTATTTGTTCTGGTGGCATGCGGCGCAGGGCTCGATGATGCCGCTGCAACTCATGAACGTGGTCCACACTATTTCTCACAAGCGCTTGCCTTTTTTCATGCGGCCACTGGTTGGCTTGTACGTAAAAGGGCTGGATACGCTTTTTATCCAACCCCGTCTCAATCGCATTCTTTCTCTTGCGGAAGAGTCACTGTCGCAGGCACCCTGGTTCGGTGGAGATGCCCTCTCCGCCGCCGACTTTCTGATAGCCTTTAATCTGATTGCTGGCGCTGAACGAGGGGTCATCAATGCACAGAAACATCCAAACTGTGCCGCTTGGATAGAGAAGATGAAGGCTCTGCCCAGCTTTGCAAAAGCGACGGAAAAGGATGGCCGATCCAGCATGGTACTCAGCTACTAAGTACGCTATGGGCTTCCTGCAAGCGCTCTAGTCCCGAGGGAATATGCCGACGAGGAACTGGCTAGCCTTCGGGATAGAGATACTGCCTCAACGTTTGATGAAAGTGACGGATGCGCAGCTCCTGGTAGCTTGCCGTGAGCACTTTTCCTGAATGTGACGCTTTTAGGCCTTTTTGCACCTCAGGCAAGTTGTTGGCGTCCTGATCAAACAGCGCCCCCAGCATCCCGAGCTCCTCTGCTTCCGCATAAGCCTGATCGAAGCCCAAGCGAATGGTCTGCGCATCGGGCGGGCGCGGCTGATCTGGTGCATACCCATCCAGGAGGTAAATATCCATAATGCAGGCGTCGGGATCCAAACCGTCGGGGCGATAGCGGTAGGTAATTTGGCTTTGGAAACCACCCCATGGCGCAAAGTTGGGGAACACCAAGTACAAAATCGAGTCCATAGTCTCGGCATCCGTCACTGAGGCCAACTGCTGCGGATCCAGAAAAGACGCGAACTGCTCCTTTCGAACGGCCCCAATGGCCTGGCGGGAGGTCAGCTCGTTCTCACTCAATCCAGTCAGGCTCATGGCCTGCTCCAATCCGTCAGGGCCAGTCATGCCCTCTACGGATGCCCGCAAGTCATAGCGATCGGCCTGGCCCGGATTGGCAACTCCCTGAGCGGTAATCGTCCGGCTGAGGTGTGGTCCAAAAACATCGTACTGCGAGTTATCGCCGCCGGTGAACGCCAAAATCTGCGGGTGCGTTTGAATGGCATGGTAGGACTCGATAAATGCTTCCATTGCCACTTTCCAGTTACAGCGAATCTTCTTCTCGACATGGAGCGAAACGTAGCGATCTTCGGGCCGCCAGCGCTCAAAATGCTCCGCAAGAATGGGCACGTATTGCTCAAAAGGAGGCGCATCGAGATCCATATTGATCAGCACCCAACCACCCCAGGTCGTCACCTGCACCTCGGGCAGGTCGAGGCCGGCGAGCGCGTCTCGCTCAAACTCCCATTCGCAATAGGCTTCCTTGAAACGACCGTCCAGCGTCCAGCAAAAGCCATGGTAAGGACATCGCAACTCTCGGCTGGTGCCGCGGCCCGATTTGAGCGCTCGGCCTCGATGGAGGCAGGAGTTGTGGTAGCCCTTGAGCATGCCTGACTCAGTGCGGACGAGCAAAATCGAGTATCGAGCAATATCATAGACATAGAAGTCGCCAGCCTTCTGCAGTGCCGTTTCGCGACATACCATTTGCCACACTTTGGGCCATAGTTGCTCGACCTCTCGCTCGAAGATGTCACGGTCTGTCCATACATCAGTGGCGATCAGGTCATTTGCGATACTGGGCTGAGTATCCAGCCGCAATGAGTCAGGTACGGGAACGCGTTCCTCATCCAATAAGTCCTGATAGCTCGGGAATAGCGGCTTTTCGCCAGAGGGCTTGAGTGCCCCACTCGGGTTTTCTGCATTCATTCAGGCCGCCTTGCTCACTTTTTTGTCGAATGAAATATACAATTCCTTCAGCCCCCTCAGCAGCACATTTGGATGATGCTGAAGCGAGTTCTTGCCGTCGACGAGGGACCAATTGTCAGTCCGCTCGATGAGCGCGGTCAGCGCAATCTGGATTTCGGTCCGCGCCAACTGAGCGCCCAGGCAAAAATGCGGGCCTTGACCAAAAGCCAGATGCCCGTCGGCATTTTCTCGGTCAATTTTCATTTGCCCACCTTCGTGAAACACACATTCATCGCGGTTAGCTGCGGCAAAACGAACCATCACAATAGACCCCTTCGGAATCGAGACGCCACCGACCTCTGAGTCAGTCATGACGAGCCGCCACATCCCGCTTGTCGGCGTTTCCAGTCGAAGAATCTCCTCCACCGCGCTGGGAATGAGCTCGGGCTGCCGCCTCAGCAAGGCCTGTTGATCCGGGTTTTCGATCAGCAGTAACACGCCCCCGGCAATGGCACTGGTAGAGGTCTCGTTGCCCGCCACCAGAATTTGCTGGATCATGCCCAAAGCCTCACCTTTAGTCAGCAATCGCCCCTCATCGATGGTGGCATTGGCCAGATCAGAAATAATATTGTCCTCTGGTGTCTCACGCATTCTGTCCAAGAGCGCCGCAAAATAGTGTTGAAATTCGACGATATCGCGCGCGTTCTGGATCTGACCTTCCTCATCTGCCAGTTGCCCAAGGCGACTCGCAGACGCATCTGACCACTTCTTGAGCAATGGGAGCTCGGAGCGTGGAACGCCTAGCTGATCAGCGATAACGTAGAGAGGCAGGGGCACCGCCAAGCGATTCATCAAATCCACCTCGCCCTCGTCGATCCAGTCGTCGATGAGCTGATGGGTCATTTCATTCATGTAAGGGCGCATGCCCTCAACGCGCTTGTTGGAAAATACTTTATTGACAAGATTGCGGTACACGCGATGCCGCGGGGGATCCAGCGTGAGCAGAGTCTCCACCATGGGATAGCCCTGCTCATATATCTCGGTAACTGCGCTTGCCCCCGAGCCCGCATTGAGCAATGAACCGAAACTGCTGGAGAATCGCTCGGGATCACGAATGATCTCCCGTACATCGTTGAATCGCGTGACCAAGAACATATTGGTGCCTGGGATCTGCCAAACGGGAGCCTCCTCCTGAAGCTGCTGATAGAGCTGAAACGGACACTCCTGAACCTCAGGACTAAAAAAATTGAGTGCATTCAGATCGGCGCGTGTCATGCCAAAGCTTCCTCCAAGATCAGCGTTGCAGTAGGAAACAAGTCCTCAGCCAACGATTGATTACGTGCGTTTACAAATTCGGCAAAATCTCCCACCACCAGCTGCCATAAAAAACAGCATTCTGCCCCATCAACTTCAATGCGAAAGGGCGTGAAGCCCATCGGAACATAAGTGAAAGAACTGTTTGCCTGAGGGTACAGATGTGCGAGTTGGAATGCCTTTATATTTTCCAGTTCGTCGACCCTTACCCTATCAAAGAAAGCCACGGCCGGCGCCTTAATGCCCAGCCGTTTTATGTATTCTGTCGGGAATAAACCTCCGGTCCACCGGGCGTTGATTTCAGTCACCATGACATCATCGCCATCGACAAAGTAATCCACCCCGCAATTAACGCCTTCTTCGGCAACGTGTCCTTGGGCGCGTGCGTACTCCCCCACGGCAAGGAGGGTTTGCTGATGTGCGGCAGATAGCGGCAAGTCCTGACTGATGTAATTTCCCACCCAGACCCCGCCGGCAAACAATATCTCTCTCACGTTACTGATCTCGACCGAATTTGGCCTGACCGTGAGATCCACCGTCATTTCCCTCCAACGCTCGGCCTGCAGAATCTCCTGCAACAAAACTTCAATTTCGTCCTTGTATTCGTCGATGAGACTCAGGCATTCCGCAAGATCATTTGCTCGAAATACGTTACGGGCGCCCGCTAACCCCAGCAACTTGACCATCAAACCCTCGGGGTGCGCGTTAAACAACGCGTCAGCGTCGCCATTGTGCAACGATGCCTTGGTAAATATCTCAGTATGGGGTACCGGAATGCCGGCCTCCGGCGCATTCAGAGCAAAGTGGAGCTTGGAATTGACGTTGCGACTGATCGAATAAGCCTCATCACTTTGATGCAGACAAAAGTTTGAGCCACTGAACATATAGAGATTAACGAGTTCCACATCTGGCATCGCAATCGCGACGGACTGATAGAACGCGTCAAGATCATGAAAAGAGAGATGGTCTTCCGCAACGGCAGCGAGCCCCATCGAGCTGAACATCTTCCTGTAGTGAGCAAGCAAGTCGGACCAGAGCGGATCGGTGAAGTGTGTTGCCATCGCAACGTGGTCCTGAGGCTTACCCAACCCATTGAGCGCTACCTGTAGTGCACAGGTGAGCACTTGATTTTCCCAGTGATCATGCTGCTGCTTCGGGGTCAGCTGGGAAAGATCATGATGCAGTGAACAGTCGTCCCCCGCCATCGCATAGAGCGTGGTTTGAGTTTGCTCAGGAACAAAGGTGCCGATTCTCATGATAAGTCCTTGATCTTGAAACTTTGTCCGCGCCTTCTTTTTGCCACTTGATCACTGGAGTGACAGTGCCCGCCACCGCCACAGTGGTCAACATTGTGCCAGCGCTATGACAGCAGTGTCGACACAGTGACCCACCCGGATCACTCGCCCTAGACTGTGAGCTCAATCACTCTGCAAAGAGATCGGCCGTCTGTCCGATGCCACCACCCGCTAAGCATTCAGAAACTGGCTCAATGAGTGAGGGCTCATCGACACTTGCGCGATTGACCCGCCTCGAAACCGGATAACACTTTACGGGCAGCTCCCGCATGCAAACGCCGGGGTCCGCCCCACCCAGCCAGGCATCCAATCCATCATCGTCTAGCAGCATCGGTTGCCTATGATGCACATGCCCGATCCCGGCCTGCGCCTGGGTCGTGACAATCGCGCAGCCGGAATCATCCTCGTAGATACCGGCAAATAACATCAAGGTGCCGTCCAAGTGGTGATACCAGGGGGTTTTATTGCTCCCCGCTCGCTGCCACTCGTACCAACCATCTGCGATAAACGCGCAGCGACGCGCCGTTTTGAAGACACGCTTTTGCAGGAGCATTTCAGATCTGGCATTGCTGATATGCAGGGACGGCTCAGTCCAACGTGGCGAATAGCTCCATCGCCTCAACGCCATCGCCCCAGATTCAATCTGAATGAGTACGTCCGATTGCGGCGCAATGTTGAAACGGTCCGGCAATGACACATGCCATTTGTGTCTCTCAGGTCGTTGGCTTGCCGCCAGGGTATAGCGCCCGCACATGGCCTAAGGCGTTAGTCCGGCCGCTCGGCGGGCCATTAGGTCCAATATCTCGGGGTTCTGTGCAGCTCCTCTCAGTTGTTCCGTCAATTCAACAAAGCCTCCCCCACTCAGCGTGTCCATCTGCAGCCCGGCGGCGTGATTCTCGGCTAGCCTCGGCGTCAACTGGACCCTGAAATCGGTATCGAATTGTTTGATGACGGGCAATACTGCGGCTTCGCTGAATCCACTTGGCAGACTAGCAATCACTGTCGCCAATTGATCTGCGACCCGGAAGCAGGTATTCATGCCCTGGCTCCGCGCGGGGTGCATTGCGTGGCAGGCGTCTCCTAACAAGAGCGCAGCCCCCTCACCGACAAACGGCTCGGTTTGCAAAGATATCGGCGGATAAATAGCGCCAAATGACAATTGCTCGAAATCGAGTGCCGGACACCAACGCTGCAGCCGCGCATTGAGCTCCTCGCTAGAACTCTCGCGCCATCCGGCCAGCTCGGCGGCATCAATCGGAACGCCAATTTTACTCCAACCCCCCGTTCGGGGGATCACCGAGAGCATCCGTTCATGACACAGGTATACGTCCAGCGTGCGCTCTTTCGGTTGCTCTGCCAAACGTCCATACAATACGGCAATGGGGTATTGATACCGATGCCGGTGCGCCGGAATACCCAATTTTTTCCGAACCGAGGAACCCGTGCCGTCGGCACCCACCAGCAGGGCGCACCGTAAGGATCGCTCGCGCCCATCTTTACGAAAATCTATCCGCCAAGCGGACCGATCACGTGTCAACTGCCAATGATCAATACCAAGGATGACATCTGTATCGCCCCGAGCCGCACCCTTCAACAGGGCCTCACCAATCAGCTCATGATTTAAAAACAAAAACCAAGGAGGTGTCTCAGCCGTTTGAGGCACGCCGACAGTGACTATTGCTTGCTGCTGGGCGTCGAACCAGCGTGTACCCACTCGCTGCTCCGCACCCGCACTGTGCAAATGCTCCAACACGCCCCAACGAGACAGAACCGGTATAAGACTGGGCTGGATATGATCCCCGCGCGCGGTATCGAGCAATCCCTCCCGCCGATCGAACAGTGCCACGCGCAAGCCGCTGTCAGCCAGCGCTGCGGCTAGTGCCGCTCCGGCAATACCCGCACCGATAATTCCGATATCGGCCTGTTCGATGGTGCTCGCTGAGCCTCCATGCATTTTTTCACCACTCTGTTAACCGCTGGTGTATGTTGATCAGGGCCTGTCACATGAGCCGAGACCAAATGCTGTTCACGCATCTTACAGAACGCAAGTGGATTGTACTGAGCGGACTATTCGTGATCTACATGGCGTCGAACGGCATCACGCTTCATACGCTGCCTCTGCTTTATCCTGAACTCATCGAAAGTTTTGGCTGGCAGGCGTCCGAAGTCACGTTACCGGCGACGGTTTTTTTTCTGATCGGCGCCATTACCTCGCCCCCCGCCGGCTGGCTTTTGGATAAATACTCTCCCAGGAAAATTATCATGGTCGGCAGCCTGACACTGAGCTTGGCTTTGATTGGGTTTTCGCAGGTACAGGGGCTATGGCAACTGGTCGCTGTGTATGCATGCCTCGGTGTGGGGCTTTCACTCTGCGGATTGGTCTCCAATATGGTGGTGCTCACTGCTTGGTTTAATGAAAAGCGTGGCCGTGCGACCGGCATCTTGCTCATGGCTTCTAGTCTCGGGGGCGTGCTGTTTCCGCTCGCAGTTGGTGCCGCTCTCGCGGCGCACGGATGGCGCAGCACGCTGCTTGGCGTAGGGTTTGCCACCGGCGCTTTCATGATCGGAAGCGCCTGGTTCCTGCTCCGTGACCAACCCAGTGGGACAACTCGTGTCGAGCTCGATCGAGTACAACCGGGCACCGAGGGATTCACAGGTGGACTCACCGATGTCCTCAGGCAAATCGACTTTTACAAAGTACTGTTTCTCACCGGGAGCCTATGGTTTGTCATCATCGCGCTCACACAGCATCAGTCGATTTATCTGACTCAGGATGTTGGACTCTCTAAAGCGCAGCTACCGGGCTTGTTCAGTTTATTTTTTGCTTGCTCGGTTCTGGGAAAATTGGGTTTTGGGATTTTGTCCGAGCGCTTCAGCGTGAGTCGGGTAATGGCGGCTTCAAATTTGACTCTTGCGACTGCCCTGATTTTGCTGACACAAGTCAGAGCCGACAGTCACTGGTTACTGCTCAGCTACGCCGCTATTGCTGGAGTGGGCTTCAGCGGGGCTTTCACCTGCATCCAGCTCTTGATCGCTTATCTGTACCGAGGTCCCAGTTACGGGCGAATTCTGGCAGTAGTGGTTCTCGCTGACACCTTATGTGGCGCCCTGGGTACACGTTTAATCGGACTGGCGCGGGAGTCTCAGGGGGATTACCGCAGCGCACTGGCGGGCCTGATCGCGCTGTCGCTCATCGCCACCATTCTGGTAATGACCTTTAAGACCGACAACGCTGCAGGGCGTTCGCTGACGCAGCCAGAAACGTAGTCAGCTCTGCGAGACACCAAGGACGCAGCGCTCGTTTGCGAGCAACTGGCGGGTCGCCTCATCGAGTTCGAATCCCGCCTTGTAATCATTCATGAACGCGAGGCCTTCTTCTCGAAT
>CAXPKH010000026.1:0-15901 GCA_964217615.1 Luminiphilus sp.
CGTAGCCCTCCTCGTCCCAGGTGGCGATATCGCCGGTCCACATCCAGTCGCCGCGGATGGTCTGCTCGGTAAGGTCGGGTCGGCGCCAATACCCCAGCATGTTGGCCTCTGAACGGACCACGATCTCGCCCGCAGTCTGACCATCTCTGGGTACCGGCTCGCCTTCGGGGTCGACAACACGGATTTCTGAGACAAAGCCCTCGCGGCCGCAGGACCCCAATCTTTCCGGGTGGTCGCCCGCTACCGCGCGTTGGTGATCCTCCTGAGACAGGAAGGTCATGGTCATGCCCTCTGTCTGGCCATAGCCCTGAATCATGGTGCAGGGGAAAGCCTTCAGCGCAGCTTCTACCACCGAGCGCGGCATGGGGCCGCCACCGTATTGAAAATTGCGAAGACTGCTCAGGTCGTAGTCCTCAAACCCTTCAACGGCCATCATCCAATTAATCATGGTGGTGATGCCCAAGAACGCGGAGACGCGCTCCTGCTGAATCACTTCAAGGGCGAGTTTGGCGTCGAAATTAATCAGCACCACCGGACAGCCGTGGGCCATGTAGTTCATCGCCAGTGCCACTGGAATGTGGAACATCTGCCCGGTGAGCATATAGACGTCGGTCGGCACAATCCGCTCAGCGATGGACTGATTCAGCATGCCCATGTAGAGCGAGTGATGGGAGTGCAGCGCGCCCTTCGACTCTCCGGTAGTGCCGCCGGTGTAGAGGATCAAAACGGGGTCGTCCCCGGTAACGCCTGCCGCGGCAGCAGGTTCAACCTCGCTCGCGGCGGCAATCAATTGCTCGTAGCGGCAGTCTGCAGCTGCACTGAAGATCAGCGTTTCGCTAATACTTGCCGTCAAGGCGAGACTGCTCGTCAGGTCCGCATATTCCTCTGAGCCGATCAGCACGCTGGGCTCGCCATCCTTCAGAATCCGGGCCATCTCTGGTTCGCTGAGGCGCCAGTTGAGGGGTTGGGCGATCAGGCCGCTGCGTGCACAAGCGTAGAACACTTCCATGTACTGGATGCAGTTCTTGGAGAGGATGGCAACGCGATCACCCTTATTCAGGCCCAGTTCAGTGCACAGCGCATTGGCGAGTTTGCGAACCCGCTCGTCCAGATCACCGAAGGAGATCCTCCTATTGTTGGGAATATCAATGAGGGCCTCCTTGCCAGGATTCAGCAGGGCGGTCTTAGCGGGAATGCGGCCCAGATTCACTGGGGGAGCTCAGTAGGCGCTGTCGAGGTCGATATGGCGAACAGCGATTTTCCATTCGCCATCAACTTGGACGACCTGATCGCGATACACGCCCGTCGTCAGCAACTTGGTTTCGGCATGCTCGGTCGCAAACAAAGTTAAATAGGAGATCACCGAGAGCGTATCTCCCGATGCGTCGAACATGATGTTGGTAATGTCGTGGCGCCGAACATCCGTCTGGCTCGCTTTCGCCCCGCGATATAACTCCATAATGCTGTCGCGCCCCTGGAACGGACCCACCATATCGCCGCCGCCGATCTGCATACTCATGACCGCATCGGCTGCGTAACAGGCCGCCAGATCATCGAGGTGGCCCTCGTCGTAGTAATACGCCATACGGTTCAACAACTCTGAAATCGCAAAACGGTCTTCTGCTGACGGCATAGTTCGGGTCCTCACAGGAAAGTATTAATGATTATTGGCGCTTCTCGCACCGCCACTTGTTCCGAACAAGCCAACGAAGGGTAGGCTATCTCGGGGTTCAGGATCAACTGGGGGCTTGGATTGATCGAGTTGTTCGCGGTGTGGGCTCATGAGGTCGTTGCGCGAATAGCATTGGCCTCAAGTACGGCGTCGGGCACCGGGCAATCCATTACCGCCGCCATGGCCTTGACCAGAGTGATCTCGATTTCACTGATCACGCCATCATCGCCCGCCACCGCCGCCATGGTTTTAAGGATTGAGACCTTGAGCAGTGGATAGCACTCGGCGAGGTTGTCGACCGCGGCGCTAAAATGGGCCACGGTAAGCTCAGGCCGCTCGGGTAGGCGCAGCGGTAATTCGAGTAATGCGCACCCGCGCTGAAATGCGCGCTCGGTGTCCTCCTCGGTGAGGGAGGCCATTGTCCCCAAAACCACCGCCAGATCGTCAGCCACTGCCCTGAGCGTCTTGTGTTTGGGGCGGGCAGGACGGGTGTCGAGGAACTCCGGGTCGAGAAAGTGGCGTACCATTTGAAATACGCACCACTCGCCCAGCGCGGTCTTACCATCGGCGCTGATCCACTCAAGCAAGAGTTCACGAAAGGCTTGATATTGCGCTTTTGAGAGACCTTTCAGCGTGGGCAGGCACAGTTCCAGCAGCGTGAGCCGCTGTGCAGCGGTGCGCGCACGGACCGGTTGGCACCAACGGCGAATCGTGTCGGAAAGACCGGCGACGGGCTTGGCTTCAAGCGCGCGCCACTGTGTTTTCTCATGGGTCGGATCCCAAACCAGCGCGAGCACCAGCGCCATGGCGCCAAATGGATCTCGCGTTTCCAGAAGCAACGCTTCTGCCTCGTCGGAAGACCCCGACGTCCCCGCGGAAACCGATTCAGAAATGGTTGGTGTTGTCGCGGCCGCTGCAACGGTTAAAGCGGCCAATGCGGCCTGATGGCTCGGGTCGCTTGCTGTTTCATCCCCGAGGTGTCCCTCCGCTGGGGGAGTGGCGGTCAGAAACATCCCATCCCACGCTGGATCAATGCGCTTAATCCGTTTCGCAATGGGTGGGTGAGTGGCAAAACCACTCCAGAGGCGCTGCTGTACCTGTCCAAAAAAGAGGTGTGACATTTCCTCCGCGCGGCCCGCGGTAACCTGCGTGCCCGATGAATGACCGCCGATGATTTTCAGGGCATCACCAATGCCCTCGGGGTTGCGGGTGAATTGCACCGCCGAGGCATCCGCCAGATACTCTTTTTGCTTGGAGATGGCGGATTTAATCAGTCCCGCCATCAGCCCGCCGAGCAGGCCAATAACATACAAGCCCAAGCCCAGTGCCAGTGCAGCGCTTCGGTTGTCGTCTTTGCTGCTACGGTACCGGTGGCGTCGTGAAGCGCTTCGCAAGAGGATGCTGCCGACATCGCCAATGAAAGTAATACCGCGCAGCATGGCGGCCAGGCGGATGCTCAGTCGCATATCGCCGTTGAGGATATGGCTGAATTCGTGCCCAATAACGCCCTGCAATTGGTCGCGACTCAGCGTGGTCAGCGCGCCTCGGGTGACCGCCACTACCGCATTGGCGGGGCTGGTTCCAGCGGCAAACGCATTAATGCCAGGCTCTTGATCGAGAATGAAGAGCGAGGGCACGGGCATATTGGCGGCCAGCGCCATCTCTTGAACAATATTTGCGGCGCGTCTCTCGAGGGGGTCTTCCGTACTCGGTTGCACCAGGGTCCCGCCAAGCGCGGTGGCAATTTGCTTACCGCCTCGCGCGAAGTTGAACCAATTCACCAGCGCAACGAGACCAATAACCAGTGCGACAACCGCCCCAACCGCGAAAAATGAGGGCCAATCGAGATACGTGATTAGGCCATCGGTGCCGTATTCGTCTGTCTCAAACAGGAGGAGTCCCACCAACAAAAGGTTGGTGATTGCGATTAATACCAGCACTGCAAGGATAAAAAGGGCTGTCAGAAGTCGGGTATTACGCCGAGCGATATCCTGTTCGCGGAAGAAATCCACGGTTCACAAATAATTCAGGAAAAACTCACGTTAGGTGCGGCCTGAATCTCTGCGCTGTCCTCAAATTCCAACAAAGCGGCATCTTCGGAATGTCCAAACTGGTTCGCAATGAGAATATTGGGGAAGGACTGCCGGTAGGTGTTGTAGGAAGCGACCGCATCGTTGAACCCCTGTCGCGCAAATGCGACACGATTTTCTGTCGAGGTCAGCTCCTCGCTGAGTTGCTGCATATTGGCGCTGGCTTTAAGGTCTGGGTAGGCCTCCATAACCACATTGAGCCTGCCGAGCGCACCACTCAGTGCGCTTTCGGCACCCGACAGATTTTTAATGCCACTGGCGGTTACTTCGCCACCGCTCAGATTGCTCAATGCCGTGGCAGCTTCATTGCGCGCCAAAATGACCGCCTCAAGGGTCTCACGTTCATGACTCAGATAGCCCTTGGCTGTCTCGACTAAATTAGGGATCAAGTCATAACGACGTTTCAACTGAACCTCGATCTGCGCAAAGCCGTTCTGATAACGATTCGAGAGTGAGACGAGCTGGTTATAGATAGCGATCGCCCAGACAATCGCAAGGGCGATAATGCCGAGTATGATCCAAGTGCTCATCTCCATAGCTTCCCCCTGTTTTCATTACCTTGGGTCTGAATAGCCCTTGACCCCGCTCATGACGCGCGAGCTCCGGGCTCAACGTTGATTAAGCCAACGTCATCGAGAATAGCATTTGTCCGCGGCGTCGATAAGTCGATTTAGTGCGAGCTGCGATCAGTCTGGTTGCGATCTCACTTCGGTGACGTCTACTTCCACTTCAACCTCGCTTGATTGTCCACTGATGGCCGCCACTGCCGCCGTGATTTCTTCCTCAGTCGGTTCGCGACCTTCGGCCCGGGCAGCGTCGACCACATCCCTTATCGCGTCTGCCAACGCGTCACCGTTCGCTCGGGCATCGATCGGGTCATCGTTTACCTTGACCATGATGATTGTCTTTCCACGGTCATCGTCCGTAATGATGCGCGTTTTGCGATGCACAGTTATATTTTCATCGCCCGCTTGTTTCATGACCCACACTTTGTGGTCAGCGTCGGGCCCCGGTGGCGCGCCTTCGACAGCCATTTTCATTGGTCGGTGATGAGCATGGGGTCGGATAAAGTCATCCGCGATGATCGCCCCGCCGATGATCAACCCGAGTACGATTGCCGGGCCATATAGATTTTGCATCAGTTCATCTCCCCAAGTGGCGCATTCGCAGCGCGATCGCTTTGCGTAACGACTTAGCTTCTCATTTCGATTGATGAGTTGCCAGACTGACAGGTTACCCGAGGTGGGGATTGGATTAGGAATGCTAAAGTGGTACTAACGGTGCTATACGGTTCGGAGAAACATTGATGCGCTTATTTCACAGATGGGTATTGCTTGTATTCCTGGCGGCTGCAGTCGGATGTTCAGGGGGCGGCAGTTCCAGTTCTCCGCCGGCGCCCATCACCGGTGGTGGCGGTTCGGGCGGTGACGGCTCAGGTGGCGGCGACGGCTCGGGCGGTGGCGATGATGCGAGCGCTTGTGACGCCGCCGCTCAGATTGATTTCGTGGAGGAGGTCATCGATACCTGGTATCTCTGGTATGAGGAAATGGCCGATGCGAATAAGTCGGATTATGACAGCGCTCAGGCATACCTCGATGCCCGCTTGGCACCCCTGATAGACGAGCGGCGAGATTTGTTCTCCCGCATGACAACCATTACTGAAGACGAGACCAGCATTAGCTCGGGTGCTTACATCGGTTTCGGTTTTCGCTCCCAAACCACTGCCACTCGATTGTTCATCATTGATGTTTTTGAGAGCGGACCCGCGTACGCCGCCGGCGTCAGACGCGGCATGGAATTAATCGCGGTGGATACGGGTTCTGGTTTTGAAACCCTCGACGAGCTCAGCGCCCGAGGTGCTACCAACGAGGAGATTTTTGGCGCCAGCGAAGTCGGCGTCTCCCGGACATTTCGGTTTCTCTTTCAAGGCGAGGAATTAGATATTGAGATCGCCAAAGAGGAGCTTTCACCACCGGCGTTGGCGGGCGAGCCTTTGCTCATTGAGCGCGAGGGACTGACGCCAGTGGGCTACCTCAATCTGAGACAATTTATTGACGCGGCATTAGACCCTGAAGAGGGTTATTTCTCTCTCTCGGACGCGAGCCAGCTATTTGCCGAAGAGGATGTGACGGATTTGGTTGTGGACCTGCGCTACAACGGTGGGGGGCTCCTCAGCGTTGCCGATACGATGATGGATCTTCTAGCAGGGATTACCGCGGAGGGAGAACCCTCATTCAAGATACAGGTCAATGATCAGCACCCCGATTACAACAATGACGAGGCTAACTGGGGAATTTTTGACCCGTTGCCAGAAACGGCCTCTCCGATTCGGATTGCTTTTATCACTTCTGGCAGTACCGCCTCAGCCAGTGAGTTGGTTATTAATGGACTGGCGCCCCACATTGAAACGGTGCTGATCGGGGCCGACACCTACGGCAAGCAGGTGGGCCAGGGCAGATGGGATATGCACGAGGCGGTGGAGGGGCTGGAGAGGGCTGACTGCGACGTAGCGCTTCGCCTCACGGCTTTCGAGTTGGTCAACGGTGAAAATGAGGGGGAGTATCACCAAATTGGGCTTGCGGGCACGGGACGATTTACACTGTGTGCCGCAGAGGATGATATTTCCAGAGCGTTCGGAGACCCTCAGGAGACTCTGGTCGCTACAGCGTTGGACTGGTTCGGGTCGGGTGCTTGCCCAACGGCGACAGCGGCCGACGAACCACAACCCATGGCCCAAAGGCACTCGAAATTGCCGCCCTGGCTGCCCGTGGAGTACATACCAGAGCGTATCGATAGCAATTTGCGCTAGCTTTTTTATTGTCGGTAAGTGGGTGGGCGCCTGCCGGTGCAGTTGTGCGCTCCCTGAGGACACAACTTGAAAATGGCAGACACCATGGAAACCAGTAGTACTTTTCTGAGCATTGTTGAATCCCGTCGCTCGATGCGGGAGTTCAAGTCGGACCCCGTGCCCGACAGTGTGATTGAAGCTGTTTTCGGGGTTGCCCAGCGTGCGCCCAGCAATTGCAATACCCAGCCCTGGTTTGTCCACGTGGTCACAGGGGAAACTTTGGAAAAACTGCGTTCGGAGCTTCCCGCAAAATTTGCCGCGGGTGAGATCGCCCTCGACTTTCCTTACGACGGTCAGTACGAGGGGGTCTACAAGGAACGCCAATATGCGTCGGCGGCCGCCCTATACGATTCGCTGGGCATCGCGCGAGAGCAGAAGGCGGAGCGCAATGCCTGGTTTATGCGCAACTTCAGTTTTTTTGACGCGCCCGCGGTCGCTTTTTTTACATTACCTACTGGCTTTGGTTTGAGGGAAGCCTGTGATTTGGGCATGTATGCGCAAACAGTCATGTTGGGGCTCACCGCTCATGGTTTGGGTTCATGCCCTCAAACCGCATTGGCTTTTCTGGCGAATGTGATTCGGCCGACCTTATCGCTGGGTGACCACGAACAGCTCATGTTTGGTATGTCTTTCGGCTATCCCACCGAGAGCGCGGTAAACAACGTTCGCACAGATCGCGCCCAGTTGAGTGAGGTGGTCACCTTTCACCGCTAGTGCGCTACCACTCAAGCGCGGAGTGAGCCAGCTAGCCTGATAGGGGCTGTGCGGAGACGAAGTCGGTGATATTCAGATTAAATCCCGATAGCGCGTTGAAGCGCAGCGGCGCTGACATCAGCCGCATCTCAGTCAGGCCGAGGTGCCGCAATATTTGAGCGCCGGTGCCAATCAAGCGGTAGTTCTGCGGGGGCGGCGGCCGCTGTTCCTCATGGAGTAACTGATTCAGGTCTTCCAGCACGGAGCTCGGGGTTTCGGTTCCGCCCAGCAACACGACGACACCGCGGCCCTCGTTGGCTACGTATTGCATGGCGGCGCGGTATGACCAACCACCGCTGTTTTCGTCGATTTGCGTACCCAGCAGATCACGCAGGGTATTGATTGGTTGCACCCGGACAGGAACCGGCCCGGCTTCTTCAACGCTTCCCAGCGTTAGTGCAAAGTGCAAGGCGTCGTCGATCAAGTCTCTAAAAGTGTGAAGGCAGAATGGTCCCCACTCCGTCTGAATGACCTCAGCGCTGTGCAGCTCGATTGACTGTTCGTGTAGCGAACGATATTCGATCAAGTCGGCGATGGTCCCGATGTTGAGGCCATGTTGCGCGGCAAAAACTTCTAACTCAGGTCGGCGGGCCATCGTGCCGTCGGGGTTCATGATTTCGACAATAACCGCTGCCGGTGCGAGTCCCGCCATGCGCGCCAGATCCACTCCCGCTTCGGTATGACCGGCACGTTTGAGAACGCCGCCGGGCTTGGCGACCAACGGGAAAATATGCCCTGGCTGGCGAATATCCTTCGCACTGGCATTCTCCGCAATCGCTGTCCTTATGGTGTGCGCTCTCTGTGCAGCACTTATCCCGGGAGCCACCTGTTCGGTGGCATCAATCGATACCGTGAAATTCGTTTCATGCTGAGAGCGATTGTCTCTGACCATGAGCGGCAGGTTCAGACGCCGGGCCCGCTCTGGTGTAATCGGCATACAGATCAGGCCGCAGGCTTCTGTCGCGAAGAAATTAATGATCTCCGGGGTGACTTTTTCCGCCGCGATAATCAGGTCGCCTTCGTTCTCCCGATCTTCATCGTCCATGAGGATCACCATGCGACCCGCACTGATGTCATCGAGTAGCGTTGGGATGTCACTGAGCATGTCGGTTCTTCGCTTCAGACATTTAAATCAGTTCGATGGCGACTGCCGTCGCTTCACCGCCGCCGATACACAGCGCGGCCACGCCTCGCTTCTTACCGTAGTGCTCCAGCGCATGCATTAGCGTAACGATGATGCGTGAGCCGGTCGAGCCAATGGGGTGACCTTGAGCGCAAGCGCCACCGTGGACATTGACACAAGCGGGATCTAGATCCAGTGCCCGGGTAGTCAGCATCGTGACCATGGCAAACGCTTCGTTAATCTCCCAAAGATCGACGTCTGAGGCTTTCCAGCCTGTTTTGGCAAGCAGTTTTTCTACCGCACCAATCGGGGCCAGCGTAAAGGACTCGGGCGCCAGACTGTGCCTAGCATGACCGACAATCCGGGCACTAGGCGTCAAACCCTGCGTCTCTGCGGCGGCTTCGCTGGCGAGCAATAATGCGCTCGCACCGTCGGAAATAGAGCTCGAGTTAGCGGGGGTGATCGTGCCGCCTTCCGCAAACGCCGGGCGTAATTGCGGGATCTTCTCCAGGTTGGCTTTATGGGGCTGCTCGTCGACCGACACGGTATGTTCTCCGCGTCGAGTCCGGATGGTCACGGGGGCGATTTCTTTGCTGTTGAGCCCTTCGTCGATCGCGCGCTGCGCTCGGGTGAGGCTTTCAATGGCGAAGGCGTCCATTTCTTCGCGGGTCAGACCATGATCATCTGCGGTTTTTTGCGCAAATGTCCCCATAGCCGCACCGGTATAGGCATCCTCGAGGCCGTCCAAGAACATGTGATCGTAGAGTTTGGAGTGTCCAAGTCGTTGCCCCTTACGACCGGTCATCAGAATTTGTGGTGCGTTGGACATACTCTCCAGCCCGCCGGTGACGACCAGCTGATTGGTACCTGCGCTAATGCTGTCAGCGCCGAAAATGGTTGCTTGCATGCCGCTACCACACGCCTTATTTATGGTCACAGCGCCGGCACTGCTCGGTATTTTGGCGGCAAGCATCGCTTGTCGGGCGGGGCATTGTTTCAGGCCAGCGGGAAGCACGCATCCCATAAATACTTCGTCGATCGCCTCGGGTGCTGCGCCCGCGCGTTCCAAGGTCGCAGCGATTGCAGTCGTACCCAGTTCGTTTGCCGTGGCCTCGGCCAGGTCTCCCAGCAGCCCACCCATGGGTGTTCGCGCGCCATCAATAATCAGTACGTCGCTCACAACAGGTACCTCAACTATCTTTATCGGGGGCCGGCATTTAGCCCGAACCGCGGCATCCCTGCAAGTTTAGCCAGCGTGGAATTCGGGCGAGAATGCCTTTTCTCGGACTGCTGCGCGGTAACGCGTTGGCGTCAAGCCAAGCTGTTGTTTGAATACGCGGGTGAAATGTGACGGGTCGGCGAGGCCAACTGAAAACGCAATTTCGGTGACCGAGAGGTTTGTTCGTCTCAGCAACGACTGCGCCTCATCTAAGCGACGTTGCAGCGTGTATTCACCGATGGACAAGCCAGTCGCCATCTTAAATCGCCGCGTCAATGTGCGCGCACTTACACCGAGCTTCTCCGCCATACGGGGCACAGAAGGGATGGCGCGGAGCTCTCGTGCGATTTCTATCTGGGCGTCGGCGATCAGTTCGTCCCGATGCAAATCGCGGGGTGCGCCGACGGGTGAGGGAGAAAAGCGCTGTCTTATTTCTGGAGAAAATTGGTTTTCGATATGTCGGGCTGCGCGCATCGAAAAAATCTCTGAGCAGAGATAGACCATGAGGTCAGCCACGGAGTTGACGCTGCTAACACAATAAACAGATCCCGATTGGGTAATCAGTTGCTGGCGCTCCAAATGGATATCGGGATACCGCTCCGCGAAGGTATCAAACCACTGCCAGTGGGTGGTGACTGATCGATTCGTCATGGCGCCTGTTTCGGCGAGCAGAAAAGTGCCCGACCCGACACTCACCGTCAGCCCTCCCTGGCCAAAATGCTGCGAAATCTTTTCCACGTGATCAGGGTATTGGCGCAAGACCCGGTTCGGATGGCGCCAGATGGCGGGAATAATCATCAGGTCAGTCTGCTCCAGCGTGTCGAGGGGGTGACTGATAATCGTGAGCCCGCTTTGCAGGCGGATGGGGCCGCCGCCACTGCTGAAACACGTGAGATCCAGTGCTTGCTGCGAGCGTCGGTCCATGCTCTGGGCTGCCCCGGTCAAGATTTCCATTGGCAGCGTGACTGATGAAGCGAGCATATGCTCGTGCGTCAGCGCCGCAACGCGAAAGGGAGAATCCAAATTTGGCGTATTAGTCATAATATATGGCTATATACGCATAGTTTCGGACGCTGTCCAGCGTAGACTCCCGCACCACGATTCAGTGGGATTGGGGAGAGCAACGCGGTGTCCCCGTGGCTTTGCCGAGCACGCCCACACAACATTACATTCGGAGAAGGTATGCTCAGACTCCCGATCATGGTGGCGGCTGGCGGTGTCAACAGTGCGGGGCGAACCTCGCGTCGGCACGCCTATAAACGAATGGTTTGGGACTCGCTGTCCGATGTGGAGCGCTCTGGTACCGAGCAAGCCCTTGGACAAATGATGGGGACAGACGACTCAGCGGCGATCGCCCGACACACCCTGATCAGGGAAATTGAGCCGGCATGGTTTGACCACCGCGCAGTGCCGTGGCATCGCCGGGCACAGACACCTCAGGGCGCGCCACCGGGAGTGTTCGAGTTCAATCCTGGGGGGATGGTGGACGGCAGTGTCGTGGGGGCAACATCTGAGCAGACTAATGGCAAAACAGTGACCGTGTCGCTGGGTGAGGGTGCGGAGGTGCTGCTACCCAGTGTCCGGGCGTTTGAGGTGAGCGCGGCGGGGCAACTCCCCAGCGGGTTTGATCCGGGCGCACTGTACCCTTCCCGTAATCACCCGCGCGCGGTGCAGATGTCGATTTTTGCGATATCTGACGCCCTTGCCGATCTGGGCCTCGACTGGCCTGCCATCACGGCAGAGGTGCCGGGGGATGCGATCAGCGTTTATGTTTCGAGTGCCATGGGTCAGCTGGATGAGTCGGGCACGGGAGGTATGTTGCGATCCCGATTGCTGGGTCGTAGGGTAAGTTCCAAGCAGTGTCCCTTTGGCTTTGCCGAAATGCCCGGCGATTTCATCAGCGCTTACGTTTTGGGAAGCTTCAGTGCGACGGGACCTGCGCTGGGTGCCTGCGCTACCTTTCTCTACAACCTCCGTTTGGGTATCGAAGATATCCGCAGTGGGCGTTCTCGCGTTGCAATCGTGGGCGCAGCAGAAGCGCCGGTCAATGTAGAGGTGATGGACGGCTATGTCGCCATGGGGGCGTTGGCGACGGACAAGGGGCTGCGACAACTCGATGGACAGTCAGAGCAATCGCCGATTGATCACCGCCGGGCCTGCAGACCGTTTGGTAACAACTGTGGTTTTACGATGGCCGAATCGGCGCAGGTGGTGGTGCTGATGGATGACGAGTTGGCGCTGGCGCTCGGTGCGCCAATTCTGGCCGGTGCGCCGTTTGTGGGTGTCAGAGCGGACGGCGCAAAAAAGTCTATCTCGGGTCCCGGGGCCGGGAACTATCTCACTGTGGCCGAAGCGACGGTGGCGCTACGCGCCATTCTGGGCGATGAGTGCCTGCGGAGCCGCGGGATGGTGCAGGCTCATGGCACTGGAACGCCACAGAATCGGGTTACCGAATCAACCCTCCTCAGTAAGGTGGCGCAGGCTTTTGGGATTCAGGAATGGCCGGTAGCGGCGATAAAAAGTTACGTGGGTCATTCGCTGGGCGCGGCGGCTGGTGATCAACTCACCGCGATGCTGGGCATTTGGCAGCACAACATCGTGCCGCGAATCCAGAGTATTGATGGGATTGCCGATGATGTGGCAACCGATCGCCTGGCTTTCGCATTATCGGAGAGAGAGAGTCAGGATATTGACTACGCGTTGATTAATAGCAAGGGCTTTGGTGGTAACAACGCGACCGCAGCCCTCTTAAGCCCCTCGACCGCAGAGGCGTTGTTATCGAAGCGTCATGGTGCCGAGGCGATGACAGCATGGCGTCGCAGACGGGAGTCGAATATGACGGTGCAAAACGAGATTGAGTCGTCACGACTCGCGGGTGCGTGGTCTCCCCAGTACCGGTTTGATGAGGGCGTACTCACGGACACTGATGTCAGCGTGACCGAGCGCAGCGTTGTCCTGGGAGAGCAGTCGATCGCCCTGCGAGTCAACGTCCCTGATGCCTGGCGGATTCTTTGATTCCAAACGCAGTTTGGTAAGCTACAGTCCCGAAATCAAACGCTGTACCCATGTCCGCCATTGAAACATTACTAGAGAGAAACTCCCATGCTCGATTGGTGGAGCCCGGCCCAGAGCCCGAAGCGTTAAACACCATTTTGCGAGCCGCGCTCAGGGCACCTGATCATGGTCGGTTGCGACCCTGGCGTTATGTGGTGATTCAGGGAGAGCGTCGCGAAGCCCTGGGACAGTGCTTTGTGCAAAGTCTCGCCATGCGAGGCATTACCGACCCCGCGCAGCTAAAAAAAGCGGCCAGCGCGCCGTTGCGGGCCCCGGTGATTATCGCGGGTTTGCTGCATGCGGTTGAGCACAGCAAGATCGGTCGTGATGAACAGGGGCATGCCGTTGCTGCATCGCTGGCCGTTGCACAAGTCGCGGCAGAAGCTTTGGGGTTTGGCTGTATCTGGCGTACCGGAGGCTATGCCACCGATCCTCTGGTGGTAGAGACACTGGGGGGTGACCCGGGGGATCAAGTGGTGGGTTTTCTCTACGTGGGGACTCGGGAAGGACCGACTAAGCCGCTACCGGAGGAGTCTCTGGACTCCCTCGTAAGCTACTTTTAAGTTGCTTGTAAACATGAGCGCGGTATCCCCTTGAGAATGCTTAACAGCCCGTGGCTCCAATTCCTGTTACTGGGGATTGTCCTGTTCTTCCTGAACCAGTGGATGTTTCCGCCTCCCAAGCCGGTACTCGGCCCCCCCAGCGCGGAACGCCTCAACGCGATGGTTCAGAACTATGCACAGTTTGCGCAAGGCAAAGTGGATCCTGAAGTTCTGGAGCGTTTCGTCGATTCAGAACTGCGAGATGAGCTGTTGTTCCGGGAGGCTATCGCGCGGGACCTCCATTATCGAGACGCGGCAGTGGAGCAGCGCATTGTCCGCAACATGCGTTTTCTCGATGCTCAAAGTCAGGCGACCGACGCCGAGCTGATAGAGCAGGGGTACGCCCTGCGGCTACATCTGACGGATGAGGTGATTCGACGCCGACTCGTGCAGATCATGGAGCGTTTGATAGTGGCAACGCGAACGGGGCCACCGCCGACACCTGAGCAGATAGCGTCAAGGTATGAGGGCGATCTGGATGCGTGGCAAGAGCCGGAGCGCTACTCATTCAGTCATGTATTTCTGTCGCTGGAACGCAGTGGCGAGATGGACGCGCTGATAGCGGAGATCGACGCCAAACAGTTGAGCCCTGCGGAGGCACGCTTGCTGGGAGCGCCCTTTCTGTCGGGGTTCGATTTTTCGAGGCAGACTCCGGATCAGATTACCCGCGTATTCGGCGCTGACTTTACTGAGCGGCTCCGCGTTTTAGGTGTGGAGTCGGGTCGGTGGCTGGGACCCATCCCGTCTGTGTTTGGCCAGCATTACCTTTATCTACAGGGTTTTGAGGCCTCACGCACACTCGCACTGGAGGAGGTGAGCTCCCGGATAGCGCGTGACTTGATTCGTGAGGCCGAGGCGCAGGCGATCTCAGATTGGGTGGAGCAAACCATGTCCCACTACGAGGTAAGGCGCTCGTGAGGGTCTGGGTCTTACTGCTGGTCGCCCTGTTCTGCTCCAATGCCTCTGCCCACAGATTTGCGCCCTCGTTGCTAGAGATACGCCAGCTCTCTGAAACAGCCCTCGTTGCGACCTGGAAGACGCCGATACAAAAGGTGTCGGCGGTCCCGATGGAGCCCCTTTTCCCGGCGAGTTGCCAGGTGACTCCTGCCTCCCCCTGGGTTCAGGAAGGAACCGGTGTGCTCATGCAATTAGACCTCTCCTGCGCCGAGGGCTTGGTGGGAAAGACACTCTCGGTGAGTGGACTCGCGGATAATCAGTCGTCTGCATTACTGCGACTATATCTGGCCGAGGATATTTTTTATCAGGCGGTTTTTACTGCGGCTGAACCCGCATTTGTGGTGCCCGCAGAGGGGACCGCTGGCAGCGTCACGCGGGACTATGTTCAATTGGGTGCGGAACATATCTGGGAGGGTCCGGACCACCTGTTGTTTGTGATGGGCCTCCTCTTTTTGGTGGGCTGGAATCGGCGTTTGATATTGACTGTCACCGCCTTCACGGTAGGCCATAGCGTAACGCTGGCGATGGTGACATTGGGGCTATTCGATTACCCCGTTGCGCTGGTGGAATTCATGATTGCGTTGTCGATTTATGTGCTCGCGGTAGAGTTGGCGCGCGCGGATGGCGGCGGTCCGCTGTGGCGACAGCCCTGGTGGTTGGCGGCGGGCTTCGGGTTGCTGCATGGCATGGGATTTGCGGGCGCCTTGGCAGAAACAGGATTGCCTCAGTCGAACGTGCCTTTGGCGCTACTCGCTTTCAATATCGGTATTGAGCTTGGTCAGCTCGCATTTATTGCGCTGCTGGTGCTGCTTTTCGCAGTTGGCGTCAGACTCTGGAACGAACAGCGCATCACGGCCCTGCGCCCCTTACCTATTTTTGTGCTGGGGGGACTCTCTGCTATGTGGTGCATAGAGAGAGGCCTCGGAGCCCTTATCTGATCAGGGATTACCAGGCCAGTTTTTCATGGGGATTACGGGATGGAAAGCAATGGCAATGCCTTCGTCAATCTGATTTTCATTCTCTAAAACGTCTCGGCGGCGCACGAAGGCGGTTCCACTCCGGGTATCAACTGCGTCGGTCACTTCCATGCCGCCCTCACCAGAAAACATACGTTCCAAATCCATGTTGAACCAGGCGACCCGCAAAGTGGCGGCTGAAACCGCGCGTGACCAATCGAAATCAGCCGTTACACCACTACCCGCACCTTGAATCGCGGGCTTGCGTGTGACGCCGTCGAACCGAGTAACGCGGTTGAGGCCTTGCTCGAAATAGACATCTTTTTCAATGATGTCGGTGAACACGATGCTGCCGATATCCGTTTGTTGCCGCAATTGATCGCGGACGGCCTGTACTATCTGGATAAATGACTTCTGGTTAACTCTGCCCGTGGTGGGATCAATCGGATCTCCGTAGATCAGCACGGCGTTATTCCAGCGTTGGGAAAATTCTCTTTGAGGACGTACGTCGAAGCCGGCACTTTCGAGATATTCAGTAACGCGGGCATCAACGAAGTTTTCCCTTTTGGCGAGATAGTTACGCGAGGGAACACCCAGATTAACGCTGGCGATGACAACAACACGACT
>CAXPKH010000027.1:0-14210 GCA_964217615.1 Luminiphilus sp.
TTCGCGTCGCTGCGGGAGGCCCTGGGTGAGTCCGAGTTTCAGCTGGAGCTCGACGCGCTACCGGTAGCCGATGTAACAGACGGTGCGGCGAATGTAGCGGCAATCAAATCTGCTTTGTCCGCGCGCGGCGCTCAGTGGCAGGAGGCGCTTAACCAGCCGAATCTGGTGCACGCCCTCAATCATAAGGTGGTGTATGTGGATGCCATGGTGGCGGATGGCGATGAGCTGGCGCTCTTCCCGCCCATGACAGGCGGCTGAAATGTCCGTCTCTCTGCAAGCAGAGCCGATCGATATTGGCGGCGAATACGCGGCCTTGGTGGATGATACGCCGGGCGCAGCGGTCGCTACATTTACCGGCTATGTGCGTGATCACAGTGGGGAAAACCCAGTCGGGGTGTTGGAGCTGGAGCACTATCCCGAGATGGCGCTCAAGGTGCTGAAGGATTTGGGTCAGCAGGCGACAGAGCGGTTTAGTCTGCGCCGGTGGCGCATTGTGCACCGATTCGGATCATTGCCCGTTGGCGAGACCATCGTGTGGGTCGGTGCGGTGGCTGATCATCGTGGAGAGGCGATCAGTGCCTGCGAATTTATGATGGATGTACTTAAAACGGATGCGCCCTTTTGGAAGCGAGAGCAGGGGCCTGGCGGCGACCATTGGGTGGCGAACCGTGAGCGCGACAGTCAGCGTCGGGATCGCTGGACGCAGGATACGCGCGCATGAAGTTTTGTAGCCAGTGCGGCGCCACGGTGAGTTTGCAGGTGCCCGTCGATGATGATCGCGAGCGCCACGTCTGCAGCGCCTGCGAAACCATCCACTACATTAATCCCAAGGTGATTGTCGGGTGCCTGCCTGTGGTGGGTGATCAGATCCTGCTATGCAGACGCGCCATAGAACCGCGCTACGGTAAGTGGACGTTGCCCGCGGGATTCATGGAGAACGGCGAAGCCTCAGCCGAGGGCGCCGCCCGAGAGACCTGGGAAGAGGCCGCGGCTAAGGCAATCGATCTGGCTCTCTACCGGATTTTTGATGTGCCTCACATCAACCAGGTCTACCTGTTTTACCGCTGCAAACTTGAAAATGATGCCTATGGCATTGGCCCTGAATCTCTGGAGAGCGCGTTGTTCTCTGAATCAGAGATTCCCTGGGATGAGCTGGCGTTTCCGGTGGTGCGGGAGATGTTGCAGGAGTATTTGGTGGACCGAAAAACGGGCGATTTTCCGATACGTAACACCGTGATTACCTATAGACGCAAGCCGCCCACAGAACTGTAACGGTCGCGATGTGGGCGCCTTGATTTGATCCTCTGCGACTTCTCGCTCGTAGCATCTCGCACAACAGTTTGGCATCCACAGAGGTTTTTATGGCATTTCCCAAAGTCGGCAATCTGGCGCCCAAATTCTCGCTGCAAGACCACAACGGCAAACAGGTGGCGCTTGCAGACTTCAAAGGTAAATCGGCGGTGGTGGTGTACTTTTATCCCAAGGCCATGACACCGGGCTGCACCATACAGGCGCAAGGTCTGCGTGACTCAGCTAAGGCGCTAAAAGGGTTGAATACAGTGGTATTGGGTATCAGTCCAGATCCCGTCAGCAAGCTCGCCAAGTTTGTGGAGCGCGACGAGTTGAACTTTCAGCTCCTCAGTGACGAGGATCACGCAGTGGCCGACAGTTATGGTGCCTGGGGACCCAAGAAGTTCATGGGCCGGGAGTTTGACGGGATTTTGCGCACCACGTTCATCGTGGGAAAAGATGGCAAGCTCAAGGCGGTAATGGATAAGTTCAAAACCAAGGACCACCACACTGAACTGCTGGCAACGCTCAAGGCGCTGGACATCACTTGAGCGCGGGCTTTACCTTTTTTCATTATAAAGCGTAAGCTCTGATGCCATCGCGGGTGTAGTTCAATGGTAGAACGAGAGCTTCCCAAGCTTTAAACGTGGGTTCGATTCCCATCACCCGCTCCAAACCGATTCCCCAGGGCGCGATCTAAATTTACTCAGCTCCTTTGGAGCTCTTCCGGTTTGTCCACGTCCTGTTGCTCAGCCGTGCAGGCCCGTGACTGCATGATGCGAGATCCAATGAAGTTGAAAACGAGCTGTCACTGAACACCATTAATCGTGTTCTCAGACCTATTGATCGCATAGCCATTATGCTGCTGTCGAGAACACGGGATTATGTTGGCTCATTCACTTCGCGGCACAGCATTATGAAATGGTCCCTGATCCTTTTTTTATCACTCGTTTCTCACTTCACCAATGCCGAGTCGGTCTCCCTCGAAGGAGTCTGGCAAATTCAAAGCACCGTTTACGACGGTGAAGAGCAATCCATTCGGCAACCGAAGCAAATCAAGATATTTACCGGAAAGCATTTTTTTTATACCTACTACGACCCTAATCTGGGTACGCCAGAGCCGCTACTTTCTGCGGGGCACGGCACGTACACACTGAATAATGGAAAGCTCTCGGAGACGATTGTTAATCACTCGAACGCTGCCCTTGTTGGAGAAACATTTAGCGTGACCATTGAACTCAGCGAAGATGGCAACACGTTCCAACAGGTCGTAGATCTCGGCAAGTACGTGTTGGAAGAGCGGTGGGTGCGCGTAGAGTAAAAAAATGGTGGGTCCCCCTATCGAGGGGATCCCTTTAGTGAGTGAAGGTGCGGCCTGATTTGGCGCCAAAGCGATCATTGACGCGCGATCACCCAGCCGTGAGTTGTTGCCATATCTCGATCTCGCGCCTGTCGAACGGTGAACCATCTGGGTAGAGCAGATCGTGGTGCCAAAGCTTTGGTGTCGGTGAGCCAGGGGGATCTCGCCAGCTGTGGATGGTCTGGGTTCGTCCGGCCACCAACCCCCAGCAGAAACAACCAACCCCCGCCGCTTTAAATACGGGGAGATGGGTTTCAACTCGGCTACCCATAGGTCTGGCCATCCATTCCGTGCATAAAACGGGACGACCATATTGTTCTTTTAATTGAGTGATTTTTTTCTTCAGGGAGTCGGCCGTCGTGTAGTGGTGGAAGGAGATCACATCGGAGCACTCGAGTTGCAGGCGATTGAGCTTTGGAATTGGCGCCCAGATACCAACAGTCAATGGCTGTATGGGATCCACCGAGCGGGCCCAGTCGAAGCAGGCGCGCAGTAACGGAAGCGTCGGGCTGGGTAATAGGAAGTGTCTGAGCGTTTGGGCAAGCGCTCCGGGTATCGCTCGATGATTGGGTAACGCTGCCAACGGTAAAAGCGCATTACCCGGTTCGTTGTAAAGATCCCAAACACATACGCGCTCGTCCTGCCCGAACGTGCTGATAATGTCCTGCACGTACTGCTCGAGCCGCGGCCACTGTGTGCGATCGCGAGTAACCGCGTGGCCCGGTGACTGAGCCCAGCGCGAATTGTGAACCCCGGGAACAGGCTCAAGCTGAGGCCCAGCGACGGGGGGGAACCAGCAGTCGTCAAAGAGCACAAACATCGTGCGAATGCCGGCGCCAGTGGCCAGTCCTAAAAACGTTTCAATGCGTGATTTGAAGCCGTCGGGATCCGCTTGCCAGACGAGGTCATGGAGGTAAACCCGGACGCTATTCATGCCTAGTTCAGCGGCCCACTTGAGCTCTCTTTCGATCGTCAGCGGGTCGAAGGTGTCGGCTTGCCACATCTCAAACTGGTTGCAGGCCGTACTCGGTATGAAGTTACAGCCCACTCGCCAGGGCTGGGCGAGTGCCCACGCCTGCGCGCGCTCACGTGACCATTTCGCGGGCATCGATTTCGAAGTGCGCTTGGGCGTGGGTAGAGGGTGCTGCGGTTTAGTCAGGACGCTTTAACTTCCCAATACTTGACCGCTACCGCTTTGGTGATGATATCGATATCCCAAACCACAAAATTGACCACGCCATGGTTGGTTGCGTCGGTGAAGTACGACGTGACTTGTGAGCCGTCCCGGGTAAATGTGCCCATGTGCGGGGTGCTGATCAAGGTGCCGTCCTCGAGAAACGTTCTGGCTTCACCCTGAAGTCGACCGCGAGACCTATCCTCACCCACATATGAGAAGGTATGCGATGCGAATACCGTGCCGTAGCCCTCGACCTTGCCCTCAAAATCGAACGAGACACTGTCAGATTCGATGGTCATACGAGAAATGGTTAACTGGCCTATGCCATCCGGATTTTCCACTGTTGAGCTCCTCTTTAACAGCGCTTGGAGTTTATCTTTGTGACTACCAAAGGAACTGTCGCAAGCGCTACGGTTTCATAAAAAACCCCGCTCTTGGCGGGGTGTGTTGAGCCCGTACCCTTACTCGACGCGCGTGACGATGGCGCTAGCAGTCAGTATGGTGCGGTCAGGGCGAATCATGGTGTACTCGTACTTGAACTGATTTTGATCCTCGGGCATGAGCGAAAGCGACCACGAGTCAACATACTCGTCTTTGCCTTCCTCAAGACCGCTCTCCGCGGCATCGGTCTTGAACTTGATGATGCCATCTTCTGCGGAGACCAGCCGCGCAACTGGCTTGTTCATGAGTCCACAGTAATGGGTTGAAACGACCGTGCCTTCCTGAACATTAAAGATGTTCAGCATCTCCACGTCGTCTTCGCTACTCTCTTCAAGCAATGCGCTGCCGTTGGATTTGCTGGTGTAGTTCAGTTGCAGATTCACCGAAGTGCCGTCGGATTTGGCAAGCGTGCCTTGCCACTGACCTTCGAGCTGCATCAGTCCGGCGAAGGCTTGATCGGTCACGCCATCGCTAGCGATTGCTGATGCAGACATCAGCGACACTAACAGAGCAATCCCAGTGTGGGTTAAGCGTTTCATCATCATCTCCTAACGTCTAATAGCGGTTGCAACGAACGCGTAGTTTGCGCAAGTGCCCATGGCATTCCATCGGGCTTCCAGCTCTGAGCCGGTCCAACTCGCTGTGCCAGCGGCCATAGCGGCTTCGTCACTGAAGATATCGAGCCAAACAAAATCAGCATCATCCTGTTCGAATTGCGGCTCAATGATGTAGTAGCCGTAACCCATTGCCTCGCCTTGCTCCAGCCAAGCGTCGTAGTCGGCGCGGAAGCTCGCAAATGTTGCCCCGTCCGATCCCTCGTTCAGTTTGCAGAAGCTGAAACTGGGCAAAAAGGTGCCGCCGACGGGCACGTTGTCGAGGTTGTCGTCCCAGCCGCCGACCGGTTTGAAGGTAAAGACGTTTTCATCTTGGTAAGAAAGCGCGCCGTCAAGCTCTGCATTCCAATCCTCGACCTGATTGGCGTTCCAATCCGCCCAGGCGGCCTCCCGGGCTTCACTCGAGGGCCAGAGTAGTGTCCAAATCAAATCGAAATCGTCAGTTTCAAATTGCGGTTTGAGGACGTTCGCGCCCATCATGTCGTAACCGCCCGCGTCAATACGCGCATTCCATCGCGCCACAATATCGGCGAGCTGCGCTTCGGTCATATCGGGTGCTGCGGTATTCCACACGTAATCGACAATCACATCATTGGCTGGCGCACTCTCTTCCGCGGTTACTGCAGGTGCTTCGGGTGCTTCGCTGGCGGGCTCCTGACTTTGGCCGCAGCCCACCAACAGCGCGAGCGACGCCAATAAAGGCAATAACGTTTTCATGATGATCCCCCTTTGTTGTTTTTTGGGCATTGGTACGCCAGCTAGTACAGCAGGATCCGGCCTCCGCCTCAAGCGCTGTGCCGCACCAATTTAGTGCTGGTGACTGAACGATTGAGACTGTCGAGCCACAAGCTGGTGAAGAAGGATCAAGACAGTTGCATGCCAAAGTAGCACATGCCGATAAATGCCATTGTTACCACCAGCGAGGCGTCTTTTGTTGCGGTTTTTCGGGCAACCGCCGCGGTCATGCTCAAGATAGCGATACATCCGAGAAAGCCAATTAACGGCCAGTCCCAGGACGCAACAAGATTGTAAAGCACCGTAGCGTCTCCTTTTAATATTCAATCAGCTTGATCACCGTTTCTTGGAGCACGGAGGGCCGTCGTTATTTGCGATCAAGCTCTCTCACAAAATCCTCCAGCGCCTTTCTTAAATCTGCGATTTCCTCCTCGAGCTGTGTCACCCGGTTGTGCTCCTGTTGGTACAACGCCATGGCGTTGGCCTGCTGATCGAGGATTTGTTGATAGGCGTCATATCGCTCGACGTCGTCTTCTGCTGGCCGCTGCGTCAGGCTGACGTACCAGCAAATCAGAATCCCCATGAGCAGCATGGTTCCATAAATTATTTCCGGCGCCATCAGAAATTGCATGTCTTACCTCAGGCTGAATTTTCAATCGAACGGTTACAGAAATTGCCCGTCAACGTATTGCCAATCACCGTCGACCCTTGTAAAGCGGCTCCGCTCATGGAGTCTATGACCCTTGCCGTTCACTTTAAAGCGAGCAACGAATTCCACGTAGCCCTCGTCATCGCCAACCTCGCCAGCCAGCGTCGCCTTGATACTCAAGCCCAGCCAACGCTGCTGGTCGTCAAATCGGACTCTGCTTGGGCGGGTATCGGGATGCCACGTGGCGAGAAGGTAGTGCTCGTTACAGTACACGAAACCGCAGTACCGTGAGCGCATCAGCTGTTCGGCGGTTTGGGGCTGAGAGTCACCGCTAAGGTACCTGCCGCAGCAGGCTTCATGGGGCTGGGGCGCACCGCAAGGGCATCGCATCTGTTGAGGATCTTCTGTCATGTTTCGTCTATCGGCGGCGTACAAACTCAGTTTACCTGCTCTGCCTCTCCGCCATGAGCCATCCCCGGTGCTATATTCGCAGTGACTTGACCTGTTGGAGCGGGAGGCGGATCAAGGTGATGAAAACTGTAGCGCGGTCGTCAATATGAGGGCGGCGGTTTGCCGGGAATTTGGCGCTCCCTTGACGATTGAGGAGCTCGCTGTTGCCGCGCCGGAGCGCGGCGAGGTTCGCGTGCAACTGTCGGCATGCGCCATTTGTCATAGCGACATCATGTTTGTCGACGGCGCATGGGGCGGCGAGTTACCAGCCGTGTTTGGCCATGAAGCCTCCGGTATTGTCGAATCGGTCGGTGCGGGCGTCGTCGATTTGTGCGTGGGTGATCATGTCGTGGTGACGCTGATCCGCTCCTGCGGGCAGTGCCGAAATTGCGCGCGTTCTCTAGAGACTCAGTGCGAGGCGGTGTTCACGCGGGACGGCCACTCAGCACTCTCAGATCACTCGGGTAGTCCAATTATTCAGGGGTTGAATAGTGGTGCATTTGCCGAGTCAGTGGTCGTGGATCACAGTCAGGTCTGTGTCATTCCCAAAAGTGTCCCCCTGGATGTGGCATCGATATTGGCCTGCGGTGTGCTCACGGGGTTTGGCGCCGTGGTCAATACGGCCCACGTCAGTGCGGGCAGTGCCGTGGCGGTTATTGGTTGTGGCGGCGTGGGGGTGAATAGCATTCAGGCCGCGGCGATCACTGGCGCAGGTCCGATTATTGCTATTGATGTGCTGGATGAAAAACTCGAATGGGCGAGAGGATTTGGGGCCACCGATGTGATTAATGGTCGGAAGGAGCAAGTCGTTGAACGTGTAATGGCGCTAACAGATCAGCGCGGTGTGGATTTCGCATTCATCACCGTGGGTGCCAAAAATGCCGCGGAGCAGGCGCTGGCGCTCCTCGCGAGAGCCGGCACGGCGGTTGTTGTCGGCATGCCTGCCTCGGGTGTGGTTGCGGAATATGACCCGGGCGAGCTGGCATCAAAAGGGCAGTCGCTGCTTGGCTCAAAAATGGGGTCCAGCTCCGTGAAACGCGATATTCCTCGCTTGGTTGATCTTTATCTGCGTGGCGCCCTCAGGTTGGACGAGCTGATTAGCGGTCGTTATCGACTTGAGGAGATTAATGAAGCAATCGCCTCGGTCAAGCGCGGCGAAGCGCTGCGCAATCTGGTTGTTTTCTGATGTTGATCAAGGAATTTGAAACTTTTGTCGTTGCCAACCCGCCGCCGCGCTTTGGCGGTCGTTATTTTATTTTTGTAAAGCTGGTCACCGATACGGGTATCGTCGGATACGGCGAAGTATATTGCGCCACATTTAGTGCGGCGACCCTGGAAGCCATGCTAAGAGATACGGCAGAGCGATACGCGGTAGGGCACGACCCGTTTCATATTGAGACGCTGTGGAGGCGGGTGTACGGCTCAGGCTATAACCTGCGCCCCGACGTTTCGCTGGTGAGTGTCTTGTCTGCGCTGGAGATGGCGTGTTGGGATATCGTGGGTAAAGCCTGTGATAAACCGGCATACGAACTCCTCGGGGGGAAAGTCCACGAACGGCTGCGAACCTATACCTACCTTTACCCCAAGAGCGGCGATGTCTATCCCGACGGGGATGACCCTGAACACATTTACGTCAATCCCCATCGTGCAGCAGAGCGCGCGCTTGATTACGTGGCGATGGGCTTTACCGCCATCAAGTTTGATCCCGCAGGCCCCTACACGGTTTTTGACGGCGGCATGCCAAGCGGACAGGAGTTGGAGCGGTCCGAGGCTTTTATGCGCTTAATTCGTGAGGCCGTAGGGAGTGGGGTGGATCTGTTGTTTGGCACTCACGGTCAATTTTCTGCTGCGGGCGCTATCCGACTGGCGCGACACATTGAATCCTATGATCCGCTCTGGTTTGAGGAACCGGTGCCGCCAGACAGCACGGTGCAAATGGCTCGTGTAGCGCGCGCGACGTCAATTCCGATAGCGACGGGCGAGCGATTGTGCACCAAGTATGAGTTTGCGCGGGTTTTGGAAGATCGCGCCGCGGCGATCCTGCAACCCAACCTCGGTCGTGTGGGTGGGTTATTGGAGGCCAAGAAAATTGCCGCCTTGGCCGAAGTGCACGGTGCGCAGATTGCGCCGCATCTCTATTGCGGCCCCATTGTCGGCGCGGCAAATATTCAGCTAGCCGCATGCATACCGAATTTTCTGATTCTCGAGGGCATAGAAACTTGGGGTGGTTTCCATGCAGCTTTACTTGAAACTCGAATCCAGTGGGAGGAGGGGTACGTGATTCCCTCGGCCGAGCCTGGTTTGGGGGTCTCGCTGAACGAGGCGGTCGCCCGAGCTAACCCCTATGCCGGCGACGAACTGCACCTCGAGATGGGCGCTGACCCCGTGCGCTGAAGCCGATGATGCGCGCTACAGGCTAATACGCTTGTAGTTGCGATAGTGGGGTGTCCAGAAAATCCTGTCGATCCGTGCGTGGAGTTGCGGGTCGGAAATTTCCAACGCATGACCTTGTGCTTGCGCCACCTTTGCCACTGCAAAGGCGATTGACTTGCTGACATCAGTAATCTGTTGCAGAGGGGGCAACAGATCACCGGTACCCGTGGCGCCTCTGGGTGAGGCTTCTGCCAAAATTTCGCTGCTGGCCAGCAGCATCTCATCGCTGATGCGGTTTGCACGCACTGCCAACACGCCCAAGCCAATACCCGGAAAGATATAACTGTTATTGCACTGGGCGATGGGGTGCCGCTCGCCGTTGTGACTCACGGGGCCGAAGGGGCTACCCGTGGCAATAATCGCCTTGCCATCCGTCCAGCGAATAATATTTTCTGGGGTCGCCTCTGCGCGGCTGACAGGATTGCTCAACGGGAAAATAATCGGCGCTTCAGTGTTTAGCGCCATGCCCCTGATGACTGATTCGGTGAAGAGGCCTGGTTGTCCCGATACGCCAATCAGAATGGTTGGCCGAGCCTGTGTGACCACTTCCTCGAGGTTCGCCCACTCACCTGCACAGGACCACTGAGCGAGGTCGGCCTTGCTTTGCGCCAGACAGCGCTGAAAATCCTGCAAATCGGCCATTCCCTCTGTTAAAAGGCCATGGCGATCGACCATGAATACCTGCCGGCGTGCGGCTTTATCGCTCAGTCCCTCTTCAGTCATTTGTCGAATGAGCATTTCCGCGATACCGCATCCTGCGGAGCCAGCACCCACGAAGGCAATGCGATGCGCCTTCAGAGGCGTCCCGGAAACTCGGCAGGCGGCCAGCAAGGTGCCCAGGGTGACCGCGGCGGTTCCCTGAATGTCATCGTTGAAACAACAGAAGCGCTCGCGGTAGCGGTTCAGGATTGGCATGGCATTGGCCTGAGCAAAATCTTCAAACTGAATCAAAACGCCGGGCCAGCGCCGCTCCGCTGCGTGCATGAACAACTCGATAAACTCATCGTATTCATCCTCACTCACACGGGGGTGACGTGCACCCATATACATGGGGTCGTGCAGAAGCGCTTCGTTGTTGGTGCCCACATCGAGCATTACCGGTAGCGTGTAGGCTGGGCTGATGCCGCCGCAGGCGGTATACAGCGACAGCTTGCCGATGGGTATACCCATGCCGCCAATGCCCTGATCTCCCAGCCCGAGTATTCGCTCTCCGTCAGTCACTACGATCACTTTGACTTTGTCTTTGGTGGCGTTTCGCAGAATGTCATCGATTTGCCCGCGCTCCTCCCAAGCCAGAAACAATCCGCGAGAACTGCGATAAATATCCGAAAATTGCTCGCAGGCGTCTCCCACCGTGGGTGTATAGATAATGGGCATCATCTCTTCTAGGTATTGGCTGACCAGTGCATAAAAGAGCGTTTCGTTGTTGTCCTGAATGCCGCGCAGATAAATGTGTTTGTTAATGGCCTCGTGGTAGGTGGAGTACTGACGATACGCCCTATCCAATTGCTCAGAGATGGTTTCGTATCGCGGAGGCAACAGGCCGGTGAGATTGAAATCGATGCGTTCTTCCCGCGAAAAAGCACTGCCCTTATTCAGGAGTGGTGTCTCCAGCAGGGTGGGTCCCGAATGGTGAACGTAGAGCGGTCGAGTGCTAGTCATAACAGTCAGTTTTAATTTTGTGACGATTGTAAGGCATCCCCGGTTCTGTTGTTTGCCGGCTCGCATAAACCTTCTCTGCCGCGAGCACGACGTTCTCAGACGTGGGCGCAGGTGTCACTATTTGCTGATATCAAGGGCTATCGCGATGTTGGCTGGGAACCTAAGCTATTTGTGGAAGCGTGCGGTTTTTTTAGCCCATAGGCCCTAGGGGACGGGGGTCATCGCAGCTGGGTAAAAAACGGCCTGCGTCAGTGAAGCGACCCTTAGCGACTAAGGCATCACAAATGGATAGGCTTGACCACAATCAGTTGCTCAATGAGGTGGCTAGCTTGGGTCACGCGCAGAAGCGCGTGATCACGGATGCGGCTGAGCTCAGCAAAAGTGACGAGGTTTTCTTTATCACCCAAGGCAAGGCACTGATTCGTGAAGACGACGTGCTTTCCCATGGGCTCGAATCGACCCAGACATTCACGGTAGGAGACGCGATCTACCTCGCGGCGGCGCTGAGTAAGCGCCCTCGGGAATGGAAATTTATCGTGCCAGAGCCGCTTGAAGTGATCGCGATTGATGGCGCTACGATTCGCGCAGCGGTAATGAAATCGGGATTTCTGGTGGCAGAGGTCATCAGGAATTCTGTGACGCGGGTGTTTGATGTAAAACAGCGCGAGAATGCGACGTTCGAGGATCGCTTTTTTAAGCATTACCGTAGAATCGCACTTAATTCGCTTTACACAGCGGGTGATTGTATTTATCGCATTGGGCAGCCCGCCAAGGGGCTTTATTTTATCGCTGAGGGATCGGTGTATCTCACGACTGCGCGCAACGCTCGGTTCGCCGAACTGGGCGAAACGGACTTTTTTGGCGAAAGCTCTCTGCTCTCCTCGGGCCATCATGGGAAGAACGTGTACGCCAAATCCGACTGCTCGATCATGCTGCTTGATGCAGCCACGGTCAAACAGGAGATCGAGCGAGAGACGCCTCTAGTAAAGCTTGTATTAGTGAACATTCTCAACGTCTTGGAGCTCATGAATCAGCTGCGCTTCAATCACTTGAATTCGACGAACTTCGGTCGCTCGACGTGAGAGATCCTCAAACATGGGTAGTGGCGTGAGCGGCCGAATCGCCGACAAAGTGGCCGTTGTGACTGGCGGTGCTTCGGGTATTGGCGCAGGTATCGTGCGCCGATTTTGTCAAGAGGGCGCTAGGGTTTTGTTGGCTGATATCGATGAAACGCTGGGGAGTGCGGTGGCATCGAGTTGCGGCGCCACTTTCGTTCATCTTGATGTCAGTGATCCAGAGGCGTGGCGCAATTTGGAGGACATGCTGAGGTCAGAATACGGGCGCCTCGATGTCATGGTTAACAATGCAGGCATTGTATCCGCGCTGGATATTACCCAGGTCACGTTAGAAGACTGGAACCGCTTAATGGGGATTAATCTCACGGGTATGATGCTAGGTTGCCAGTCCGCTGTTTCGGTGATGCGAGAACATAGCGCCGGCACGATGGGATCCATCATCAATACTGCATCGTCCACCTCGTATTTGGCGATTCCCGATGTGGCCTACACCACCTCTAAGGCGGGTGTCGTGGGTCTGACAAAGTCAGTGGCGGTATTTTGTGCACAGGCTGGCCTAAATATTCGATGCAACTCTATCCATCCGGGCGCCACACTGACCCGCATTCTTGAGCAAGCGATCGAGCAGGCGCCCGAAGTGGAGGAGGCCTGCAAGCGCATGTCTCCGATGAACCGAATGGGTACGGTCGAGGAAGTGGCGGCAATGGCGCTGTTTCTTGCTTCCGACGAGGCGAGTTTTTGCACGGGTGGTCAGTACGCTGTGGAGGGAGGAACGGTCAGCCAACACCCTCGGATGTAGTTCATTGCGTCCCTAGCGATGTGTCGGATTCAGCACTTTGGGGTAGCGAGTGTCGCGGCGAGTTAAACGACATTTTCTGTTAGGCTTTGGAGCGTCGATAACAGTTATTGCAAAAAAACTGGGTTTTTTAAGAGAAACCAAACGTGAAATAGAGGAGAGTAACTATGAAGCAGATTCAATTGATCACCGCGCTGGCATTGTTTTTGGGGGCCACATTGGCGCCACAGAGCTTTGCTGACAAGGGCGCGGCGGACGAATTGATGGCTGCATTGAAGGCCTGCAAGGCAGACTCTGCGGCGATGAAGTCAGCGAAAGCTATGATTGATAAGCACGGCGGTTCACCGTCAGATGATCAGGTAGACAAATGGGTAGATGATCAGGACGACAAGCTGTTCGATTGTCTCGATAAAAAACTCTGAGATCAGTCAGGTGGACAAGCCCCGCTGTATGCGGGGTTTTTTATAAGGGCTGTCTTTGTGCCAGGCCGACAGGTTTCTGCAAAGACTCTTTAATGAACCACTGGTGAAAATGGTGAGTCGGGACATCCATCAACGGCGTGAAAAGCCCTCCATCAAATGCGGTTGAAGAACGCCCAGCCTGCATGCCCTCGACCACCGAAATATCCTCAGCAAAGACCATACGCCACGCCTCTTGCAGGCTTTGCCGTCGGGCTTCGTGCTCGTCAGTTAATGCCTCTGGTGAGGCATAGAGAAATTGCAGTCGTTCGCGCGTTTCGTCGACGGCTTCTGACATCAGGAGGATGACAAAGAAGTGATCCGCCTGAATGCCGAGCAAAACGTTCGGATAGAGCGAGAGATACTCGGCTGTTTTTAGGCGATCCGGGTCCCAGCCGGAAAAGGTGGGCAGCGGTTTTTCGTTGCCGCGACTGAGATCGTAGACCCGAGTTCCCTGCCCGGACGCTAATGGCTCCACGATAAGATTGTAGTGAGCATCCAGCGGTGAGTAGGTATTGAGGTCTGGGTGAACGAAGGGCAGGTGATAAGCCTCGCAGTAGTTTTCGACCGCGAGTTTGTAGTTAGCTGAGACGGCGAGTTCCATCGCGCCGAACGGACTGGTGTCGCTGATCAGCTGTTGGTCGAACTGGGGACCCGCGAGCTCGCGCCAGCGCGCTATTAGCGGATGAAGGTGTACGCTTAAATCAGGTGCGTCGCCTGACAGATTAATAAAAACGACGCCCAAAGCCTCCTGCGCCCGCACTGAGAATAGCGCGTGGTCCGCACAATCGAAGCCCGCTATCGAATGTACGCCCATGCCGCCAACGTTGGGTGTGGTTTTTAACTGGCCGGTCAGGTCGTAGCCCCACTTGTGATAGGGACATCGCACCATGAGTCCCGCCTCGCCGGGCTCTGTCACTAACTGCATGCCGCGGTGCCGACAGACATTATGAAAGACCCGAGCGCTACCGTTTTGGTCGCGCACCACCAACAGCGGCAACCCCATGAAGTTAACGGGATAAACCGCGCCGGCCGCAGCAATGTCGTTGCTGAACGCCAGGCCTACCCA